>DASPUY010000070.1:0-42983 GCA_035622655.1 Polyangiaceae bacterium
CTGACCTGCGTCAACGAGCAATCGGACAACTTGAACTGCGGGGCATGCGGCAACGCGTGCGGGGCGCAAGAGGTATGCTCCAGCGGAAGTTGCCACTCGCAGTGCGTGACCGGTCAGACGCTGTGCACGCCATCGTCCGGCTCGCCGTATTGCGCGGACACGCAATCGGATAGCGCCAACTGCGGAACGTGTGGAAACACATGCGCGGCCGGCCAGGAGTGTTCGGGCGGCGCTTGTCACGGTTACATCCAGGTGTTCAACAAGGCCAACACCAGTGCGACCGCGCAAGTATTTACGGTGCCTGCATCGTGCTCCACCGTCCTTCTCGAGGCGTGGGGAGCGGGCGGCGGGGGCAACGGATCCCAAGATGGCGGCAGCGGCGCAGTCGTGACAGGCTCCTTCACGGGCCTAGTGGCCGGTGCGACGATCAACGTATGGGTCGCCACGGGAGGGACCTTCGACGACCGAGGCGTCGGCTATACGGGCAGCGGCGCGAGCACGGTGGGCACACAGGTCTCCGGGGGGCAGTTCACCGCAGGAGCAGCCGCGTGCGGCGGAGGCTTGACGACGATTGCCACCGGCACGACGACGGTGTTCGTGGGCGCCGGTGGCGGAGCGGGCGAGACCACGGCCGGCGACGAAGGCCAACCCGGAGGGCCTCCGAGCGCCACGACCGGTGGAGTCTCCGGTGGAGGAGAGGCGGGGGCCAACGGAAGCTCCAGCGGAAGCGGAGGCGGTGGCGCTGGAGCCATCGGAGGAGCGACCGGCACGGGCGGCCTCGGCGGAAACGGTGGCACCTCGACCACGACGGGGGGCTTCACGGCAGTCGCCGGCGCCGGCAACACTCCCAACACCACCAACCTGGCCGTCGATTACGCCCTGTGCGGAAGCACGGGCGGGCTCGCGGCCGGCTTGGGCGCGACGACGACGAACGACGCCATCCACGGAGACGCTTGCGTCATTCTGCGCTGCGAATAGCGCCCACAAACTCAAGGATGCCCGGGGGGCATCATCGGGTGGACCGGACCGCCGGAGCCCGGAGGCGGCATCCCGAATGCGCCCCGACCGGGACCGATGATTTTCACGAGCTCGACGTCGAAGACGAGCATTCCCTGGGGACGCTGCGGCTGACCCTTGTAAGCCAGCTGCTCGGGGATCCAGAGGCGACGCTTCTCGCCTTCGACCATGAGTTGAATCCCCTCGCTCCAGCCCGGAATGACGGCTCCGAGCGACATGGTCACCGCCTCGCCGCGCGTGAACGACGCGTCGAACATTTTCCCGTCGGTCGTCCATCCGGCGTAGTTGACGCTGACGTTGTCGGTCCTCGTAGGGTGAACGGTGCCCGTGCCCTTCGTGAGCACTTTCGTCGCCAGGCCGTCCTTCTCGACGATCGCGTCCTTCGGAGGTGCCTTGACGTCGGGAGGGGTCTTCGGTCCGGGCACGATGTCGAGAAGCTCAATGACCATCGTCACGTCGCTCGACGGGGGCTGCGCTCCCGGACGGGCAGGTGTGGCCAGCGCGGCGGGCACCCAGAAGGTGCGTTTTTCTCCGGCAACCATGAGCTCTAGCCCCTCCGTCCAGCCCGAGGAGATCCCCGTCACGGGTCGCACGACCGGTTGGGTCTGGGGCGCATCGAGTAGCTTGCCGTCCGTCTGCCAGATCGAATAGTTCAGGCGCACGGCGTCGTTCGGGTGCGGATGCTCGGTGCCCGTGCCTTTCTGCGTGATCTTGCTCGCGAGCCCGTCCTTGGTCTTTTCGGCGTCAGGCGGGGCCGCCGCCAGATCGTCGGGTGGCTTGGGACCGGGGATGATGTCGACGAGCTCGACGTCGAACACGAGCATGCCCGCTGGAGCGCCCGGCCTTCCCTTGTACGCGAGATCCTCGGGAATCCAGAACCGTCGTTTCTCGCCGACGACCATCAGCGGGATCCCTTCGGTCCATCCCGGGATCACGCGGCTGAGCGACAGTGTGAGCGGGCCCGGCCGGCGGCCCGGGCGCGGCGGTGCGACAGTGCTGTCGAACATTTTCCCGTCCGTCGTCCATCCCGTGTAGTTCACCTTCACAGAATCGTAACGCGCTGGGTGATCGGTGCCCGTCCCGGCCGTCAGCACCTTGCTCGCAAGGCCGCTCGCGGTTCGAGATGCGTCTGCAGGGGGCGAAGCGACGTCCGCCGGCGCCGGAAGTCCGGCCATGGCGGCGCCGGCATCTGGCTTGCCGCCGTCCGTCGCGGCCGAAGAGTGGCTCCTGCACGCGAGCAAGCCTGACATCGGGAGCACGGCGAGGCCGACGAGAGCCGCGCGGATCACCGTTTCGTACCAGCGTGGGAGGAAGAATTTCATCGAGCGCAACGAAGCATGCTTCGGGGACGAAAGACAAGGAGAGAAGGAAGGACAAGTCGCGGGAGAACACAGGTCGACGGACGCTCGCCCCTTCAGAAATGGGCCGTCCTTGCCGTCTCAACGAGACGTGCAGCCCGGCGGCGATCGAGCGCGTCGTGTCGCGCAAGAGGACGACCAGCCGCTGGGAAGTCGCGGTGGCCCGACCCTCGGCGTGCTCATACCGCTTCTCGGGGGATTTTATTACGCGCAATTGCTGGCGGGCATTCACCGCACGGCAAGCCGTCGCGGAGGCCGCGTCGTGGCGTTTCAGTCGATGGGTCTCGAGGCGACGTGGCCCGACGAGCCCGGTACGGCGCCCCTCGGCTGGGATGTCATCGACGGCTGGATCGGCATCAACGATCTCGAGGGCGCCGTGTACTACCAGCGCATCGCGGCAGGTGGACGCCCGCTCGTCATGGTCAGCTCCCACCTCGACATCGCGGACTGCACGATACTGCCTGACAATTTCGGCGGGGCCCTCGAGGCGACACGCCATCTGCTGGGGCACGGCCATCGACGCATCGGGTTTGCCGGTACCCTCACGCAGAACGACATTCGCGAGCGGTACGACGCGTACAAGTTCGCACTGAGTGAGCACGGCATCGAGCCCGACCCGGCGCTGTTCTTCGCCATGCCGGGAAACGATGCCCTCGATGGCCGTGAGGTCGGCCGCAAGATCGTCGCGGCGGGTGTCCCGTTCACGGCTCTCGTCACGGGAGCGGACACGAACGCGCTCGAGATCCTGCGTGCACTCCTTGCGGCCGGCTACCGCGTCCCGCAGGACGTGGCGATCATCGGGTTCGACGACATCGAGCCCTCGCAGTACACATCGCCTCCGCTCAGCACCGTGCGCCAGCGCTTCGACAGCGTCGGAGCGCGGGCGGCCGACGTGCTCTTGGATCATCTGATCGACGGGCGTCCTTTTCCACAGTCGCCGGTCCGCGTCCCGACGAAGCTGATCCAGCGGCAGAGCTGCGGCTGTAAGCGTCCGCCCGAACGCCGCACCGATCTTTCGCACGCGTTCAGCGGAGGCGTCGAGGAGCTGGCGGATGCCCTGATCGACTTCGTCACCGCCGATCCGACCGCCGAGGCCGTGACGCCGGAAGCCCTACCCAGTGCGCGAACGATCGCCCGCTTCGTCGAGGCCATCGCGATCGGCAGCGATCCTCCCGAGGGTCCCGCGCTCGGAGATGCGATTCAGACGCTGCTCGGGCTCATGCAGGACGTCGAGACCGTCGAGGCGCTGCACCCTCTGCTTGCCGGGGCAGCGCGTGTCTGGATGCGCAGGCTCCCGGCCAGCGATCGCCGGCGCAAACGCGTTCGCGAGGGTCTCGCGCAACTCCGCGGCGAGATCGCGCGCACTGCGCGCGTCGTCGAGCAACGTCGGCGCCGCTATTACGACTCCGTTTCCGAGGCGAACCGCAAGATCAATCTCACACTCACCGGCGCCGATCTCGCCGGAGCGCAGGCGCTCGACTGGCTGTGCTGGACGCCGATCCGCGAGGCTTCTCTCGCGCTCTGGGAAACACGAGACGGCACGAGGGTGCTGCGCGTGATGAGCTCGTATCATTCGGACACCCGGCCCGTCCGGGCGCTCGCTCCGACGTACGCGCCGCAGGACTTCCCGCCGCCGGAGTTGGCCGCCCGCGCCCAGGGCCTCGGGGGCAATCACATCGTCACGGTCATCCCCGTCAGCGGGCCGGCCGACGCCAGGGACAAGAACCGCGGGCTCTTCACGCTCATCGGTCCCATCGAGACCGAGCTTTCCGACAACTTCGGGAGCACCGGTCAGTGGGCGGCCCTGCTCGGCGCAGCGATGGATCGGGAGCAGCTTCTGGAATCGCTGCGTGAGGGCTTCGAGCGTGAGCGCAGGATTGCGGCCACGTTGCGCGAGAGCGAGGAGCGCTATGCGCTCGCGGCCCGAGGCGCGAACGACGGTCTCTGGGACTGGGATCTCGTGACCGATCGCGTCTACTACTCCGCGCGCTGGGCCGCGATCCTCGGCTACACGGATGTAGAGCTGGGACCGAAAATGGAGGGTTGGTTCTCGCGCGTACATCCGGAGGATTTGCCTGGGCTGAAGGGCGTCATCGACGACCACCTGTCGGCCCGGCGCAGCCACATCGAGCACGAGTACCGGATGGTTCACCGTGACGGCAGCCTGCGCTGGGTGCTCGCCCGTGGCGTTGCGGTCTTCGATGCCGACGGGAGACCGACACGCATCGCCGGATCGCAGACCGATATCACCGGCCGCAAGGAGGCCGAGGAGCAGCTGCGCAAGAGCGCCGTTCACGATGCGCTCACGGGTCTGCCCAACCGCACACTCTTGCTCGATCGATTGCAGCAGGCCATCCATCACGCCCGCCGCGATCCACGCTTCCAGTTCGCCGTTTTGTATCTCGACCTCGACCGATTCAAGACCGTCAACGACAGCCTGGGGCATCTCGCGGGCGACCAGCTACTCGTGGGGATCGCCAGCCGCCTGCGCGACAGTCTGCGTGCGACGGACACCGTTGCGCGGCTCGGCGGCGACGAGTTCGCGCTCATCCTCACGGACCTCGGCACCCCGCGCAACGCCGAGGTGGTGGCCGAGCACCTGCAGGAGGCTCTTCGAGCGCCGTTCGAGATTGGCGGCCAGCTCGTGTTCACCTCCATCAGCATCGGTATCGCGGTGGGCGATCCGTCCTGCGAGCGGGCGGACGATTTCTTGCGCGATGCCGACACGGCCATGTACCGGGCCAAGACCCAGGGACGGGCAAGGCACGAAGTTTTCGACGCTCGAATGCACGAGCAAGCAATGGACCGGCTGCGCCTCGAGGCCGAGCTGAGACATGCCCTCGAACGAGGCGAATTCGTCCTCTTCTATCAGCCGATCATCTCGCTGCGCACGCAGATGACCATCGGCGCAGAAGCGCTCCTGAGGTGGAAGCATCCGGAGCGAGGTTTGATGCCACCGATGGCCTTCGTGCCGGTCGCCGAAGACACGGGGCTCATCGCGCGCGTCGGAGAGTGGGTCATCCGCGCGGCGTGTCGTCAGGCGCGCGAGTGGCGGGACGCGCTCGGCCGGCCTCTGAGGATTGCGGTCAACGTCTCGCCGCAACAGCTGCGCGACGAGCGCTTGGTGAACGTCATCAAGAGCAGTCTCGCGCGCGAGGACATCGGTCCGGAATGCCTCGCGATCGAGCTGGTGGAGAGCAGCCTCATCGAGAACGCCGCCTCCACCCGTCACGCCCTCGAGGAGCTGCAGGCAATCGGTGTGTCGATTTCAGTCGACGATTTCGGCACCGGGTACTCGTCGCTGAGCTACGTCAAGCGCTTCCCGATCAGCGCGCTCAAGATCGATCGAGCCTTCGTTCAGGGCATTCCCGACGACGCTAACGACACGGCCATCTCCACCGCGATCATCGCGATGGCCAACACCCTGCACCTGACGGCGGTCGCCGAAGGCGTCGAGACGCGCGAGCAGGCGGAGTTCTTGAGAGAACGCGGCTGCGACGCCGGTCAGGGGTATCACTTCAGTCGGCCACTCGCTGCGGCCGAATGCCTCGACTTCGTGCGCGCCAACGACGGAGTGGAGCGCAAAGGTCGCCTTCGGGCGGTGGAGCTGGGCGTCGCCGGCGCGCCCAAGTGACGGCTGACTCGGGAGCGAGCGCCCCGGACGACGATGCGCACTATTTCGGCGAGGGTCGCATCGTCCACCCGCTCGCCGAGTCGGTGGAGGCGCACCATGGTGGGAACCAGAATCATCTCGGTCAGAAGGCGCGCGTCGACCTCGGCGTCGATGTCCCCGTCGACCTTTCCCCGCTCGATGGCCGCGATCCAGGGGCCCATGCTTTCCTCTCGCAGGCGCTCGAGGATGCGCTTGAGCGCGGGCTCGCGCTCTTCCAGGTGGACCATCCGGACGATGCTCGCGCCCTGCGCCGTCTTCTGCCAGTGCACGAGCCGCCGCAGAAGCTCGAAGAGGTCTTGCGCGACGCTGCCGGTGCGTGGCCTCTCCCGAGAATGGGGTGCGATTTCGCGCAGTGCCGCCTCGACCAGATCGGCCTTGGTCGGCCAGCGACGGTAGATGGTCGTCTTGTTCACGCGGGCCGCGCTTGCGACCTTCTCGATCCGAAAGCCCGCGTATCCGCGCGTCGCCAGCTCGCCTGCGGCGGCGCTCAGCACGTCCGCCACCACTCGCTCGCTGCGTCCTCCGACGCGGACCCCGCGTGTCCTCGGCGTCCTGCGCTGCCCACGGCGGTTGCGGCTCGCGCCTGGGCTCCTCCGACCCGGGCGTTTGGCGCGAGTGCTAGGCGAAGTACTCACGGCAGGGTTTCTTTTTTCGCTTGGATGACCGCATCCGTTGTCGATTTCCTATCGCAACCTCGCGTTGCGATAGTACATCTTAGTCACGATGTGCGACCGCAGAGGGCACGGTCGGGCCGTGCGCCGTTCGCATGGCAGCGCCTGGATCATGGTCGCGATCGGTCTCGCCGCCGGGACTTTTTCTTTGGCACGGTCCGCGCGCGGGCTCCAGCCGCTCGACGCGTTCGTGGCTCGCTCGCAGGAGGCAAACCCGGATCTTCGCGTCTCTGCCGCGGCGACGAAGCAACGAGAAGCCGAAATGGATCGCTCGACGGGGGCGCTTCTGCCGAGTGCACAGGCTCAGGGCACTTACACCCGCAACCAGTACGCGGTCACCTTTCCCGCGTCGGTAGTCAACGGTCCGCCTGGAGCGTCGCTGACGATTCTGCCGCTGAACCAGCTCGACGGTGCCTTCACCCTCACCGTTCCCATCGTGGACGTGGGGGCTTGGGATCGGCGTGCTGCCGCCAAGGCGAACCTCGACTCGTCCGTCGCGGATCTGTTCTCGCAACGACTCGACGTGTCCCGCCGCGTCGCGCGATCGTACTACCAGCTCGTCGCCGACGAGGCCGTGCTGGCTGCGGCGGAGCACAACCTTCGCCTGTCTCGCGACAACGCCTCCCTCACGGTGGCCAAGCGCTCGGGGGGAACCGCCTCGGAGCTGGACGTCCAGAGGGCCAGGGGCGACGTCGCGCGGGCCGAGCAGGACGTGGCCACCGCCGGCCTGAGCGTCGTGACGGAGCGACGCGTGCTCGAATCGTTGAGTCGGCTCACGCCGGAGCCGTGTGCGGAGTTTCCCGTGGATGATCTTCATCAGGAAGCGCCGCTCGACACGTGGCTGTCGGCGAGCGACCGGCTTCCCCCGGTGCAGAGTGCGATGGCCGCGGTTCGATCGGCGGAGGAGAGCACGCACGCCGCCGAGTCGGCCTGGTTGCCGACGCTGACCGGAACGGCGCAGGAGCGTCTGACGAACGCTCCATCCATCACCCTTCACAACGAGTACTACCTCCTGCAACTCACGGCCACGTGGAGGCTCGATGCCACGGTCCCCGCCGGCGTGAAAGCGGCGCACGCGGCCGCCGACGCGGCCGAAGCCCGGGCGGATGGAACACGGCGTCGCGTCGAGGACGCGATTTTCAACGACTGGCAGCAGGTGGACGCGTCCATCCAGCGCGCGCGTGCGGCTCGCTCGCAGGTCGAGGCGGCTTCTCAGGCCGCCGATCTGGCGCGGGATCGCTACCAGGGTGGAATCGCGACGCAGCTCGACGTGTTGCAGGCAGAGCAAGACCTCTTTCGGGCCGACGTCGCCCGAATCCAGACCGATGCCGACCTGTCGTACGCGCGTGCATCCTTGCGCCTCGACACGGCGCGTCCGGCTGGAGACCCCAGGCGATGAGCGTTGCGCGAATCAGGCCGGCAGCCGCGCTCGCGCTGCTGCTCGTCGCGCCGATGGGATGCCAGCGAGGGGCGGACGTCCAGACGAGGACGTCCCAACCTGCGGTGCACGTGGACACCGCCACGGCAGAGGAAAGGGACGTGCCGCAGGAGGTGACGTTGACCGGAGTCCTCGAAGCCAATGAACGGACTCAGCTCGCCGCAAACGCGACGGGCCGGGTGGTGCGGATCTTCGTGGAGCTCGGCGATCGCGTGGCGGCTTTCGCTCCGATCGCGCAGCTCGACGCCCGGACCGCTGCTCTTTCGGCCCGCGAGGCCGCGGCAAACGTGCAGACGGCGGCCGGGCAGCTCGCCGTGTACAAGAAGGACTGTCAGCGGTACGAAGCGCTCCTCGCGAAGGGCGCCATCACGCAGCAGGAATACGACCGGGCGATGGGCCAATGCGAGACGCAGACCTCCTCGGAGGAGGCGGCGCGCGCGCGAGCCGCGGAAGCGAGTCAGACCGTGGCCGATGCGACGGTGCGCGCTCCGTTTGCGGGAAAGATCGCAGAGCGGTTCGCTCACGTCGGAGAATTCGTCAGACCCGACACCAAGGTCGTCACATTGCTCGCGGACGACCCGCTCCGGCTGCGGCTCACGGTTCCCGAGCGCGACATCTTCGCCGCGAAGGAAGGACAGAAGGTCCGGTTCGAGACCGCCGGACTCCCCGACAGAAGTTTTCAGGCGACCCTGAAGTTCATCGGCGGAGAGGTGCGCGAGCAGACGCGGGATCTCGTCGTGGAAGCCGTCGTCGACAATCGGGATGGGGCGCTGCTGCCGGGCATGTTCGTTTCCGCCCACCTGTCGACCGGCCAGGCTCGCCTTCCGGTCATTCCGAAGAAGGCGCTGCTCGCCGGTGCGACGGAGCCAAGCGTCTTCGTGGTCGACGGCGAACGCCTCCATCAACGGGTCGTCCAGACGGCCGTTGCGCTGGGGGAAGACGTCGCAATCGCCGACGGGCTCAAGGAAGGCGATCGCGTCGTGCTCAACCCCTCGAGCGCCCTCTCGGACGGCGCCCCCGTCGACTGAGGAGTACCCCGTGCAGTGGCTGGCCTCGATTTGCATTCGACATCCGGTGCTCACCTGGGTGCTGATGCTTGCGATCGCGGTGGTGGGGATCGTCGGCTACGGATATCTCGGGCTCGATCAGTTTCCCAAGGTCGATCTGCCGACGGTGCTGGTGACCACGACGCTCGAGGGGACCGCTCCCGAGGAGATGGAGACGGAGATCACCGACAAGATCGAGGGCGCGATCAACACGATCAGCGGGATCGACGAGCTGCGATCCAGCTCTAGCCAGGGAGTCTCGCTCGTCACCGTCTCGTTCGCTCTCGACAAGAACATCGACGTCGCGACGCAGGAGGTGCGTGACCATATCAACACCATCCTGACGAGCCTGCCGAAGGGAATCGATCCGCCGGTCATCTCGAAGGTCGATCCGGACGCGGCCCCCATCATGCTCGTGGCGCTGCAGGCGAGTGGGTCGCAGCGTGATCTCACCGAGCTCGCAGACAAGCGAGTCAGGCGGCAGATCGAGAGCATCAGCGGCGTCGGACAGGTCACGATCCTCGGGGGCCGCAAGCGACAGATCAACGTGTGGCTCGATCCGGTGAGACTCGCTGCGTCGGGGATCACGGCGTTCGACGTGGAGCGCGCGCTCGCGACGCAGAACATCACAGTACCCGGGGGAGACATCATCACGGGCCCCCAGCGTCTCGCGCTCCGCGTCGAGGGCCGCGTGACGACGGTCGAAGCGATCGGAGAGATCGTCATCCGCGAGAGCATGGATCATCCGACGCGCGTGGTGGACGTCGCGCGCATCGAGGATGGGAGCGAGGACGAGACGAGCTGGGCCTCCGAGGACGGCGCGCAATCGCTCGTCCTCTCGGTCAGAAAGCAATCCGGGGAGAACACAGTGGCCGTCGCGGACGCCGTCCGGGCGCGTCTCGTCGAGGTCGAGAAGGCCAACCCGGGGATCCACCTGCACGTCGTTCGCGACAATTCGCAGTCGATCCGCACGAGCCTGAATGCCGTGCGCGAGCACCTGATCCTCGGCGCTCTGTTCGCCGCGCTCGTCGTCCTGGTGTTTCTCGGCAACGTGCGCACGACATTCATCGCGGCGCTCGCCATCCCGATCTCGATCATCGGGACGTTCGCGCTGATGTACGCGATCGGATTCACGCTCAACATGATCACGCTGCTGGCGCTCGCGCTGGCGGTCGGGATCGTGATCGACGACGCCATCGTCGTCCTCGAGAACATCGTCCGCTTCATCGAAGAGAAGAAACAGAAGCCGTTCGTCGCGGCGTGGAATGCGACGCGCGACATCGGCCTCGCCGTCCTGGCGACGACGCTGTCGCTCATGGCCGTATTCCTGCCGGTCGCCTTCATGACGGGCATCGTCGGCCGTTTTCTCCAGAGCTTCGGAATCACGATGGCGTTCGCCATCGCCGTGTCGCTGCTCGTCAGCTTCTCGCTGACGCCGATGCTGTCGGCGCGCCTCATCGAGCTCCCCCCGGCCCACGGCGGCCGGCGCAAGAAAGGGTTTCTCGAGCGAGCGGTGGACGCCTTCTACGGCCCCATCGAGCGCACGTACATGCGCGTTCTGCGCTGGGTGATGAAGAGGCGCTGGGTGGTGGTTCTCTCTTCGGTTTGCGCCGTCTTCGCCATCCCGCGGTTGGCGGCAGCCATCCCCAAGGGCTTCCAGCCCGAGAATGATCTGGGGGAGTTCGAGGTCAACGTTCGAGCGCCGGAAGGTACGAGCCTGCAGCAAACGAGGATCATCGCCGACGGGATTGCGCGCGAGGTCCGGGCGATGCCGTACGTCGACCATACGCTGATGACGATCGGCAACGACCCGCAGCAAACCCAGAACCGCGCGAACATTTACGTCCACCTCGTCGATCCGATGGATCGCCCCCTGAGTCAGGTGCAGATGATGGAGCGGGTGCGCAACGAGGTCGTCGCCCACCAGCCCACGAACTTGCGCATCGACGTTTCGGTCTCCCAGCAGATCAACAGCGGCCAGTCGAGTGCGCTCGTCCAGTACACGATCTCGGGCCCCGACCTCGACCGCCTGGCAGACTACGCGACGCAGGCGCTGGCGAAGTTTCGCTCGGTCCCGGGGGCGGTCGACGTCGACTCCAACCTCATCGTCGGAAATCCGGAAGTTCACCTGCAAGTCAACCGCGACCTCGCCGCCAATCTCGGCGTGAACGTCCTCGACGTGGCCAACACGCTGCAGCTGCTCGTCGGCGGGCTGAAGGTGTCTTCCTTCTACGAAGGGGGCGAGGAGTACGACGTCGACGCTCGAGCCGAGCGGCTGTACAGGGACGACCTCACCGGTCTGGAGATCATGAACGTGCCGACGGCCTCGGGCGGGTCGGTTCCTCTCGCCTCGGTCGTCACGGCGGTCCGTGCAACGGGGCCGTCCCAGATCAATCGTCTTGCGCGGCAGCGGCAGGTGACGATCACCTCAAACGTGGCGCCCGGAGCGGGTCAGAGCACCGTTTCGGACGGGCTCGCCGAGATCCTCGCGGACTTGCACATGCCACCCGGCTACTCGGCGTCGCCCGCAGGATTCACCAAGGAGACGGGACGGGCCATCCGTGGATTTCTCATCGCCATCCTGCTCTCGCTCGTCTTCATGTATCTCGTGCTCGCGGCGCAGTTCGAATCGTGGCTTCACCCGGTCACGATCATGCTTTCGCTTCCGCTCACGGTTCCCTTCGCGCTCGTGTCGCTTCTGATATTTCATCAGGAGCTGTCGATCATGTCGGCGCTCGGGATCATCGTGCTCTTCGGCGTCGTGAAGAAGAATGCCATTCTGCAGGTCGATCACACGATCAACCTCCGAGCCCGAGGCATGCGCCGCGACGAGGCCATCCTGCACGCGAATCGCGACCGTCTCCGCCCGATCCTGATGACCACGGTGGCATTCGTGGCAGGGATGATCCCGCTGCTCATGTCGCACGGGATCGGCGCGGGGCTCAATCGGTCCATCGCCGGCGTGGTCGTCGGGGGACAGACCCTGTCACTGATGCTGACGCTCCTGGCCACTCCCGTGGCCTACTCGCTGTTCGACGACGCGGCCGCGTGGTGGACCCGCCGCTTCGCTCGGAAGCGTCGAGAGGACCGAGGCGAGGGGGATCTCGTCGCGCTGATGGATCCAGGCGAACGCGACTCGGTCGCTCCGCCCCTCTCTGCGATCGCCCCCTCGCATCCCAGCGTTCGGCCCGCCGCGGCACGCACCGGCGAGTGACCGGGCCGCCGGTCCGTCATCTCGCAGCGGCCCCGCGTGGCTCACGCTCATGGGCGCGCTCCGGTCAGCGGTGAAAGTGTGGCCCTCCGAGTCAGACGGCGAGGCGCGGGTGGGCGACCCAGCCGCCCCGCCAACCGATAGGATGGCACGGGTGCGCGACCCAGGCGCCGTACCGCGGGGGCCCGACGGTCTGCTGTGCGAGGGCCGCGGGAACGTAGGACAATCCAAGAACGAGGGCACCGAGTCCAGCGATCATCTTGCTCATGACGCCAAACCTCCGCTGCATACGAGCGTTATCCCGGATGGGGTGAATTAGGGTTATCGATCTCGGGAAAATTCCCGGGAAAAACTGCGCTGTTTCGAATACTGCTTCAAAAACTGTTTCGAAAGGTAAGCACGAGTCGTGCTCGGGCAATTCCCGCTTTCGTCCCTCTCGGAGCATCCTCGACGAGACATTTCGGACCGCTGCGCGCGTCGCCCTGTCCCGATGTGCCCGACTCGCATTGCGCGCGGGGCCCGCGTGCGGCTCGCCGGATTCCCCGTGAGACTCACGGTCACGGAGCCCGCGCGTCGGGTCGACGGGCCCCGTCCTCGACATGCAGCGGCTCGTCCGCTCCAATGCCTCCCGATGAATGCGTCCGTGTTCGTGCTCTCTGTCGCCGTATCGACGGCCGCGGGCTGTTCCGCGGCGCCTCCGTCACCGCGATCCGCCCCGGAGCCTGTCGGGACACGGGCGGAGGCCAAAGCATCGGCGTCGGGCGAGACGAAGCCGCCGCCGCCCTCTCCGTACGACTTCGCGCCTCTTCGAGACCGCGTGCTCGCCGAGGTCCTGGACGACGAGCCCTCGGTTGCGCGCCAGCTCGGCCTCCACGAGTACGACGGCCGCGTGGCGCCCCTCTCGCCGGCGGCCATCGAGGCCGAGGTCAGTCGGCTGCGCGAGGCCTCGGCCGAGCTTGCCAAGGTCCCGATCGAAGGCGCCGGCCTGAGCGAAGACGATGTGCTCGACCTCGCGGACCTGGCGCACTGGGTCGATACGAGGCTTTTCTGGCTCGTCGAGCGAGATGCTCCTCACAGGCTGCCGCAGGCCTACGAGGATGCATTCGACGTCAGCATCTACATCGATCGCGATTACGCGCCGCTCGAAGAACGCGCGCGGCGGCTCCTCGCGCACGAAGAGGCGGCGCTCGCGGAAGCAGTTCACGTGCGCGAGAACCTGAGGCCTCCCTTGTCGAAGCCCGTTGCAGAGGTCGGGGCTCGCAACTTCGCCGGCTTCGCGACCTACCTGCGCGGCGATGTGGAAAAGACGATCGCGCCCGCGCTCGGCGGCGCAAATCGCGATCGCTTCGAGAAGGTGAACGCGTCGCTCGCTCGCGAGGCTCAGGCCCTGAGCGAATGGCTCAAGCGCGAGGCCGTGCGCGGAGACCAGAGTCACGTGCTCGGTCGCGATCGGTTCGCGAGGCTTCTCGAGGTTCAGGAGGCACTGACGATGCCGCTCGATGCATTCGAGCGCATGAACGAAGAAGATCTGGCTCAGAACCGACGAGCCTACGAGGCGCTGGCTGCGACTGTGACCGCGACGCCGGTCAGAGAAGCCGACCTTTTCACCACGGCCCGGCGGATGCTCGACGACGCCAGGCAATTCCTCGTGGACCACGCGATCGTGACGATCCCCTCGGCCGACCCGGTGACGGTGCGCGAGACGCCTCCGTACGAGCGGTGGAACTCGGCCTCGATCGAGATGAGCGGCCCCTTCGAGACCGCGCGCAGCGCCTACTATCAGTTGACCATACCGGACAGGTCGTGGCCCGCCGCCGAGCGAGCCGCCTACCTCGGCTCGGTCGGGGACCTCCTTGGGACGACGATCCACGAGGTCTTTCCCGGACACTTCGTCCAGCTGCGATGGGCCGAGCGCGCCCCGACGCGCGTAGAGAAGGCATTTGGCAACTACGCGTTCATCGAAGGATGGGCTCACTATTCCGAGCAGATGATGATCGACGAGGGCTTCGGCCAGACGGATCCGGCAAACCGCCTCGCGATGCTGCACGGGGCGCTTCTGCGCAATTGCCGGTTCGCTGCGTCGATCGCCATCCACGTCCGGGGCGAGACGGTCGACCAGGCGGAAAAGCGCTTCGTGGACGATTGCCACCAGAGGCGATCGACGGCTCACGAGCAGGCCGTTCGTGCGACGTTCGACCCCGGGTATTTCGCGTATACCCTGGGCAAATTGCAGATCCTCAAGCTTCGCGCCGAGGCCAAAGCGGCGCTCGGTGACCGCTTTTCTCTGGAGAAGTTCCACGACGCCCTTCTGTCTCACGGCTCGCCGCCGCTGGCGCTCATCCACGATCGGGTCCTGCGTGAGTTGGGGGCCTCGCCGCTCTAAAGCCGAGCGGCATTGGCTCTAAAGCTGCTCCAGGAGCGCGCATCCGTGCACGGCTGCGAGGCCGGGCTCACGCCCTCTCGAGGATGGTGGCGATGCCCTGGCCACCGCCGATGCACATCGTGACGAGCGCGGTGGTCGCGTCGCGTCGCTCGAGCTCGTCGAGGGCGGTGCCGAGGAGCATCGCTCCGGTGGCGCCGAGAGGATGTCCGAGCGCGATCGCCCCCCCATTGACGTTGACGCGCTCCGGATCGACGTCGAGCTTTCGAATCGTCTGGAGCACCACCGCGGCGAATGCCTCGTTGATCTCCCACAGGTCGATGTCGCTCTTGGCCATGCGGGCCGCCCGAAGCGCCTTCTCGGCCGCCGGTGCAGGCCCCGTCAGCATGATGACCGGTTCGCTGCCCACCGTGGCCATTGCGCGCAGGCGGGCGCGCGGCCGGATGCCGGTCTCTCGAACGTGGCGCTCCGATGCAAGGACGACGACCGCTGCGCCGTCCGCGATACCGCTCGAATTGCCCGCGGTGTGGACATGACGGATCGGCTTCGCGAGCGGGTAGGCCGCCTGGGCGATCGGGTCGAAGCTCTCGCCGAGCCCGGCGAACGAAGGGGAGAGCGCGGCGAGACCTTCGCGCGTCGTCTCGGGCCGCACGAGCTCCTCGTGCTCGAGGAGGACCCCGCCCGTGGCGGGGTCCTTGACCGCGACCAGTGACCTGGAAAAGTGTCCTTGTTCCATCGCGCGAGCAGCGCGCGTTTGCGAGAGGAGGGCGACCTCGTCCACATCCTCCCGCGAAAAGCCTTCCAGGGTCGCGATGAGGTCGGCGCAGATGCCTTGCGGCACCTGATGAAGGCGTTCGCGGAGGCGATCGTTGCCCCCGTCCTGGCCGCCCCCATCGGAGCCCATCGGCACTCGCGACATGCTTTCCACGCCGCCGGTCACCACGAGATCCATGGCGCCGGACGCGACCCCCATTGCCCCGAAGTGCACCGCCTGCAGGCCCGAGCCGCAGAAGCGATTGAGGGTCGTTCCGGTCACCTCGATGGGCCAGCCCGCGGCTAGCACGGCGTTGCGGGCGAGGTTCGCCCCCTGCTCGCCCACCTGCGAGACGCAGCCGACAATCACGTCGTCCACCCGTAGCGGGTCCGTCTGCCCGCGACGCCCCAGGGCGGACAGGACCTGTGCGAACAGCTCCTGGGGATGAACGGACGACAGCGCTCCCTTGCCAGGCTTTCCGCGCCCCCGAGGGGTGCGAACCGCGTCGATGACGTAGCTCGCGCTCATGGCCGCTCGATCCCGTCGGTCTTCACCGCCGTCAGGGCTTCACGAACTTGAGCACGAACCGGTCGCTCGTCCCGCGGCGATCGCGGGCTTGCGGGGGCGAATCGTTCCAGTCGCGCGTGTCGGCGAGGTACCAGAGCTTGACTCCCGAGGTATTTCGAATCATAGCGGGTTTGGAAGGGTGGGGCCGCAGGGCTTCGCCGGAGAGCTTCAGTGGGTGAAGTCGCCAGCGGCGTGTACGAGGGGCAGATCCTTGCGGGCAAGTACCGCGTGGATCGCGTGCTCGGCGCCGGGGCGATGGGCGTGGTCGTGGCGGCTCACCATCAGGGCCTCGACACCCCGGTGGCCATCAAGTTCTTGATGCCCGGGATGCTGGAGAACGCCGAAGCCGTCGACCGCTTTGCGCGTGAGGCGAGGGCGGCCGCGAAGATCAACAACGAGCACGTGACCCGCGTGCTCGACGTCGGCACGTTGGAGAACGGGGCGCCCTACATCGTGATGGAGCTGCTCGAGGGCTCCGATCTTCAGTCGTTGCTGAAGGAGGGCGGGCCGCTGCCCGTGGATCAGGCCGTGGATTTCGTGCTTCAGGCGGGCGAAGCCGTCGCCGAGGCGCACGCGCTCGGCATCGTCCATCGCGACCTGAAGCCTTCGAACATGTTCTGCGTCCGTCGCTCCAACGGCACGCTCTCCATCAAGGTCCTGGACTTCGGCATCTCGAAGATGAACACGATCGGCGCTTCGGGAATGACGCGGTCGTCGATCATGATGGGTACGCCGCTCTACATGTCGCCCGAGCAGATGGAATCTGCGCGAAGCGTCGACGCGCGCGCGGACATCTGGGCACTGGGCGTGGTGCTCTTTCAGCTCCTGACCGGGGAGCTGCCATTTTCCGGGGAAACTCTCCCCGAGATTTGTTTGAAGGTCACGACTCGGCCGCCGCCCGCCGTGCGAAGCCTGCGCCCGCTCGTACCGGCGCAAATCGAAGCGGCAATCTTCAGGTGCCTCGAGAAGGATCGCGACAAGCGCTGGCCGAGCGTCGGCGACATGTGCGCCGCCATCGCGCCTTTCGGCTCCGGGTTTTCGTCTGCGCAGCGACGCTGGCAGACGATGAGCGCTTCGATGCGTTCTGCGACCGTTGCAGCTTCCGAATCGCGCCTCGATTCTCGCCCGGGGTCGCGAATGCCTTCGTTCGGAACGATCGGGGGCGTCGGGCATACGGCTTCGGGCTTGGCGCGGCGCGGGCGACGCTTCGCGATCGGAGCGGCCGGAGCGATTCTCGGGCTGGCGGTCGCCACCTTTGCTCTCGTCTCGTGGCTGGTACGCTCGCCGGGTCGCGCGCCCCCCTCGGCTGCGTCGGCGTCCACCTCGGCCGCAGTGGCTCCCCCAGGGTCGGCCGCGCAGCCTGCGGCTGGCCGAGCAACCGAGCCCTTGCAGGGAGGTCCAGGCGGCGGCCTCAGGGAGGCGGTGCTCCGGCCGGCGGACGACGCCCTCGGCGCCGCGGCCGCGGAAGCGGTCAATCCGGTGTCGGCGGGCCACGGTCGCGAGGGCTCCCCGGGCGAGGCCAACTTCGAAGCCGGCTCGTCGTCCCATGGCGCTCCCGCCGTCGCGGCCGGACGCCGGCCCCGGCCCGCGTCGCTCGTCGCCGTCCCCCCGGCCCCCAACGGCAAGCCCCATGCGACGCCGGAGGCTCCGCAGGTCCCCCCGGCCCCCGCGACGGATCCGGCCAAGGGCTCGGCGGCCTACGACGAGAGGCTCTAGCTCCCCCGACGGACGCCGTCAGGACTCGGGCCGACTTTTTCTTGCGATTCTTGGGACGCCCCGCTCGACCGAGCGTCTAAAGCGGAAGGGATCGGTCGGGGTCCATGGGGAGCTGGTGCGGATTGCATCGAACGGCAGGGCTGCATGTCGCGGCGACGGTCGCACTGCTGGTCACGCGTGCGTCGGTCGCCCGCGGCGACGACAGCGCTGCGGCTCAGGCGCTCTTCGACCAAGGCAAGAGCGCGATGGCGGCGCACAACTACGCCGAGGCATGTGCCAAGTTCGAGGACAGCCTTCGCCTCGAGTACGGCCTCGGCACGCTGCTCAACCTGGCGGACTGCTACGAGGCCCAGGGAAAGACGGCGAGCGCGTGGACGAAATTTCTCGAGGTCGCGGCGAA
The DNA here is from genome assembly GCA_035622655.1 of Polyangiaceae bacterium. GTDB lineage: Bacteria > Myxococcota_A > Polyangia > Polyangiales > Polyangiaceae > Palsa-1150. The sequence continues at coordinate 18,232 of DASPUY010000070.1, forward strand.
GGCTCGCGCCGCGGGCCAGGCGGATCGGGCGCGCATCGGGCGCCAGCGGGCCGCGGCGCTGGCGTCGAAGCTCTCCAACCTGGTCATCGACGTCCCCGCGGCCGCTCGTGTCGAGGGCCTGGTCGTTGCGCGCGACGGGACGGCCACGCTGCCCGCCGAATGGGGAACGGCGATTCCGCAGGATCCCGGGACGCATGTGATCTCGGCGAGCGCCCCCGGGAAAAAAAACTGGTCGACCACGGTCAACGTGCCGCGCGAAGCCGCTACCACGCACGTGGAGGTGCCCGCGCTGGCCGCATTGCCTTCAGAACCCGTGGCGGGTCCAACGCCGTGGCAACCGAGCCCACCGACCCGGGCTTTCGCGAGCTCGCCGCCGCCGAGCTCCCGACCGCCGCACGAACGAAGCCGGCTCGGCATTCAGCGGATCCTCGGGATCGCCAGTGGCGTGGTCGGTCTGGCAGGCGTCGGCGTGGGCACTTACTTCGGGCTCTACTCGCTGGCGAAGCACAACGATGCCACCCGGGTGTGCGCGACGACGCTGTGCGACACGAGCCAGGGAGTTGGCCTGTGGCACGACGCAACGACCGCGGGGAACACCTCGACGGTGGCCTTCATCGTCGGCGCCGTCGGCGTCGGCGGCGGTCTCGCTCTCTGGCTTACGGCGCCGGGCCTGGAGCGCTCCGGAGGGCCGAGCGCCCAGATCGAGATCGCGCCTCGCATGATTCGATTGAGGGCCGCCTGGTAATGCGATTGGGGCGCCGACCGACTCGGCTCGACGTTCGCATCGCGCGACGGGCTGCGCTGTGGGTCGCGGCTCGTCCGGGGGCGACGGCGCAAGCTAACGAGGGTCGCTCCCCGGCAGGTCCGTGAAGACGATCCCCGTCCCGCGGCTCTTGTACGTTCGGTTCAGATGAATCAGCACGGGCGTCAACGACTCCAGAGCGATCGCGTTGACGAGTGGGCCCGCGTCGAGGCCGCGTAGACCGAGGTCGCGCACGAGACCCATGGCGACCGACTTCGCGCGCGCGTCGTCGCTCGCGACGAGCACGTCCGATGCGATGGGCTGGGTGAGGTTGGCGACGTGCGTCGCGCTCACGTGATGGAGCGCCGCGACGACGGGGATCGAGGCGCCCACCAGCGCCTGCGCCTCGAGCGCCGCAGCCTGGCCCGGTGGCACGTGGACCCGGCTCACCCCGGGCGGCTTCAGCGGGACGGTGGTATCGAGGAGCACCTTGCCGCCGATGGCGCTCACGATGGTGCGAAGCGTCTCGGCGTGCGCCTCATAGGGAACCGTGAGCACCACGACCTCGCCTTCGCCAGCGGCCCATGCATTCTCGCCCCCCTGGATCGCGCCCTCGCTCCCGCGAGGCGCCGCCAAATCACGCGCCTCGTACGCGCTCAGTTTTCCCTGTAGCTCCGCCGCGTGGGCTCGCGCCCGGGCCGGGGCGCGCGAGCCGAGCGAGATCGTGTGCCCGGCGCTTGCCCATCGCAGGGCCAGCCCACTTCCCAGCTTGCCTGTTCCGCCTACAATCGCGAGCCGCATCCGCCGCCTCCGTGGAAACCCGTAGCATGATCACGTGCAGCTCTCGCCTCGAAGCCCTCGCCGTTCCTGACGTGCCGCTGGTAGAGCGCGGCGACGACGTCGCCGAGCTGGTTGCGCGTGCCCTGGCGGCGGCGGGGCTTGCCGTGGCCGACGGAGACGTGATCGTCGTGACCTCCAAGCTCCTATCGCGGGCGGAAGGTCGCTTCATCGAGCTTCCACAACTGGAGCCGTCGGCTCGCGCGATCGACGTCGCGCGCCGCGTGAGCAAGGACCCGCGCGCCGTGGAGTTGATCCTGCGCGAGTCGACTGCGATCTCGCGCGAGGCTCCGGGAGTGCTGGTTGTGCGGCACCGCCTGGGGTTCGTGGTCGCCAACGCGGGGATCGACGCGAGCAACGCAGCGCCGTCCGATGCCCGGCCCGGCAGCGGTCCATGGGTATTGCTTCTTCCGCAGGACCCGGACGCCTCGGCGCGGGCCATCCGCGCCCGGATCGAGTCCGCGTCAGGGGCCGCGGTGGGGGTCGTCGTGACCGACTCATTCGGTCGGCCATTTCGCGTCGGGACCGTGGGGGTCGCCATCGGGGTTTCGGGGCTGCCTCCTCTCTGGGACCGGCGTGGCGAGCGCGACCTCTTCGGACGCGAGCTCGAACATACGATCACCGCGCTGGCCGACCAGGTCGCAGCCGTGGCCGACCTCGTGGCCGGACAGGCCGCCGAACGCCGCCCCCTCGTCCTCGTCCGGGGGCTTCGCTTCAGCCGCTCCGAGCTCGGGGCGTCCGCTCTTCTGCGCTCGCCGCACATGGACCTTTACGCATGAACGTGGTCGTCCTCTCCGGCGGCGTCGGCGGCGCGCGGCTCGTCGACGGCCTGGCGCGCGCGCTGCCTCCCGGCGCGCTCGTGGTGATCGTCAACACCGGCGACGACTTCGTCCATCTGGGCCTGCATGTCTCGCCGGATCTCGACACCGTGATGTACACGCTCGCGGGACTCGCCCACGAGGAGCGCGGCTGGGGTCTCGCAGAGGAGACGTTCGCCGCAATGGGCATGGTCAAGCGGTACGCAGGGCCCGACTGGTTCGCTCTCGGCGATCGTGACCTCGCCACGCATCTGCTCCGGAGCGAAGCGCTGAGGGCCGGCGATTCACTCTCGACGGTCACGACCCGCATGTGCAAGTCGCTTGGCATCGAGCAGATCGTCGTACCGATGAGCGACACCCCGGTGAGGACGATGATCGACACCGTCGAGGAAGGAACGCTGCCCTTCCAGCAGTGGTTCGTCCGGCGGCGTGCCGAGCCTCGCGTGCGCGCGGTCCGGTTCGACGGCGAGCGGACGGCCGCTCCCGGGGTGGTCGATGCCATCGACAGGTCCGCCTTCGTCGTGATCGGCCCGTCCAACCCGTACGTCTCGATCGATCCGATCTTGTCTCTCGACCACGTGCGCGACGCAATGGCGCGAAAGCCCGTCTTTGCGGTCAGCCCGATTGTGGGGGGTACGGCGATCAAGGGTCCACTTGCGACGATGATCACCGACCTCACGGGCGAGACGGCCTCCGCCGGGGCCGTCGCCCGGCACTATCGCGGCCTGCTGCGCGCCATGATCGTCGAGCACGGCGACGAGGGCACGGTCGAATCGATCCCCGTGCTGGGAACCTCGACGGTGATGCGCTCGCGGGGGGATCGTCTGCGTCTGGCGCGTGAAGTCCTGGCATTTTGCGCCGAGGCGGCCCGATGACGAAGCGACCGGTCTGGGCGATCGTCCCCGCCAAGTCGCTGCTGCGCGGCAAATCGCGGCTTCGTCCGGTGCTCACCGACGGAGATCGCGCGCGGTTCGCGCAGGCGCTGCTCGAGCACGTCCTCGATGTCCTGGGCGAATGTGACCTCGATGGACGACTCGTCGCAACGGACGGCGACGACGTGGCCTCCATCGCCGAGGCGCGCGGCGCCCAGGTGCTGCGCGATCGCGCTTCCCTCGGCGGGTCTCTCTCGACCGTGTGCCCGGGCGACTTGTCGGCGGATCGACCGGCGACATCGCTGGCGGACGTCGTCGACCGCGCGCTCGCCGAGGTCGCGTCGCGGGGTGCGCAAGCGGCGGTGGTCCTCATGGCCGATCTGCCCCGCATCCAGCCCGCCGACGTGCGCGCGCTGCTCGAGGCTCTCGAGGGTGACGGCGTGGCCATCGTCTGCGACCACCTCGGCCGGCATACCAATGCGCTCGCCCTCGCGCCCCCGACGGCGATGCCGACGCATTTCGGCCGCGAGGACAGCTTCACGGCCCACTGCGCTGCCGCGCGGGCCCGCGGGCTCCGGGTCGTTCCGGTCGCCAGCGACCGCATCGCATTCGACGTCGACGTTCCCGCCGATCACCGGTGCCTCGAGGCGTCTCGGCCCGCCGTCGAGACCTGAGACCGCCTCCTCACGAGGCCGCGACAGGAAGTCGATACCTGAAGCGCTCGTCCCGGACGAGGCGCTCGTAGCTCCCGAAGGTCGCGTCCGGGTCGGAGACGGCATCGAGCGGGTCGGATTCGTCGGGACCAGGAGCGCTCGGGAACGTTCGCAGTACGCGGTAGAGCGTGCTTCGCTCGACAGGAACGCGGCCGGCATCCCGAATCGAACGCCTCAGCGCCGAGGGCGGCTGCATCTGGCCGTGCGTGGCGCCCGCGGACGTCGAGATGCTCTCGTTCATGAGCGTTCCGCCGAAGTCGTTCGCCCCGCACGAAAGCAGCCACTGCGCCTGGCGCATGCCATCCTTCACCCACGAAACCTGGAGGTTGCCGATCGACCGGCCGAGCATCAGGCGGGAGATAGCGTACAGCCGGACGACGTCGTCTCCGGTGGGGCCGGGACGCAGCTCGGGGACCTGCTGGCGGAGAGTCATCGGCGCCTCCTCGTGCACGAACGAAAGAGGCACGAACTCGGTGAAGCCGCCGGTGTCCTTCTGGATCGAGCGCAAGAGGGCGATGTGGCGCATCCGTTCCAAGTCGGTCTCCACGTGGCCGTACATGACGGTCGACGTCGTGCGCAGCCCGATGGCGTGGGCCGTGGTCACGACCTCGATCCATTCGGCGGTGCTGATCCGCCCTGGCGCGATCCGCGCACGCACGCGGTCATCCAGCACCTCCGCCGAGGTTCCCGGTAGCGAGCCGAGGCCGGCCGCCTTCAGCTCCTCGAGCGCCTCGCGAAAGGACCAGCCGCTTCCGGTCGCGGCGAACTTCACCTCCTCGGGCGACAGAGCATGCACGTGCAATGCGGGGGCGGCCGCCTTCAGCGCGCGCACCATTTCCACGTAGAAACGAATGTCGATCCCAGGCGCGAGACCGGCCTGGATGCAGATCTCGGTCGCTCCGAACGCCTGCGCCTCGAGCGCTCGACGAACGATCTCCTCGATGGGCAGGAAGTAACCCTCTTCGCTCCGGCGGGTTCGAGAGAACGCGCAGAAGCGGCACGCCTTCGCGCAGACGTTGGTGAAATTGACGTTGCGGTTGACCACGTAGCCGACCCTGTCGCCGACCTGCGTGCACCGCAGGCGGTCGGCGACGGCGACCAGCGCATGAAGGGAGGCGCCTCGTGCAGCGCAGAGAACCAGCGCCTCGTCGACGTCGAGCTCGCATCCGTCGAGGGCGCGCTCGAGCACCCGGCGGACCTCGGGTGGGACCGGGTCGAACAGCGAGTCGAGGCTCACGGCGCTGGAGGGCGGCGGGGACGCTGAGGATCCGGAGGCGGGGCTCATGAGGGGCGCTGCGCGAGAAGACGTGTCTGGACGCCGCGCGTCGGCGCAAGGACGCGCGGATCGACGAAGCCCGGCATCTCGACGTAGCGTTCGTAGATGCACGCGCGAGGGCGCAGCACGAATCCCGCGCGCTCGCAGACTTGCTGCAGCGCATCGACGTGGGGCCACGGATGGCGCGGGTTGATGTAGTCCGGCGTCACCGGCGAGATTCCGCCGAAGTCGTTGAGCCCGGACGCCAGGAGAGCCTCGGCGGACGCCGGATTGAGATTCGGTGGTGCCTGGACGGAGACGTCGGCATCGAGGACGAGTCGGGCCATGGCGACGGCGAGCGTCACCTCGTCGTCGTCGGGCTCCGGGGCATGGCTCATCGGGACTCCGGGCACGGCGCGGAAGTTTTGCACGATCACCTCCTGCACGTGGCCATGCGCCCTGTGCGCTTTTCGGATTGCGAGCAGGCTCTCGACCCGTTCGCGTCGGGTCTCGCCGATGCCCACGAGGATGCCGGTGGTGAACGGAATCTTCAGCCGCCCGGCGGCCTCGAGCATCGCGATCCGCTTCTCGGGCCGCTTGTCCGGCGCTCGGTGGTGGGGCATTCCCGGCTCGCACAGCCGGGGGCTGACGCACTCGAGCATCAGCCCCAGACTGGCGTTGACTTCCTTGAGCCGCGCCATCTCCGCCTCGGTCAGGATTCCCGCGTTGGTGTGGGGCAAGAGCCCGTGCGATAGCGCGATCGAGCCGGCCCAGTGCAGGTAGTCGACGGTGCTCGTCCGGCCGAACGAGGCGAGGGTGCGCCGGTAAGCGGAGAAGGCTTTCTCTGGCCGGTCGCCCAGGCAGAACAGCGCCTCACCGCACCCGAGTCTCCGCGCGGCTGCGAGCTGCTGCTCGATCTCGAGCGGGGTCATCGTCCACTCGCCGGGATCACCGGGCGACCGTCGGAACGAACAGTAGTCGCAGTGGTTTCTGCAGAGGTTGGTGACCGGCAGGAAGACTTTCGGCGAGTACGTCACCACTCGCCCGAAGACTTCGTCGCGAACCGCGGCCGCCGCGGTGCGAATGGCGCTCGCGAGCTCGCCCGTCGCTTCGGCGATTGCCAGCGCGTCGTGGTCCGTCAGCGGGGCGGCGAGGGGTGTGAAGCGCGCGGCGCTCACCGGAGGTGTCCCGCCGCGAGGGATCGAGGGGCCACGGTCGCCGACCGCGCTTCAGCCCATCACCGAAACCGAGCTGGGCTCGATCTCGTAGAGCACGCGCACTTCCCCGGGCTGCCGGAACGGATACTTGTCCTGGCCGAGGTACTTCTTGGCGAGCGCGTCGATGTTTGCGTCGGCGCCCTCTTCGGTGGCGCGGACGATCGTGCCCCGAACGGCAAGGTGGGCGTACGGGTTGTCGGGGTCGACGATGGAAAGGGCCACCCGAGCGTTTCGGCTCATGTTGCGGTCCTTCACCCGACCGCGTGCGGTGTTCACGACGAATTTCCCGTTCTGGTAAAAAAACCATACGGGCGTCACCTGGGGCGATCCGTCGGGCATCACCGTGGCCAGGTGGGCCAGCGCCTTTTTCTGGGTGAGGACCGGCAGAAACTTGTCGGGAATGGTCTTGCTCGCCATGGGGTCGCGCCTCCGCGGGTTTCGGTCGGGCCACTATTCCATACTTCGCGGGGGCTGCGGGCGCCGAGGTTGCCGTTGCCGCCCGTCTTGCGCTGGCGTGCTCTGCCGCAACAGGTCCCGCAGCGCGTCGGCGACGTCGATCATGTGCGGTGCCCGCAACATCGAGAGGTGACTGGCGTTGACCCGCAGCACCTCGAATCGGCCGCGCGTGAGCTTTTTCCACTCGTAGCGGCCGTCGAGCTCCGGGGGAAGGGCTGATCGAGAGCCCATGGACGCGAGCAAGAGCGCGATGGGCGCGGCGACGGGAAGGTGGTGGCGCCCGCTGTATTCGATGGTCTTTCGTCGATTTTGCCGGTCCAGCGCCGCAAGCTCCGCAGGAGCTCCGTGCGCCGCGAGAATGCCCGCGGTGAGCGGCGGGCGGCCCAGCCTTCGGCGCAGCCACGTGGACGCGATGCCACCCAGGCCGACCGCGTAGTCGAGCATGGGCCGCGCCCCGAGCCCTCGCATGCGCTCCAGGTGGTACCGCGCCCGGTGGGCGGCCACGCGACTTCGCGCGATCGGTCCCAGTCGGATCGGCACCGGCGTGTCCATGACGACGAGCAGGGCGACGCGGCGGCCCCGTCGCTCGATCTCGTGGGTCATCTCGAATGCGGTCCAGGCTCCGTTCGAGAACCCTAGCAGTGTGTACGGCCCGACCGGATCGTGCGCGGACAGATCGTCGACGTAGCGTCGCGCGATGTCGGAGAGCGATTCGGCTTGGCGACCCGAGTCGATCGCGTACTCGAAACCGAAGATCGGGCGGTCGCGCGCCAGAATGAGGGAGATGTCCCGGAACATCAGCAAGCTCAGCCCGCCGCCGCCCGGCACGAAGTAGGCCGGGCGATCTCCCCTCAGGCCGCCGAGCGGGACGATGCTCGAGGTGCGCTCGATGCGCCGCTGCTCGATCGCTTCCGCCATCTTTCTCACCGTGGGAGTCTCGTGCACGAGCGCGGACATCGGCAAAACGACCCCGAACACGCGCTGGACGCCTCCGAGCAGCGTCACCGCCGTGAGTGATTGGCCCCCTAGCTCGAAGAACGTGTCGTCGTTTCCGACGCCGACGCGCAGCACCTCTTGCCAGATCGCGCGGACCTTCTCGAGGGTGGATCCGTTTGCGGGGATGCGAGCGTCGATGCTCGCCGTGCGGGCATGAGCGACAGCGCGGCGGATATCCTCGAGCGAGGCCGGGTTGCGCAACGCCGCGCCGTTCTCGATGGGTCGTCCGTTGGCCGCGTCCGTCGCGGCTCGCTCGGATGCCTTGCCGCTGTATGTAACGGGCAGCTCCGGTACCGAGACGATCAGCGAGGGGACGTGGGCGCTCGACGTGCGGGCCGCGATCTCGCCGACGAGGCGCCTGCGCAGGGCCGCGTCGAGCGCGTGGCCCTCACGCAGCACGACGAGCAGGACCAGGCTGCCGTGCCCGGTCTCTTCCCGCAGCTCGATGGCCATCGACGCGGTCACTTCGCTCACGTGCTCCAGGGCCCGGTAAATCTCCGCCGGACCGATGCGCACTCCACGGATGTTCAGAACCCCGTCGCAGCGTCCGTGAATGCGCCCGCCTCCGGTGGGCGACAGCTCGAGCCAGTCTCCGTGGGACCAGGCCCCGCCGTTGCGCCCGAAGTACGCTTCGTGGAAGCGGCGGCCGTCGTCGCCCAGCAGCCCGAGCGGCCGCGAGGGAAAGGGTGTTCTGCACACGAGCTCTCCGTAGCCCAGAGCGCAGCGCGCCCGCGCCTCTGCCGGGGGCTCCACCGGAGCGACGTCGACGTCGAGCCCCAGGCTCTTGCACTGCAGCTCGCCCGTGTGCACGGGCAGATTCGGATTGCCCAGCAGAAAGCAGCCGAGGATGTCAGTGCCCCCCGAGATCGACTGGACGGGCACGTGGGAGATCGACGCGTGCACCCAACGAAAGAGGCTTTCCGGCAGGACCGAGCCGGTGGATTGGACGGCTCGGAGCGCCGAGAAGTCCAGCTCACCGGCGACGCCGTGATCCTTGCACGCCTGCAAAAAGCTCGGGCTCGTACCGAACACAGTGATTCTCTCGCGAGCCGCGAGCTTCCAGAGCGAGTCGACGGCGGGATAGGTGGCCGCGCCCTCGTAGAGGACGATGGTCGACTTGCAGGCGAGCGCGGAGACGAGCCAGTTCCACATCATCCACGCGGTCGTCGAATGGAAGTAGAGGCGGTCGTCGGGACGCAGGTCGCAATGGAGTCGGTGCTCCTTGTGGTGCTCGACCAGCGTGCCTCCGGCCCCGTGGACGATGCACTTGGGCCGCCCGGTCGTTCCCGACGAGAAGAGAATGTACGCGGGATGATTGAAGGCGAAGCGCGTCAGGTCGCGCAGCGCGCGTGGCCCGGGCGCCGCGGCCCCGCGCCGTTCGAGCTCGTCCAGCGACGTCGCCTCGTGCGAGCGAACCCCACGCAGGCGCTCGTGCGCCGCGCCTCGAAGCGCGACCGAAAGCCGCATCCGACCCAGGGCCTGCGCCAGCCGGGCAATCTTCGGCGACGCGTCGTGAACCGCCCCCTGGTAACGGTAGCCGGCGTCGTAGAAGAGGACGCGAGGCCGCACCTGATCGAAGCGATCGAGGATGCCTTCGAAGCCGACGTCAGGCGACGTCGACGACCACGTTGCCCCGATTGCTAGTGCGCCGAGGCAGGCAATCACCGCCGCCGCTGTGTTCGACGCGACGGCGCAGACTCGATCGCCAGGAACGATTCCTGCGTCGAGGAGCGCGCGCGCGACGGCGAGGGCGCGCTCCCGGAGCTCGGCTCGAGTCACTTCGGTTCGATTGCCGGCCTCGTCGAGCGCGAGCAGCGCGGTGCGCGCGTCGTCCGCGGACGAGTCGCATCGAAGCAGGTGGGCGGCGAAGCTCAGTCGGGCGCGAGGAAAGAACCTGGCAGCCTCCACGGTGTCGCCGTCACAAACGGTCTCGGCGTCCCCGTCGAGCTCGATCGGAGCCCAGCGCGTGAAAAGCTTCCAGAAGTCGCGGAATCGTCGAACGGAAAAGGCGTGAAACTCTGCCCAGTCATCGAGCGGCGTCCCGACCGCGCTGCTGCAGAAGTGCTGGAATGCAGTCAGCTGGGAAGACTCGACGGCACTCCGTTCGGGCTCGAACAGGATCGACGGCATGGCGCACCGAGGCGTGGGAGCGCTTCTCGTGCCAGGCGGCTCGACCCAGCCGTTGACGTGAGCGCTGAGCGCGTGCCACCGCGAGGTCGAGCGGGCGGGGCGCTGGTCGAACCGCTAAGGTCAAGTGGACGATGGCCCGCGTCCTCGCCCGGCTGACCGAGAACGCTCCCGGCGAGTTCTTCGTCGACGATGCGTGCATCGACTGCGAAACCTGCCGGGGCATCGCGCCGGATGTGTTCGTCCGCTCGGACCGAGTCGGCATGTCGATCGTCGCGCGCCAGCCCGGATCGGAAGGCGAAAGTCTGCGGGCCAAGATGGCGCTCGTCGCCTGTCCGACGAGCGCCATCGGCACGGAGAGCAAGGTCGACGTCCGGGGAGCGGTGGAAGCCTTTCCGGAGCCACTCGCCGAGGGCGTACACTACTGCGGCTTCGCCTCGGCGCGCTCCTTCGGCGCCTCGAGCTACCTCGTCGTCCGCCCCGGGGGAAATGTGCTCGTCGATTCTCCGCGTGCGGCGCGTCCGCTGATGGATCGGCTCGCGGAACTCGGGGGGGTCGACCTGATGTTTCTGTCCCACCGCGACGACGTTGCCGATCACGCCAAGTTCAGGCGCCGGTTCCGGTGTGAGCGAGTGCTGGCCGCCGCCGACGTCGATTCGTCGACGCGCGAGGTCGAGCGCCTCATCGAAGGCAACGATCCGGTCGCGCTCGCGCCGGACCTGCTGGCCATTCCCGTTCCGGGCCACACTCGGGGCAGTCTCGCTCTGCTGTACGCCCACAGGTTCCTCTTCACGGGCGATCACCTCTGGGGTGTCGAGCACTCCGATCGCCTCGATGCCTCCCGGAGCGTCTGCTGGTATTCGTGGAGCGAACAAGTGCGCTCCCTCGAGCGCTTGCTCGCTTTCGACTTCGAGTGGGTGCTTCCCGGCCACGGCAGCCGCTTTCATGCTCCCAGGCCCGGAGCGCGCCGTGCGCTCGAAGAGCTCTTGCGCAGGATTCGGACGGGCCGTTAGGGCCGGCGCTACGGTGCCTCCGAGCGGACGAGCGGGGCGTCGACGAGGTGCTCGGAGACGAACCATACCTGAAGCTCGTTCGTACGGATGACGTCGGCGATGATGACGTCGCTCGTTCCGTCGTCACCCTCTTCGGTGGCTCGTCTTGCGAGCGTGTGCGATTCCGCAAGCACGATCTCGTGCGCATCGAGCAACCGTGAGAGCTGTACGGGCACCTCTTCGCGCCCTCGTGGGACGCGTTCGATATGCGTCGTCTCGGCCACGTCTTGGGCCATCGCGATCGCCACGCCGCCGAGCGTCTGGATACGCTCGGCCACGACGTCGACGAGCCTCGACTGCTCTTCGGCGTGCTTGTCGAAGAGAAGGTGGAGCGCATAAAACGTCGGCCCGGAGACCTGCCAGTGGTGCTTCTTGTACATGTCCCGGAGCGTGATCGTGTCGCTGAGAACCTGGTTGAGCGCCTGGACGCTCGATGCGCGCACGTCGTCCGTGAGCGCCAGCGGATAGCGGGCGAGCACGCCGAAGGGCTGAATTTCTCGCCCCCGTTGTCGGACGATGGGCTGGGCTCTGAGCTGGCTGGGTGCGGGATTCGTCGAGCTTGCAGCGGCCATGGATCATTCACCTCGCCCGCCGTCGAGCATGGGTCGTTCCATGTTGGTCGGCTGCCCCCATTCGGAGTAAGAGAGGATGCGCCTCAGGCCGGAACTGGATGAACGATGGGCGCCGCAGGTTCGCTGATCTCCCAGGTCGGTGAGTTCGTCTCGCTGCGGCGAGCCGAAGCCGCGATCCGCTCGTATTCCGCGGCTCAGCGAGAGCGAATTGCGCTTCATCACGCCGCCGGAGATCGTCGATTCCGCGCGGCGCGACGCGCCACCGACCCGCTTGCGGCCGCACTGCTCTATCGAGAGGCCGCGTTCGCGTACCTTCGTGCATTGAGCGCGGCCCGATCGGGCCCGTCAGACGACGAGGCCGTGACTCCCGAGCTCACGCGGCTCGAGACTGCACAGTTCTCGGCCGATCCACTCGGTCCGCCCCTCGCGGACGACGTGGTCCGAGTCCGGGCTGCGCTTGGCTCGACCGAACCGGTGTTTTTTGACCTTCTGGACCGCCAGGAGCTCGAGCGCACCCGGTCGGCTCTCGGTCGCGCCGTCTCGCGACTCCGGAGCCGCGTCGAGGCCCGCAGTCTGATCAATGTTCTCGGAACGCGCGCCGGTCGGATTTGCGCGTGCCTGCTGCTGGCGTTTTTCCTCGGGTGGCGCGGCACGACCGCGATTTTCTGGCCCGACCTTGCCTCGGGCAAGCCCGTCACGGCGAGCAGTCTGAAAGCGGGCATGCCGGAGGATCTTGTCGAGGGGGACATCGGCACGAGCTACGCCCTCGGTACGAACACCCAGGACTCGCCGTGGATCGCCGTCGATCTGACGCACGTCTACAGGCTGACGAAGATCGAGATATACAACCGGGTCGATGGGTGGTTCGACGACAATTTGCCGCTCGCCGTGCAGACGTCGGTCGACGGGAACAACTGGACGGAAGTTTCCCGTCGCACGACCACGTTCGGTCACAGCCCGCCCTGGATCGTCAGGCTCGATCGTCGGCGGGCCCGCTTCGTGCGCGCCCAGGGCGTAGGGCACATGGCGCTCGCGCTGAGCAAGATTCGCGTGTACGGGGCGAGGTAAACCGGGCGGTGATGGGACTGAGCCGAATGCCGCTCTTCCGGTGGCCCAAGACCGCGCTGGCGTGGGTGCACGTGCTCACGACGGGTCTGTCGGTCCTGACCCTCGTGGCGATGGTCGCATACGTCGCAAAGCCGACCTTTCGCGATGTGACGCTTCTCGCAGGCCACGACTGGGACGCGATGGAGGCGTATCGATACCTCGTCGTGAAGACGATCCGCCGATTCCATCAGTTCCCATTCTGGAATCCATACTCCTGTGGCGGTCATCCCGTATGGGGTGGAGTCGAGAGCGACACCACGATCGTGTCGCCGTTCTTCCCCGTGTATTTCTTGGTGCGTCTGCCGCTGGCGCTGCGGATCGAGCTCGTGGGCAATGCGCTTCTCGCGCTGTCGGGAGCGTGGATGTTCGCGGGGCGATTCACGAGGAGCCCTGCCGTGCGCACCTTCGTGTCGGCGATCTTCGCGATCAACAGTCGCTGGACGCTTCAAGCCGGCTCGGGTCACACGTGGCACTACGCGTACGAGTGGATGCCCTGGGCCCTGTATTTCTTGGACCGCGCGTTCGTCACGTCGGTGAGGACCGCGTCGCTCACCTCTCTGCCCGGACGCGACATCGTACTGGCGGGCGCATGCCTCGCCATGATGGTCTACATGGGTGGGATCTACCCCCTGCCTCAGACCGTCGTCATCATCGCGATCTATTCCAGCCTGTACGCGACTCTCATCCGCGACTGGCGTCCGGTCGTCTGCGCGGTTGCGTCCGGGATCGTCGCCTTCGCGCTATCCGCGCCCAAGCTATTGCCGACGCTCGAGGTGTTTGCACGCTTTCCGCGGAGCACCGACTCCCCGGAGTGGATGGATCTCAAGCTGCTGGTAGCCATCCTGACCTCCCGGGATCAGGATTACTTCTCGCGCCCCGTCGCCCCTCCGTTCTGGGGGTGGCACGAATGGGGCATGTACATCGGCATCTACCCGCTCGCGGTGGTTACCCTGGCCTTGTTTTTCGCACGCGGCGAGCGGGTGAGCGCGCTCAAGTGGGCCGCCCTCGTTGCAGCCGTCCTCGCCTTCGGCAGTTTCGATGCGAAAGCTCCGTGGTCGCTCCTTCACCTCGTGTCGCTGTTCCGGTCGCAGCACGTGCCGTCGCGCTGGCTCTACCCGGCGATGCTCCTTCTCGGGGGCGTCGCGGCCTGGATGATCGAGAACGCGATGACGCGATCGGGACGTTTTCGTGTATGGCTCGAGCTTGCGGCGATGGTCGCCGCCGCCGCCGTTGCGTACGACGTCGCGAGTGTCTCGCGCGTGTCTCTGGAGCATGCCTTCGAGAGGGAGCCGCCGCGCGCGCAGGAGTCGCTGGGGCCTTTTCGAACCGAGCTTCACCCGCCGCCGGAGATTGGCTATCCGACGGGGGGGGACTGGGCGCCGAACACGTTGCCCAACGTCATTGCCAATATCGGAACCATCGATTGTGGGTCTTTTTTTCAGTTCCACAATTGGTATCGCGATCACAACAATCACACCCCTGGTCTCGGCGCCAAGGGGATCGGCCAGCCGGGCTACCAGGGCGAGGCGTACGTCGCCGAGAAGCGTGGACAGGCCACGATCGTGCGATGGTCGCCCAACGCGGTCACCGTGAAGGTCTTCCAGGCGCGCCCCGGCGACCACCTGATTCTCAACCAGAACTGGGATCCCGGCTGGTCCGCCAACGGCCGCCCGAGTCTGAACTGGGCGGATCTGCCCGCCGCGGTCCTGAAGGGGGAGAGCGAGACCGTCGTCTTTCGCTACGTCCCGCCGACCCTCTGGCCCGGCCTGCTGATCTTCGCGACCGCGGTGGGGGCGATCGCCTGGGCAGGGTGGGCAGCGCAACGATTGAGGCGATGAGCGCCTGAAACCTTGTCTGTTCAGCCGCGAAGGCTGAGCGAGCCGATGTAGTCGCGCTTGCCGACGTCGACGCCGTTGTGCCGCAGCAGGGCGTAGGCCGTCGTCAGGTGAAAGAAGAAATTCGGAAGGGCATATTCGACGAGATAGTCGGTCGCGTGCATCGACTTGCCTTCCCACAAGGGCAGCGTGACCGTGCGCGTGGCGGCCGCCTCGAAATCCGATTTCGTGAACGAATCCAGATAGGACACGACGGTCGCGATCCGTTTGCGTGCTTCGTCGACCGTCTGTTCGTTGTCCGGGTGCTTGGGGGCTTCCTTGCCCGCGGCGCGGGCGGCGGCGAACTTCGCGTGGTCGCATGCCACCTGGATCTGGCGAAGCAAGGGGAACATGTCCGGCGAAAGCCGGCATTGGAGCAGCACGTTGACGTCGAATTTCTTGGCAGCCGCGGTGGAGGCGGCTTTTTCCAGCCACCCGTCGAGGTTGTGGAGGAGCTTCTTCATCTCGAGAATTGTCGCGTGGATCATGCCGCCTTCTTTACCACGAAGCCGCTCGGCGCGTGCGTCGCTCGCGGTGGATCGAGACGCCTCAGGGAGTGTAGGCGTAGAGTCGCGAGTCGCCGGCGACGAGGATGCGATGATTGACCACGATGGGCGAAGTGAAGTGACGGACGTTGGTGAAGGCATCCGAACCGGCGATCACCGCTGTTCCCGCGGCCACGGCTCCCGCGCCGTTGAGAGCGTACGCGTGAAGCTGGTTGTCGCCTCCCGTCCCGTCGTTGGTGGTCGTCGTCCCGGCGACCCACACCATCGCGTCGTGCGTCCCATCGCTCGTCGTCACGATCGGTGATCCACCGCCCATCGGGTCGGCACACCAGACCGAGCTGATGGGCGCCGACGTGTTGGTGGGATCGAGTGAGGTCACGACGAGCTCCCCGGCCCCCTTGGCGCATCCGGTTCCGGTCGATCCGTTGCCGACCATGACGATGTACTGGGTCCCGCCGACGTTCGCGGAAGCCGGCCCACCGGTGATGTCGCTCGTCATGACGTTCAACATGCCAATCGAAGGGGAGACGGCTCCTCCCAGCGCCTTGGTCGCGTCGAGGACCCATTCGTCCCCGTCCTTGCCGAGTTGGACCACGTCCGTCCCTCCCGATGGCGGGGTCACGATGAGAGGTCCGGAGCCGCCAAGGTCCTCGTCGCCCGTGTCGAAGTTGCACTCGAGACCGCCATCGATATTGGGGGGGGTTCCGGTCGGGCCGACGGCGCAGCCGGATCTGACGGCGCACCAATAGTCATGGGTGCTCGTCGAGAACGTGGCTCCCGCTCCGGTGAACACCGGCCCCGCCTGGAACCGAATGAGTGAAAAGCTGTAAACGCCGAAGTTGACGTCGTTGCTCGTGCTGCGTTCGAGGGGCGGATTGCCGGTCGCGACGTAGATGGACGTTCCGTCGCTCGACGGTCCACCGGGCGCCCAGATTCCCGTGTCCTCCGAGGGCGATGCCCACTCCTTGGCGGGGTTCGCCGCAGTGGGCCCGGTGACGGGTACGCCGACCACCCAGCCGTGATAATCGCCGCAATCTCCGATGTAGCCCCCGTATGCCACGTACGCGATTCCGCCGACGATGAGCACGCCCCCTCGCTGGTTCTCGTAGGTAGGCTCGAACGCTCCCACGACGGGGTCCGTCAGGGTCGAGACGTCCAGACTCCAGGCTCCGGTGGTCTTGCTCAGCGTCGCGACGGGCAATCCCCAGATCGTATGCGTGACGGTACTCCCGTTGGTCGTGAGCGCATCGAGCACCATCATCCCCGAGGCTTCGTCGATGGCCGGAGTCCCCCGGATGCCGATGTGAAACGAGCCGTTGGTACACGGTTCGCCCGTGACGCTCGTTCCCAGATTCACGGTCGCCTGTAGCGCTCCCGTCGTTCCGTCGAACGCGTAGACGTTGTCGTTCTCGTCGGCGACGAAAAACGTTGGGTTGCCCTTGTAGCCGTTCTCGGCGTAGAGCGGCGAAGCCCGCACCTGGGTGCCCGTGACCATTCCCGTCCCCGCGAAGGTAGAGTCGAGGTGAAGGGTCGTGCCCATGAGGGCCGACTCCGTGAACGCGCTATCCACGTAGAACCCATCGCGGTTGATGTGCTTGTGATACTGGAGCACGGACACGGTGTCGGTGGCGCCCGCCTCGGACGAAGCGGTCGCCGCGTCCCCGCCGCTGGTTGCGCTGGACCCGTTGCTCGAACCGGCGCTCGACGCGCCGCTCCCGCCCCCGCTGGACGAACCACCCGAACCGCTCGAACCGCCCGAACCGGTCGTTCCAGACGGTCCGCCGTCCGCCGTCTCCGGGTTCGCGGTCTTGCCGCATGCGAGGGCGGCCAGGATGGCGAACGGAATGCCATGGGTTGCGAGGCGACGGAGCATGGGAAAACCCTCCGAAAAGACCGTTGTGTTGGTTGCAGTTTGTTGCGTCTGACATTCGCACGCACTCGAAATTCGTGATCGGTGTCCGGAATCGGCCGAAGCTGCCTAGTCCTTGCGGCCTTTGCGACCGATGCGCGAAGCGCGTTCGTCTTGCGCGAATTCGAGGGCGTATCCGTCCGGGTCCCGAGCGCATGCGACTCTTTCCCACGGCTCGTCGTGCGGTGGCCCGTCGAACTCGACCCCGCGGTTCTTCAGGGTCTCGTAGAGACCGTCGAGGTCGCTCGTGCTGAGCTCGACGTGGGCGCCAGCGCGCATGGCCGGCGTGACGCGCTTCGCCTTGCCGCCGACGGCGTATCTGAGCGAAAGCAGGCCGATGGTGCCGCCACCCTTGCCTCCGACCCGGATGAGCGCGAAATCCGGTGCTGCATCGACGACGACCGTGAACCCCAGCGTCTCGCGGTAAAATTTCATCGAGCGTCTCACGCTGGAAACCGCCAGGGTCAGGCCGTCCAACTGGACATCGATGGTCATACGTTCCTCCCGCCTGCCCGGCGGCGGGTCGAGTCTCGCCCGGGCGGCGGCTCGCGGGCAAGGCCCATGAAGAGGTGCCGGGAGTCCGCCTGGACGTACAGGTCTGCACGGGCGACGACACACGCGCCGTGCTGGACGACGACGCGGAGGATCCGGCGGGCGCCCAGCGCGCCTTGGCGTCGTGTCATTGGTATGGTCCATGCTCGAGGACGAGATCATGGGCGCGACAAAGCACTGGGTGCGACGATCGGCGGGATTGGGGCTTCTCGGGCTGGTGGGTCTCATCGGCTGCACCGGCATGGCATTCACCGCTGCGCCGCCCGACGGAGGATCAGGGGGTCCCCATGGGGACGGAGGCGAGCCGCCTTCCGCCGCGGATGCCTCCGACGCGGCGGACGTCGGATCGCGCGACGCGGACGGCGGCTCGCCCTCCGATGCGGCGGGAACGTGCGCTAGCGGATCCATCGAATTCGAGATGGACATCGCGCCCGGAGTTTCCACGGTCTACTGCGCGGGTTCCGGGAGCTGCGGGACCTGGCTCAGCATTCTTCCTGCGGGCGATGGCGGCGCCCTCACGATCGACATGCCGTGCATGGCCCAATGCGGCGTTTGCCAGCCAGTCGCCTGCCCCGCCATCGCATGCGTGGCCGCTACGCCGATGACGGCGGCCGGTGTGACGCAGAGCTGGGACGGCACGTTCTACGCGTCGGGAACGTGCGGCAGCCAGGACCTCGCTTGCATCACCCCCTCGTGCGCGCCCTCCGGCCACTACGTCGCGAGGATGTGCGCCAACGCCACGACGGCGCTGGATGCCGCCCCGAACGCGTGCGAGGGCGCGACCACCACCGCCACGTGCGTCGACGTCGATTTCGACTGGCCTCCGGCCGGCGGCGACGCCGTTGTCATCGGGACCCTGGGTTCACCTGGGCAGGACGGAGGGTCGGACGCCGGCACATGTTGCCCGACTGCCTGGGACATGCACTCCTGCACGTTCGCCGACGGAGGCGAAGGCCTTGCCTGCCACGATCCGTCTCTGGGCTGTGCCACGTCGGCCGTATGCGGCGAGGGATGCGACTCCGTTGTCACGGGCCGATGCGGGGACGGGGGTTGACCGGGCCCATCGTCCACGGGCCGCGGTCGGCACCTGACCATGGGGCCGAATTACGGGCGCCGATCGGCCAGGCATCGAGCTCGTGCCACGGGATTCGAATGAACCGCGTCGCGTACGGCAAATAGAGCGGGTGCTTCGGGCTGCCGTCCTCGTTGCAACCGAGATGTCCCACGTCCCTCGCTTCGCCGTGCGCGAAGACCACGCCCCGAACCGCGACCGCGCGGGCGACAATCGCGTCCCGCAACGCACGATGGCTGCCCCACGCGAGCACGATGCGCGCAGCCCGTTCGATACCGGCGCGTAGCTCGTCGTCGTTTCGCGGGCCCACGGCCCGACGGAGGCCCGCGTGCACCAGCCCTGCCGGCCGGGTGGCGCTCCACGCGAACAGGTTGACCACGTCGAGAGCTCCGAAACCCCACCGCGTCGCGAGCGTTACGCACTTGCGGATCGTCGGGTCGTCGCGGTCCGCGGTTGCAGTGCTCGGGTTCAACATGACGAACGTCACTCGGCGCTCAGGGTCGCCCCACTCGCGCCATAGCCGGTAGCGGTAGGTACCCCCGGGGCTGAAGAACGCTCCGCCGTACACGATCTCAAAGGCCTCCTTCCAGCCCGATGCTCGGAAGGATGATCGGGCTCTGGTAGACGATCTCGAGGCCCTGCCCCGGCACGTACTGGTCGCCCGTGGGCTCGCCGCGATCGAAGATGTTGAAGCATTCGAGGCTCGCGGTGAGCCACTGGCCGCCCGAGAAAGTCCATCTCTTCTCCAGGCGTCCGTCGAGCCTCCAGAATACGGGAAGATTCCCCGGGGGCGTCGACATGACGGGGATCTCTCCGGCCGTGCCCGAACAGTTCTTCACGCACACCGGCTGGAAAGGTCGACCCGACTCGAAGAAGAGGCGAGAGCCGATGCGCCACCCGGCTCCGAGGTCGTAGCTGAGCACGACGGAAACGACGTGGGTCCGGTCCCAGTCGACTCGTTGCGTGGCTCCGTTCACCGTCGCCACCGTTCGCGAGAGAGTATAGGAGATGAATCCGCCCAGACGTCGCGTGAACTCACGGCGTACGAACACCTCGAGGCCGCCGCTGTCTCCTATTTCACTGGCGGCCGTTCCGAGGATGTGCGTCGCGATCTCGCGCGAATAGAAACCCGCGACGTGGGCCTGGATGCCGGAAGGCAGCCGGATCTCGGCCCCCTCCGAGAGCTGGTAGGTCGTCTGGGACGCCTGATCGATCGGGTTGGGGAGCTTGGCCGGAACGAACACCTCCTCGGTGGGTTCCTGGTGAGCCGTCCCGAACGACGAGACCCAGGCCACGGCCGGTAGAAGCTGCATCCGGGTCGCGAGGCGCGGCTGCGGAGCCCATACCGTTTCGCCCCGGTTCCGATACCCGTCGAAACGAAACCCCGGGACGATTTCGGCCTGGCGGGTCGGACGCCAGACGACGTCCCCGTAAAGACCGCCCTCGACGTCGGTGTGTGGGCCCGCCGCACCCGGGAAGCCCTGGATCGGCGGATAGTCGTCGACCGTGTACCGCGTCGCGCCGATGTCCGCTCCGGCGCGCAGGCGTGCGGTGCTCCCGACGCGCTCGTCCAGCTCGGTACGCAGTCGCCACCCCGGCCCCCGGAGCGTCGCGCTCGTCCCGGCCCCCGTGTTCGTCTGCAGGGCGGTGAGCGTGTCGTCGTCGTTGAACGTCCACGCGACTCGGACATTTCCTCCTGGAATCGAGTGGTCGTACCGCAGATCGACGCGGTGGTACTCGATGCTGAACGTCGGCTGGCCGAGGTAGTGCAGCTCGTCGTGCGCGCCGAACGCAAACAAGGTCAGCGTATCCTGGTCGTCCAGGCGATGCGACGCTCGAAGCTGGTAGTCGCAATATCCGAGTGCGTACTTGGGAACGATGATCGAAATCAGCGGCCCGGTGTACGCATACCGCGCTGCCGCGAGTAGCGTCCCCTTGCCGTCGTCGAAGGGCGTCTCGACGAACGCGTTGGCATCGTAGAGTCGCGCGCCGAACTCGCCGCGCAGCCGATCCGTCTGGGGCGGGGTCGTCTCACCCGCGATGACTGCTCCGGCATAACGGCCGTAGCGGGCGGGATAGGCCCCGGGAAAAAGGTCCACCGAGTCGACGAGCGCGGGTGCAATCGTCGACGGTCCGGGTCCCACGTGGAAGAGAAGTGGCACGCGAATGCCGTCGACGAAGTACCCCACGTTTTCCGGCGGCGAACCGCGCACGTAGTAATAAGGTAAGCCGCTGAGCCACGGGGCCATCCCGGGTAGGGCTTCGACGATCTTGAACGGATCGCCGAACGCTCCGGGGACGAGCTGCGTCTCGCTGCGCGGGATGTGAATCGTGCTCGGCTCTTCGCGTTCTCCCTTGACGGAGACTTCGACCGGCGGTGCCCCGCTCTTTCGCTCGACGGGTGGGGAAGGAGGCCGGGAGGATGCCTCCGGGTGCGGCGGAACGTGAAAGCCGATATTTGCCGTGATGCGTGCAGCAATCGGTTCGTCGTCTCTCGTTGCAGGTGTAAAGCGCCACCGGCGCACCGCCGCGACCGCGGCGTCCGTGAAGGGCGGTGATCCATCCCGCACGACGACGTCGCTCACCCGTCCCGTCGCGTCCACGGTCAACACCAGAACGACGGACGCTTCGCCCTGGCCCTGCGACGGGTACGGGACCTCGGACGTGTCGAGTCGTCGAGGTGGGACGATCGACGGCGGCGCTGCAGCAAGGGATCGCGAATGCAGACCGGTCGACAGGACGGCGAGAACGAGCGCGCACGCCGCCGTCCGGTTCACGGGCCGCAGGACGGTCATCGCGTCGCGCTACGCTACACCAATCGAGATGCCCCCTCAGTCGCACCGATGCGGGCCGCTGCGACCACCGGCTGAGTCGGTGCGAGGCCGGTTTCAGTCTTCGCCGAGGATCACCTCGTCGTAGTACTCCGAGCTCGGAACCCCGCTGGCCTCGGCTGCGGCCCTGCTCGTCTCGATCACGCCTTGCAGCTCCGACTGTGGGACCGCGCCCACGATCATTTGTCCGTTGATGACGAACGTCGGCGTTCCGTCGACACCGATGCTCGTTCCGAGCGCGACGTCGGCGTTGATGGCGTCGATGGGAGGCTCGGTCGTGAGGCACGCCTGCCACGTGGGGACGTCGACACCGGCCTCCTGGGCGTACCCCGGCAGGTTCGTGCTCTCCAGCGCATTCTGGTTGGCGAAAAGAATGTCGTGCATCGGCCAGAAGTCGCCCTGCTGTCCGGCGCACTCGGCGGCGATCGCCGCGCCCTCGGCATACGGATGAATCGTGGTCAGCGGGAAATTCTTGAAGACGAGGCGCAGGTCGGCTGGATATGCCTGCAAGAGGGCTTCGACGACGGGTTCCTCCTCGCCGCAGAACGGGCACTCGAAGTCCGCGAATTCGACCATCGTCACCCAAGCGTCGATCGGCCCGCGTAGGGGCGAGCTGCCGATCGGCACCTTCACGAGGGGCGCGGCCCCTGCATCGACCAGCGGCGCTGCCGGTGCCGTCGAAGTGCACCCGATGCCTGCCAGCACAAGGCTTCCGAGCGCGAGGCTCGCAAACGCAAGGCTCCCGACGCCGAGACCCACGGCGAAACGTCGGGAACGCGAAATCGGTGCCACGGCCGACCTGCCCGCGTTCTTGGATCCGACGTGACTCACCGTCAAGCGCCGCAATCGGGCCTGTCCCCCCCCGAGGCATCGCTGGCGCCGGAGGCCGCGCCGCTGCATAGTCCGAAGGGAGGTCCCCGACGGTGCCCCTGTACGAATACGTTTGCAAGGATTGCTCCCATCCCTTCGAGGAGCTCTCCTCGTCGGACGCTCCGGTGACGTGCCCCCAGTGCGCGTCTTCAGCCGCCGAGCGTGTGCTCTTTTCGCGCGTCGCGGTCGGAAAGTCAGCGGGCGCGGCGGTAAGCGAAGCTGCTCCCTCGCCCTGCGGGCGCTGCGGGGATCCGCGCGGCCCCGGCGCATGCTCGATGAATTGAGTGGGAGCTGCTGAAAGCGGGAGCGAGCCCGATCGTGCCTGCGAGCGAAAAACTCGGATAGAGGTCCGCCTTGAAGCGGCGCTTCCTCGATGTGAATCGCGCCGGTCGCGAGACACGGCGACGAGACACGGTGAGACGTGACGTAGCGACGCGTCGAAACATAGCGTGGAGTGGTAGTTTCATGTATATGTGGGTAAGCGCCAGGCTCTCCTCGGTTCGGGTCCTTTGACCGATCCATTGGTCCGGCAAGGGGTTGCGCCCCGCTGCGCTGTCTTACCTCACTCGAAATGATCGGCGGATGAAACCATGAAAAATCAGGTGCGATTTCTCTCTCTCGCGGTCGGAGTGCTTTCGCTGGGTGTCATGGAGGTGGCCGGCTGCGGCTCGTCGTCCACCCAGGGGACTTCGGAGACCATCGACAGCGGTTCCACGAGCTCGTCGACGAGCTCCGTTTCGCCGGACGCCAGCGGTTCCACCTCCACCTCCAGTTCCTCCGAGGTCGACGCGGGTGACGCCGGCCATGACTCCGGCGAAGAAAGCGACGCTGGAGACGCCGGTCACGATTCGGGGACCGACGCGGGTCATGACTCCGGAACCGAGTCCGACGCCGGCGACGCGGGACACGACGCGGGCGGTCCGGAGAGCGACGCAGGCGATGCGGGGAGCGACGCAGGCGACGCAGGGTACGTGCTCGATTGCTTGACCATCACGTGCTCGTCGCCGGACGACGTGTGCTGCCCCGGCGGAGCGGACGACGGGGGCGTGATCTGCTACGGCGACGTGACCACCTGCGACAACGCCCCGGGCGCTCCCTCCATCTACGAGTGCACGGGCCAGCAAAGCTGCCCCAGCGGCGAATTCTGCTGTCTGCAGTTCGGCGCCTCGACGAATGGCAATGACATCGCCACCTGCATGAGCGCCACGGACTGCAACGCCGGGGGCGCCGCCGGAAATACCTACGTCTGCCAGGACGACCAGAGCGACACGAGCGGCCAGTGCGCTTCGCTGGGCGAAACATGCGCGCCGCCCTCCGACGTGACCGCCGCGCTCTGGACTTGCGAATAACCACGCGCTTGTTCCGGCGAATCTTCATCCGATCCTTCTTGGTTTCCCTCGTGGGTGTCCCGTACGGCGCGATGGGCGCGGCCGGCTGCGGCTCGTCTTCGAGCTCGACGCCGTCCGGCTCATCGCTCTCGTCGAGCGGGTCGACGGCGCAGGGCCTCGCGACCGGCGATGCAGCGTCCTCCGCGTCCGGCGCCGACGCGGGTGCGGTCCCGGTGACCGACGGGAGCACCGCCGCTGCCGTCGTGGGCGACGCCGCCACATTGCTCCCGTGCCTGGCCGTCACGTGCATCCTTCCGAACGAGGTGTGCTGTCCTGGGTTCGAACTCGACGGAGGAGCCGACTGCTCCGACGCCGGCACCTGCAATGCTGCCGGCGCCGACATTTACGAATGCGTGGGCCCGAAGAATTGCGAGAGCGGCCAGGTTTGCTGCCTGAACTACGGAGCGGCCGACGGCGGCGGCGACCTGGCGTTTTGCGAGGACGCCGATACTTGCGCAGCGGGGTTCGGTGCCGATCCCGGGACCGATCAGGTGTGCCTTGTGGACGGTGACTGTGCGTCGCTGGGCGAGAGCTGTCAGATGGTGTCCGGCGCCGCCCTGACAATCTGCAACTAGCGCGAAGCGCGCGCCGGCGCAGACGAGCGCTTTGTGGGGCAAGAGGCGCTCCGGCCGCGTCCGGTTGGGCGCGAATGGCGATGGCAACGACTCGAAGACCGGACGTATAGTGGGGACAGGCCGGGATTTCGGGCCTGCCACTCCATCTGGAAGAGAGGGTTTCGATGCCGATCAAATCCGAAGGCTTGCGACTGGGTCGGTTGCACCGTTCGTACAATCCGCGCGTCCCGCATCTGAGTGCCTTGCTGGCAGGACAGGTTCTCCCGCCGCCTCCGCCGCAGATCGATTACACGAAGGGGATGCCCGGCGAGCTCGGCGTCATGCGAAATGACACGTTGGGCGATTGCACCTGTGCGGCCTACTACCATGCCCTTCAGGTTTGGTCGTTCAACGTCGACACGTCCAAGATGC
>DASPUY010000071.1:0-24657 GCA_035622655.1 Polyangiaceae bacterium
TGCTCCACCGCAGCCAGCGGGCGCCACGCCAGGGGAACACGAGGCGGCCGCTGCTCCGGTCGACTCGACGCGTGAGTCTTCGAAAGAGACAGGGCAGCTCGCGACAGGGCAGCTCGCGAGCTCGTCGGATGGCCCCGCGCAGGTCGGTTCTGCACAGGTCGAATCCGGCGCTGCTGAGGAGACGCCCTCCGGAGATGCGCACTCCGATGGCTCTGCGCAGGTCGCGACTCCTCAGGTCCTGAACGCGGAGCACGCGCCGCGAGCGGGCGTCGACGTGGCTCGCGAAGCGCCCGAGCAGCGATCGCCCGAGCGCACCGCCGTCGACCGCGGCCCGGATGCGTCCGAGGCGCCCAAGGATCCCAAGGTTCCGAGAGTCATTCTCGAAGTCGGGGCCGACTTCATCGGCGTCGTCCACAACGACGGAGCGCGAGGCGGCCTGGTCGTGCTCACTCACCATCCGAATCGAGCCGAACGCGCGAAGCCAGGCATCGAGGCGGCCTACAACGAAAAGACCCCCGTTTCGGGCCTCGTCACCGGCGTCATCAAAGGGGGCATCGAAGTCGACGTCGATGGAGTTCGAGCGTTCGCACCGGGGTCGCACGTCGATCTGCGACTCGGCGCGGATCTGTCTCATCTCGTCGGAAGGCGTCTTTCCTTTGCAGTGACCCAGTATGCAAAGCGGGGCCGCGACGTCGTGCTGTCTCGAAAGGCGATGCTCGAGGACGAGGCGCGAAAGGTCCGCGCCGAGGCGCTCGCGAAGCTCAAGGTCGGCGCGGATCTGGACGGGGTCGTTCGAAGCGTCGTTCCCTTCGGCGCCTTCGTCGACGTCGGCGGCGTCGAGGGCCTCGTCCCGCTCCAGGAGATGAGCCACAACCGTGCGGATGGTCCGAGCGACGTGTTCAAGGCGGGTGAGCCGACGCGGGTGAGGGTGATCAAGATCGACGACAAGGGCAAGGTGTGGCTGTCACGGAAAGCCACCATCCCCGATCCCTGGCAGCAGGTTGCGCAGAAGTACGCGATGGGCACGCGCCACACGGGCAAAGTGGCGCGCCTTCAGCCGTTCGGCGCCTTCGTGGAGCTCGAGCCCGGGGTCGACGGTCTGGTTCATACGCAGGATCTCTCGATCAAGCGGATCGAGACGCCGGCAGACGTGGTCAAGGTCGGCGATCCGATCGAGGTGGTCGTCTCGCACATCGACCCGTCGCAGCACAAGATCGCGCTCCACCCTGCGCCGCAGGGGGACGCCGCGGCCGAGGCGCCTCAGCGGGTCGCTCCGCACAAGCCCGTGAAGGCGAAGGTGGTGAACATCGAGAGCGGGGGGCTCGTCGTCCGGATCCTCGGCGTGACGGGTCGCAACGCTCGAGGCTACGTCACGGCGGCCGGCACCGGAACGCCACGCGGCACCGAGCTGCGGAAGGCATTCAACGTGGGCCAGGAGATCGAGGCGAAAGTCATCGAGATGGATCCACGGCGGGGCGAAGTGAAACTGTCGATCAAGGCGCTCGGCGAAGATCAGGAGCGCAGCGCGTACCAGCAGTATCGCCAGCAGCTCAAGGCCGAGGCCCGCTTCACGTTCGGCGACTTGCTCGCCAAGAAAGGCAAGTGAGCGGGCTCAGGTTCGGCGACTTGCTCGCCAAGAAAGGCAAGTGAGCGGCCTCAGGTTCCCGGGTTGGCGATGCGTCGCTGGCCGAGGCGGACCTTGCTGGTCATGCGCCCACTTGGCGAGCTGCATGCCGGACCACGTTCCGAGCCCGACGAGGACGACCCCCATGACGCGAACCGCCCACGTCATTGCGGTTCGCGGAACCTTTCCTTCGTACTTCCGGAGCAAGGCGACGAAGCACACGAGCCATCCGCCGACTCCCGCGGCAGCGCTGACACCGAAGGGCACGGCCACGAGGGGCGGCTGGTTGCCCAGCCCCTTCGAGTAGATGAACGCAACGGCGGCGCTCCACGTGAGAAGGAGCGTGGGGTTGAGCGCCGAGACCGAGAAGCCCAGAAGTACCGTACCCGATCGGGTGGCGCGCCGATCGCGTCCGTCCATGGGACGCCACGACACGAAACGCGCGCCGAGGGCGACCAGCAGCACGGCGGTCGCGGCGTGCGATATCGGCACCACACTGCTGTGCCTCGCGAGGAACGTCGTGAACCCCCAGAACGCGATTGCCGCATAGATTCCCTCCGCGACCGCGGCTCCGACGGCGACGCGGCGCGCTTCGTCGAACTTGCGTCGCGCAGCCCGCGAAAGGACCATGATCGCGATGGGTCCGACGAGCGGCACCGACCCGAAGAAACCGAAGGCCAGCGCGATCGAGCAAACCGCCAGAACGCCCATGGTCTCAGCGAGGCGCTTCCGAGGCCGCACCACGGCCTGCAGGTAGGGTCGCGAACGGGTCGAGCTCGAGCCCGGTCAGGATGCGCGTTCGGGCGAAGGCCAGACGCGCCGACAGCGCCGCCTCGCCGGTCGCGTCGTCCACCTGGGTCGTAAAGTCGAAGACGTAGCACTTGTGCAGGAAGCCCCCGAACGCACTCACGTGGCCGACGAGCGGCCGGTGCGGCAGGGGCGCCTCGAGCGCCACGCGGATGCGCGTGTCGAAGCTCTTCTGCGTGATCGCGATCTCGTCTTCGAGGACGCTGAGCGGTCCGACTGCGACGAGCCCTTGCGCCTTGGCAAGCTCCTCGCACTGGTCGCGTCCGACGGTCTCGTTCGTCCGGAGCACCGCCACCATGACCATCGAACGGGTCGGCGCATGCTTGGCGACGAGCTCCGGTCGCGAATGGTCGTCGATGGTCCAGGCCCGACCGCCGGGCAGCGGCAGCGAGAGGCCCAACCGCCGCGACCGGTACCTCGGCAATTCGACCGGAGACTCGTCGAACTCCGCCGCGCCTGCAGGCGCGGCACGCTCGGGATTGGATAGGGATTGCGAAGTCCTCGCGCACGATGCCGCGCAAGAGAGCGTCAAGGCCGCCAGAAGCACGAGCGCCGCTTCCCGCGCGCCGTTTCGCAGTGCCAGCCGCCCTGCTCTTGCGAGCCCGGCGGCCTTCCGCGGACAGCGAGGGCGAGAGCGAACGCAAGACCGGGCGCCAGACCGGGCGCGGAGCGGCGCGCTTACACCCTCGTCAACCACTCGGGATGGGATCCATCGCTTCCTCGGACGATGTCGAAGAAGCGGGCTTGAATCTTCTTCGTGACCGGACCCACCGTTCCATCGCCCACCGTTCGATTGTCGATCTCACGGACCGGCGTGATCTCGGCCGCCGTTCCGGTGAAGAAGACCTCGTCCGCCAACCAGAGCTGATCGCGCGTCAGGCGGCCTTCGACGATGGGCACGCCCATCTCGCGCGCAAGAACCAGGACGGTGTCGCGGGTGATTCCCTCGAGGATCGAGCACGACAGGTCCGGCGTGTGCAGAACGCCCTTGCGGACGACGAAGACGTTCTCTCCCGATCCTTCGCTGACGTACCCGTTGGCGTCGAGCAGGATGGCCTCGTCGTAGCCCGCAAGCTTGGCCTCGCGCTTGGCGAGCACGCTGTTGGTGTATTGCCCGCACATCTTGGCTTTCGCGAGGCTCACGTTGATGTGGTGACGCGAAAACGAGCTGATCTTCGTCCGAATGCCGTTTCGCAGCGCCTCGTCGCCCAGATAGGCGCCCCACTGCCAGGCGAGGACCGCCGTGCGCACGGGATTGTTCGGCACGTAGATCCCCATCGCCCCTTCGCCGATGAAGACCATCGGTCGAATGTAACCGTCCGCCATTGCGTTGACGCGCAGGGCTTCCACGCACACGGCGGCGATCTGATCCCGGGTGAATTTCGGCTGCAGAAGACACATCTTGCAGCCGTCGAACAGGCGGTCGACGTGCTCGCGCAGACGGAAAACGTACGTGCCTCCATCCGCGCGCCGATACGCGCGCATGCCGTCGAACACCGCAAGGCCGTAGTGCAGCGAGTGCGTCAAAATGTGGATTTTCGCCTCGTCCCACTCGACGAACTCTCCATCCAGCCACAGTCTCTTCAGCTTATCGACCATTCGCGCCTCCGCATCAGGGGCGTCATTCGAACCTGGGGCGTCTCCCTAGCAAAAGGTAGTCGGGCGGCGTGGGACGTGCCAGCGGCTCGTCCGCTCCAGCCCTATCCTGGGCGCCTCGCATTCGCACTCGCCCGTGCGGCAGCCGGGCCCGCGTGTCTTGCCCCGTTTTTTGCTCGCGCTTGACGCCGGCGTGCGAGCTTCCCCATTGTCGCGAGGTCGCATGCGTCCTACGGCCCAATCGATGAAAGGCGCTCCCGCCCGTGAGTGTGTCGCGCTCGAACCGAACCTCGGCGCCCGCACGCGCGTCGCGCTCGACTCCGACGGCGGCGCCCCCGCGCGAAAGCGCACTGCGCTCGAGTCCCAGGACGGCGCCCGCGAGAGCATTGCGCTCGAGTCCAACGGTGGCGCCCCCACACGCAAGCGCGTTGCGCTCGGCCTGCTTCATGAAGAGCTCGAAGCCTGCGCCGCCTGTCCCAAGATGATAGGCCCCGTCGTCCACGGGCCCGCGGTCGTCAGCCCCGTGCTGCTCCTCGGTCAGGCACCGGGGCCGCGTGAGGGATCGTTCGGCAGGCCCTTCGCGTGGACGGCCGGGCGGACCATGTTCCGATGGTTCGAAGAAGCGATCGGAGTCGACGAGGCGACCTTCCGCGCCCGCGTCTACATGGCGGCCGTCGCGCGCTGCTTCCCGGGAAAGGCCAAGGGCGGAGGCGATCGGCGGCCGGACGCGGACGAGATCCAGCGCTGCGAGTCATGGCTGGCGCGCGAAGCCGCCATTGTGCGCCCGAGGCTCGTGCTGGCCGTCGGCACGCTCGCGATCGAGCGGGTCCTCGGAGCGAAGCTCCCTCTCGCGGACGTCGTCGGCACGACGCGGCAGGCCCGCTGGCAGGACCTCGACCTCGACGTCATCGCGCTGCCTCATCCGAGCGGCGCCTCGCCGTGGCACAAGATCGAGCCGGGCAAGACGCTGCTCCGGCGGGCGCTCGTGCGTCTCGCGCGTCACCCGGCGATGCGGACGGCGATCGAGGGGTGAGGGGGGGGCGGAGCGAGTTCGCGTGGCGGGTCCGGTAAGCGTCTGCATCGACGCGCCCCGTGGTGGCACTTGCTGATGCCCCTTTGGATCTGCCCACGTGGGCGCGTGGACCGCCCGTGAG
The DNA here is from genome assembly GCA_035622655.1 of Polyangiaceae bacterium. Classification (GTDB taxonomy): domain Bacteria; phylum Myxococcota_A; class Polyangia; order Polyangiales; family Polyangiaceae; genus Palsa-1150. Next base: position 5,182 of record DASPUY010000071.1, read on the forward strand.
CTCGCAAATGACCTCCGCCCCGTAAAAGGGGATGGGGTCTCGACCCTATTTCCATCCAGAACCCACAAAGTTCCGCTTTGTTTTCAGCCGTTCGGCGTTCCCGGACGCGATCTCATTAAGCTCTCGATCTTTCAACCGGCAATGCGCACTGCAGCTGGTGTCAGGGATGACGCCAGCGCTCGAACCCCGTATGCAGGACGAAGTCGAGCTCGGCGTAGAACCCGTGGATGCGCGAGAAGGTCGACTCGTCGAGACCCATCTGATCCACGAGGGGGTGGCTGTCGGCGCGAGTGACGTTGAGCTCGTACTCGCCGTGCAGGGTGCCGAGACCTCGAAACTCACGAATGGAAATGGTCGCCTCGACTCCCGATTGATAACAGGCATGATGAGGATGCCTGACGTCTCGAAATTGCTTCAGAAAAGTGAACGTCAAACCTCTGACTGGAATGCCGAAGATCGAAAGCGCGAGTCCTGGGATCCACGGATCCATGTCTTTGAAGACCAGACGCTTGATCGCTTTGAGAGCAGCCCGTGCTTCCGTCCAAAGAAGGCCCGCATCGGCGTCGGTTCGATCTCCGACCCGCCTGAACTGGGCGAGCAAGCCTTCGACGCCGTACGATTCGGCACTGAACCTCTTGATGAGGACGGGACTGATCGAAAACTCGTCTGCATCGAAGGCCCGGTCGGGGATACCCAGCTCGGCCCACTCCTTGTCCCAGCCCTGAAGCTCCCGGCCGACCGCGAGCGGTGCGCTGGTATTGACGAACATGTAATAGGGGAACATGGCTAGGTGCGAACCAAGGACGTTGGCGTCCTTCGGTTCGAACACGGTCGGAATCCAAATGCCGGCCTCGAGGTACTTGTAACCGCCTCGGTCGCTGTCCGGCGGCTCGAGCGACTGCAGGGACCCGTAAGTAGCAAAAAAGAAGAAAACTTGAGGGAAGAAAGCACGATAATTACTCGCTCCCTGAGAATGACTGAGAAGTTCGCTCGCCTTGCGTGAAGGATCATTGAGAAACTTGTCGCAAATGGCCTGCTGCTTAGTGATGTCGCTGCCGACCGGAAAAAAGTACAGTGTTACCCCCTTGGCGAGCGCGGGCGTCTGCAACATCAGTGCGTTGATGCTGCGTTGGATGTAACGTGGATAATTTCGGGTGGGGATCATGATCGACGTCTCTCTGGTTGCCGAGGCGGCGCCTCAAGGTGCCCGCCAGAGCTCCTTGCCCGCATTTACGCGCAATTGTGCGGAACGGAGGCAGAAGCCGTCCAGTCCTGAGAACTGCTCGACGTCGAGCCCGAGCTGGGCGACGAGCGGATGGCTATCCGCGGTTTCGATTTCGAGCGCGAACTTGCCAGGAAGGGCGACCCAGCGGTGGTCCTCGTTGCGGAAACTCTCTGCGATCGTTTGGACCCCGGCCTGGTAGCAGGCACGGGCGGGATGCGCGACGTCAGGAAATTGTTTGAGGGAAATGAGTGCAAGCCTGAGGGGCCGTTGGTTCTCCGAGGCGAGCGCGCGGGTCCACATCTCGGATAGGTGATGCCGCAGAGGACTGCCGACCTGCTTTCCCCGGGCCGCCTCGGGCACGTTCCGCACATGGATCAGCCGTTCCGGTCTCGCGATGCTATGTGGACCGAATCTCTTGATGGCGGGGCACGTGAGAACGAATGTAAATCCTTTCGATGGATCGTCGTCGGCGATCTGGATTTCTGCGGTCTCCGTGCTCCACCCTTGCAGCTCGCGCGTTCCCGCAATCGAGGCTCCATGGTCGACGAACGTGCAATAGGGAAAAAGGATGATCTGTGGCTCGTCGGATTTCGGAAGCGAAGGGGCGATCAAGACGGATACCCCGGCCGCGTGAAACCGCGCATAGCCGTCGTTCGGCTGCGGCGGATAGCTATAGTTCGACTCTGGTGTGTTGATCTTCTGCACCTTCTCGTATCTGGCGAAGATCAGCAAAACGAAAGGCTGCACGGCGCGGAAGTCGCATGCCCCTTCCGAGGGGATGTTTAGGATCGTCTCGCACAGGTGTTGTTGATTGACGATGTCGGAAGGAATGGGAAAGAGGTAGAGGGTTGCGTCTGCCAGTAGGGCGGGAGGCACGATCGAGAAGTCGACTCGCTCGACGTAGACCGGCGGCGGAGATTCAATCATGGTGCGCCTCGCTATCTGGCCTGTCGCGGAGGAAACGCGGCCGAGCGGCGCGTGACCTCGGCGGAAACGGACGCGAGTGCGACAAGCGCCAACTTGGCGTCGTGATGTGGAACGCGCCGAGCGTGGCGGCGTCCAGGGCATCGACCCTGTGCGATGTCGCGCGCAGACTCACGAATGCGGTCGCCGTGCCGAAGCTCACTGCGACATCGACTGGCGCTGCTCTGGCGATGGCGAGGTTCCATTCCATCTGCGCGTAAACGTAGGGTCCACGGCCCCGCAGGGAGCGAGACACGATCGGTTGTGACAAGACGTCCGACAGGCTCGCGAGCGTCCCACCCGTCAAGGCTCGAAACCTCTTCGGAGCTCCGGAGGAAATCGAAAGAATGGGCGCCTGCCTGAGAGCCGTTTGCACATGCCACGAGCGTCGATCCTGGTCCATCGATGCCGAGCGTATGTTGACGCAGTCGATATCGAGTCCCCACATGGCACTCGCTCCCGTCGCGACGAGCTTGCTCGTTACGAAGAATCTCGGAATGTACGAGACGGGGTGTTCCCAGCGGTGACGCGAAGGCCCGTGCAGCACGAATGGGATCGCAATCATCGCCTCGGCATAGGTATTTCCGAGGAGAGTGCGGGGGAAGGTCAGGCGCACGTTTTGGCGGTATCCGCACGCGACGAGCACGGGGAATGTCCCTTTCGGCGTCAGCTTCTGCGGCCCGAGCGTGAAGTCCGAGGGTATCAGGCTGCGGACGACGGATTCCGGGACCACGAGAAGGGCCATCGTTCCCGAGTACCCTCCGACGACTTCGAACCGGCTTCCGCGCTCGGAGTTGACTACCGGCCCGAACGCTGCCTCACCTGCGATGGGCTCGGACACTGTGCCGTCATGAGCGAGCTCCCGTACCTTGCGCGTCGCGAGCATCCCCGACATGGTGGCCGCCTCGACGCAGCCTGTGTTGAGGGGAGTCTTCGTCCAATCGCCGGCCAAGACCAGGTTGGTATACCCCGAATCTCCCGGAGCAATCCTATAGTGGATGGAGCCCCGGGTGCTCAGTACGTAGCGCTCGGAAAGATCGATGTTTGCGCGCAAGTACTGCGCGTCCATTCGCTGACGCCCAGGTCGGTTCACCGGATCGACGAGAAGGTCGTAGTTGAATTGCTCGACCGTCCCCGTCTTCTTCGTGGCGGGCCAAAAGGTCGTCACGTATTGGTCGAGCCACATTTCGGCTTCGCGCCGGACGACACGCAGCATTTTCTTCGGGAACGCGGGGCCCTGGTTTTCGCCCGACTCCTCGAGCGCTCCACAGAAATAGCCCAGGCTACCGGGCCTTTCGGGCTGGTGTGCCCAGTTCTCGCGCCCAATGAGATGCGATAGGTCCGCATACGTCGAGTAAGGCCATTCGTACGCATCCACCACGGCCGGCCCGCCAGGCCAACCGAGAGCGCGGAGGTCTGGCCGTAGCCAAAGCTGCATCGACAAGGTCTGCACCGTCCGGACGTGAGCGAACATTTGTCGCCACTTTTTGCCGGGATCGGTCTCTGGATTCGCGAGGCTGGCGCAGATGGGCGGCAGGGCCCCGAGCGAGATGCCGAGAACCACGACGTCGAAATCCGCGCCTTTGACCAGAGTCTCGTAAGTTCCTTTCCACGCGCTCCAGGAAGATTCAAGGTTGTAGTTGTCGTCGGTCCACCCGTGTTGGAGCTCGTCCCCATTCTCGATCTGATCGTAGAGAGGCTCACTGGGCCAACAGAGCAAGCCTTTCACGGGAAAGAGAGGCCAGTAGTCGGTTCCATTCTTCAGGTTGACCTGCCGCTCGACCTTGATCTCCGCGATCTCCTGGCCCGAGGCGTCCAGACGCAGCTCCTTGACGGCGTGGAAAAACTTGAACTTCACGCCTCGCTGGTGAAGGACGAGAAAGAGGGGGGCGAATACTGTATCGCCCATTCCCGCCGACATCGTCCAGGCGAGTGAGCCGCGATAACCAAAAAACATTTGCCCCATGAAACGCAATATGACGCCCGCCGCGAGGTTCTTGGACTCGCGCCTTCCGTTCTCGTAAGCGAAAACGAAATCGTAGCAGCCTGTCACGATTCCGTGATTGATCGTAAGCTTGTTCGCCCCCCACCGACTGAGCCACTCGATCAAGTCGTATTTGTTGATGACGTCGTAACCCTTGGTCAAGACGTCGTCGCGTACGACGCCGAGAATAATCGAAACTCCGAGATCGAACAGTACCCAGAAGCGGCGGAGCAGCACGTCGTTCCCCACATGTTGCTCGATTTGGTTCCAAACGAACGCGCGAACGTCGTCGAGCGCCTCAACGAGCAGGTCGGCGCGGTGCGGCCCCTCCGCCGCCCGTTCCAGTGCGTACGTGAGGCGATGGTGCGCTGCAATTTTGCCGCGAACCGAAGGCCTGTGTGATTTTCCTCTATCGATGCGAGCTGCAATTGCGGACTTCAAGCTGGCGAGGGTCGCGGACGCGATGGCGACATCGGCGACGACCCGCGCGTGCAGGGGGGTCGAGGAGGTCGCCGCGGCGAAGGTATGCTTCCGCCGACTGTCCTGGTACGTCGTCCTGTCGTTCGCGCCGAACGGCATTTGGGCAAAGGAGTGTTCGACCAGAGTCAACAGCTCTCCGAGCAGGTCCCACGGGTGAAGGCTCGTGTCGCCGGTCCCCGGCTTTTCCGAGTTCGTTTGCCACTCTTCGATGAACGTCACCCATTCGTCGCGCCGAACCCAGTCGCGCGGGGGTCCCTTTCCGACGGGCAGGAGTCTCGTCGACAGGCGTTCCATCACGCCGAGCAGCGGATAGGGTTTGAACGCTTGGTCCACCGTCGCGAGCGGTTCATCCGGGCTGCGTCCGAGTTCTTCGTAGCAGCGGCGCATGACGGAAAACGCGTTCTCGTACATTCCGAACCACAGGTGCAGCCCGTGCTCCTCGATACGTTCGGCGTGCCCCTGATTTCGCCCGCTCGCGCCCTTTCCGCCCAGGCGCCATCCGAGCTGATACACCGTGACCTCATAGTGCTCTTTCCAATTCGGTGCGGAAGTCAGCTCGAACGCAGTGACCATCGCTCCGACTCCGCCACCGAGAATTGCGACTTTCCGCTGTGACATCGGCACCTCCCTAGGATTGGCGATCCAACACGTAGAGGCCGAAGGCACGGATGCTCAATTTCACGAACGAATCGGGCAAAACGGGATCGAGCGCACTCCACGCATTGTGGACGAGCGACCGAGCTAAATCGACGCAGCGTTGGAGCGCTCCGCACCCCTCGATGATATCGATGGCCTCGTCGATCGCGTTTGGGTCGCTCGATCGCGCGCTAACGATCTCCCAGAGTCTGCGGCGTACATCCGCATCGAGGAGGCCGAATGCCTTGACCACCGGAAGAGTGACTTTTCCCAGCCGGATATCCTCTCCCCGCTGCTTCAGGTCTCCTTTGAACCCGCGCAGATTCAGAACGTCGTCCACGATCTGGAAGGCCGTCGCGACGGTCTCGAAATAAGCGCCGAGCGCTTCGGTTTGACGGAGGCTGCCTCCGCCCGCGATGGCCCCCATGCGGCTGAACGCTCCCCCCGGGACTCCGGTCTTCAACCGATTGATCGCGTGCACCCGCTGCTCGAGTTCGTCGAACTCGTCCTTGGCGAGCGCAACGCGAGTGGCTTCCTGCAGATTGGCGAGGTCCAGCGCCTGCCCCGCGTGCCCGGCGCGCATCGCCGAAAAATACAATTGGTTGATGCGCATCGCCGCGGAGGCGGGCAATCGACAGCGGCGCAGCGCGAGTTCGGCCAAGAAATACGCCGCCGTACCCGCGTTGATCGCGATGGGTTCGCCGAACAGGCGATGAGAGCTCGGCCTGCCCCGCCGGATGGCCGACTGGTCCTCGACGTCGTCCACGATGAGCGAGCCGGCGTGAATCAGCTCCGGCACGGCCGACCAGGGAGCGAACGCTTCCGAATCGCTGCCCACGGCGTCGATCGAAGCCAGGAGAGCGAACGAGCGCCACGACTTGCCTCCTCGTCCCACCATGTCGCGAAGAGGATCGAGGAGCGCTGCATTGAGAGTCCCCTCATCGACGCTGGGGAGGCTCGATGCGCAATCGTCGCACCCCACGAAGGCGCGCAGTGAATCGGGCGAACCGGGATTCGCCAGAAGCGACTCGACCGACGAGCGTGCGTGTCGATTGACGGCCCCAAAGAAACCGTTCGCATCGCGGTGCTGGGCTCCGGACCGGATCATCCAGGCGACTCCGTCAGCGAAGCGGCCCGCGACCGAGCCCGACGCCTTCATGTGGCCGCTCCACGACGGGGTACCAGATACCGCCGCCAGCTGCTCTTGACTCGAGACGACCGCCTCGAGCTTCAGATCGACGTCGGCTTTAGGCAAACGAAGCGCGACGCACACCGGGTACTCGTAATAGGAGCGCGTGCTGCGCCACGATCGCAGCACCTCGAGCGACACCTCGTCGTAAGGCGTTGCGATGCCATGTGCCGAGGTCACCAGGGCTGCCCCGCGCCACATGCTCGCCGGGTCCCCAGGGTCCTCTTGCGTCGTGTACGCATGGATCGTCGTTCCGTCCGCGAGGCAGACGTTGAGCTCACATGACGTTCGATCGACGGCTGGATTGCCGATTGCGGCGCGCTGCCCCGTCGCGCGGCGATATGCGCGCTCGTAATGTGCATGGCCGGTGACGAGTCGTTCGCGTCTCGCCAACCACAGCGCGCCGTCGACGCGGCAGTTCCGGATGATGCATCGAACGTCGAATTCCTGATCCCACGCGCCGCCGGGGATCCATCGAACCGGGGGCGCGGCGGGCAAGACGTAAAGCTCGATGCCCCGGTCGCCCCGAAGGAGACCGACCACCGCGCGGTAGCAACCGTCGCTCTCGCGAGCAAGCAAGCTGCCGCCGTAATGGAGCTCGAGCTTCTGCGCTTCGACCCACGGACGCCCGACCATCCGTTGTTCTGGCGCCGGCACCCGCTGCGCGAGGAGCAGCTCCGCCAGAGCGCGCGCCGCCGAGCCGTCGTTGGCCCGTTGCAGCGGGTGTAGCCATTCCGTCGAATCCAGATCGATGCCCGACTCGTAGATCTCGCGGGTCGGGCTGAAGAGCCCCCAACGAACGACGTGCGCGAATCGCTCCCCAACCCGATCGACCTGCCGCCGATCGAAAGAGATGGACACAGAAATCGGGTCGCCCTCGTCCGTCGTCAGGTGGCACACGACGGCCCAACGCTCTGCCGTGTTCTCCGCGCTCGGCAGGTCCTCCCGCTGCAGATCGAATGAGAACTCGACCTTTCCGGCATAAGGAGGCGTCGGAACCCCGGATGTCGCCGCACTCATTCAGTGTTGCGGGCGCAGCCGCACTCATATGGAAACGTGAGCGACCAGCGGGTTTGCAGCTCGAACGAGCCGAACGGGTTTGCTTCGGTGATGCCTGCGCCGTTGTAATCCGCGGGGGCCAGGCCGGGGACGTAAAGGCAGTGGATCGAAGTCTGAGTCTGAATGGGACGCACCTCGGCCTCTGACCACGTCTTGTCGTAGTTCGAGCAGGAGAAGAAGGGCCCGATCGCCAGCGGCTGACGACTGATTACCGGGTGGTTCATGATCTGCCGCTGAAGCTCGAATGCCTTGTTATTTTCCACCCTCGCTTTCGGGCCGTCGGCGTGCCAGTTTAGCTCGACCAGTTTTTGATTCGATTGCCGCGAGCTCACGGTGTACGAGTGGTCGGAAGCCTCCATCGACCGCTGCGTTTCTCGCATGAAATTCGCTCGAGCCTTGTTGAATCCCCAGACGAGCACTCCAACGACCGTAAACAGGAGATCGTCGAGAAAGAGCTGCGGCATATAGTAGAAAGGGCCGCGATAACCGCAGCGCTTGCCCCGTCCGCGCTTGTAGAAGACGTAGGGGACCCCGACGACGTGCTCCAGGTAATTGGTCGTTGGTGGAAAGGGTCCGACGGAAAGTCGTGCGCCAAACATGCTTCCGAAGTACAGGATGACAGGGTGTTTCCCGGGTTCGGTGGCTTTGGCCGAACCCAGCTCGAGTCCCTCCGGCAGCATCCACTTGACCTCGTCGCGTGCAAGCATGAGGGTGACACTTTGAACGGTCCACGTTCCCACGAGTCTGGGACAAGCGATCGGAGACAAGAAGCTCATGGCATCCCCAGGGCGTCGAGTAGGGCGCGGGCGTCGCACAGGTCGGGCGTGTCGAAGCCCTCTGTGAAGGAGACGTACACGCCCGCAAGCAGGCAGCGCGCGTCGGAACGCCTGCCGTGCCTTTGCCAGAGACGCGCAAGGCTTGTCGCTGCGCGCAGCTCGAACGAGCGCGCCTTTTGCCTTCGCGAAAGATCGAGCGCCGTGTAGAGTGATGCCTCGGCTTCGAAAAGGCCGCTTCCGTCGCGGGCCGACGCCTCCGCGCGGGCAACGAGAAGCTCCCCTTTGATTCGATGGAGCTCCTGCGCGTAATGTCGCTCGCCCGAGATGCTGACGAACTCCTGCGCCTGGGCGATCGCGTCGAGAGCCTCTTCGTAACGACCGCAGGCATTGAGCGCTTCCGCAAGATGGACGTAACAGGAGGTCCCCAAGACTCCGCCGCCCAGGGACTGGTATTCTGCGAGACCGGAACGAATCTCGTCGATCGCGGCGTCTGCCCCGCCGCCCTCGCTTCGCGCCCACCCACGGAACACTTTCATCAGGGGAGGCCAGAACGAGTTTTCCTCTTCGCTCGAAAGTTGGATGACCTGCTCGGCGAGTTCACAAACGCGGCGCTTGTCGCGCAGAAGGCGTGTCACCCCCCACGCAAGCATGCTGGCGCCGAATGCAGCGGCCGTCCGGTTCCCCAGCGCCGTCGTGACTGCGAGTCCTTCCTCGGCCATCTCGCGCGCCTGATCCGGGTAACCTAAGGCCCAGAGAGCGGTACCCGCCTGGTCCCGAATTGCAGCGCTGCTGGCGATTTGGAATCGGCGAAAGATGGATCGCTCGCGTTCCGGGTCGTAGAGATGCAAGCCGTGTCGCGCGAGCTCGAGTGTCTGCGGATACCGAGCAGTGAAATAGTGGGCATAACCGATTGCATGCGTTGCGGGCACCATGAGCTCCGGATCTCCCGAATCCTGGGCTGATCGATAAACCTCGCTCGCGAGCTCGTTCGAAGATTGGTGATTGCCCGAAACCAGGTGATACGACCAAAGGCCCCAGAGGACGGGGAACAGCTCCCGGCCGTCTCCCATTTCACGGCAGACTTGGTGAGCGCGCGTGTACGCGTGACGCACTTCGGGTGACGACCATCCTTTGATGGCGGTCAGCGCGGGGCCGAGCGCCAGCTCTAGTTTGAGCTCGTGTCGCGACCGCTCCTGCGAAGGGGGCATTGCTCGGACCAGCTCGAGCGCGCGCCCCGCGTGCGCGATCGTTTCCTTGTTTGCCGCGCGGTTCTTGTCGTGTTCGATGGCCCGTTCCCAGCACTCGATGGCCTTGTCGACGAGACCGGCGCCTTCGTAGTGGCGTGCCATGAGCTCCGGTCGTCGCTCGGCAATCTCGGGGAACTGCCCCTCCAGCGTTTCCGCGATCTTGCGGTGATACTCCTGCCGTGTCCGCCGCAGAAGCGATTCGTACGCGACGTCCCGGACGAGGGCGTGCTTGAAAGTGTACAGTGCTGCGGGCGGCTGGCCGCTGACGTAGATCAACCCGGCATCGAGCAGCGTGTAGAGATCACGTTCGAGCTCGGCGTCGCCGTGTCCGCTCACGGCCCTCAAGACGTCATAGTCGAACTCCTGTCCAAGAGTCGCAGCCAGCTGAGCGAGGAACTTTGCCGTGCCGACGCGATCGAGCCTGGCAGCGAGGGAATCCTGCACTGTCTTTGGAATCAAGCCGGACGGAAGCGGACCCGTCAGCTCGTACCGATCCTCGTGCTCGATGAGCAGGCCGGTCTCCAGAACGGCCTTCGTGAGCTCCTCGCAGAAAAGAGGGATGCCGCCGGCCCGGGACTCGACCAATGTCATCACCTCGGCGGGCAACTTTCGTTGGGCCACCACATGGTCGACAAGCCTTCGCACCTCGTCTGCGGCCAGGGGGGCCAGCACGAGCTCGGTCACATGACGCCCAGCCCGCCAGTCAGGCACGAGGTCAGGCCGGTACGTCACGAGCGTCAAGAGCCCCGGCGGCGGAGCGCGCTCCACGATCATCCCGACGAACTCCAAGGTCGAGGGATCCGCCCAGTGAAGATCCTCCACCACCAAAACCAGCGGAGTCGCCGCAGCCACCTTGCAAAGCCAGCGATAGAGAGCCTCGAGCGTCAACTGTCGCCGCTTCGCAGGAGACAGCGACTGCTCCTGCTCTGAGCTCGAAAATGGCAATGATAGGAGCGCGGCGATGAGCGGCAGCGCCTCCACGACTTCGGGGCCAGAACGAGCAAGCGATGCCCTCAGTCGTGTCGTTCTCTCTTCGATGGATGCTGCACTCTTGAATTCGAGCCGGCTCTCCAACAGCTCGACGAGTGGATGAAACGCGCTGCTTTGCTGGTAGGCCGTGCAGCGGCACTCTTCGATGGTCAGCCTTCCGCTTGCACGGATCTTTAATTGCTCGATGATCCGAGACTTGCCGATACCGGGTTCCCCTCGTATGCAGAAGACGGAGCCGCAGCCGCGCTCGATGTCGGCGCACCCCGAAAGCAGCGCGTGCAGCTCTTGCACGCGACCGACGTAAGGCGTCAGGCCCTTGGCCGCCGCTGCCTCGATCCGGCTCGTCGCTCCGCTCTCGGACTCGACACGATAAAGGCGGATGGGATGTCGGACCCCTTTCAGCTCGCGCAACCCGAGATCCTCAGAACAGAAGAACCCTGCCACCAAGTCGTGTGAAGCTTCGCTGACAACCACCGTTCGGGGCGTTGCTTCCTGTTGGATGCGCGCGGCGAGATTTGGAGTCGTGCCGAGGGCGAGCTGTCGCCCGTCCGCTCCGACCGCTCCGACGACAACGATGCCCGTATGGATCCCAACGCGCAAGGCGAGCGGTCGCCCTCGCGCGGTGATGTGCCCTACCGCCTGGTGAAGCTCAAGGCCAGCGGTCACCGCGCGCCGCGCGTCGTCCTCGTGGGCGCTGGGGTAACCGAAGTAAACGAGGATGCCGTCGCCGAGATGCTGCGCGACCGATCCCCCGTACCGCTGGACCACGGTCTCACATGCCGCGTGATACTGACGGATCACTTCGCGCAGGTCTTCTGGATCGAGCTCCTCGGACAGAGGGGTCGAACCCACCAAATCGCAAAACAGAACCGTGATTTGGCGACGTTCTGCGGGAGCGAGCGCGCGAGCTGCGTCGAGCCGCGAACCGCACTGCATGCAGAATTTCGCGCGTTCCGCGTTCTCCGTCGCACACGACGTGCACCGCATGGTCGCTTCCGCTCCTTGCGCAGCGACGCCGCGCAAACACAGCGGCCTGGCCCCTGTGCGCTCGCCATCTGAGCACAGATCGAAGCGGTCTGGACAGGGAATCGACTGGGGCTTCGCCCCCGAGGTGTGCCCTTCGCGGGATCCACCATGCCGGGTGGCCGAGTCAGGTCTAGCGACCTGTCGAGATACCGGTCGGAAACGGTCTCGAGAAGAACTCGGGCGCGTGCGATGCAGCTCGCCGGATGTCCTTTGACAGGGCGCTTTCGCCACAGCGTCGATTGCCAACATGGTAAACGACCCCACGGCGCGCACTCCTAGTCCATTTTCCGCGCGCTCCACATAGTCATTTGAACCACACGCCGCCGCGTCATTTGTGCAGGGCCATTGACCTCAAACACAAATCCGCGGTTTCGCAAGGCTGGATCGGTCGCTCGCGCTCGACTCTCGAGAATCGAATGACGTCGGTTCGAGCCCCCATGCCATTGCCGGCTCAGCGGAGATCTAAGGCCGGCTCGCCGGCGGCCGCCCGGCACGCTCGTAGGTGCGTAGCCTTTCGTCGAGCTGCCGAAAGCGATCGGCGAGGGCTTTCACGAAAGAGCCCATCCACGAGTTGAGCCCGAGGCCCCGCGACAAAACTTCGCGCGTGACTGTGATGAGAATGACGTCCGTCGACGCCTTCACGCTCGCCGTTCTCGGCTTGTCCGAGAAGACCGCGGTCTCGCCGAAGACCTCGCCCGGCCCCATGGTTCGCACGGGGATCTCTTCGCCTTCCTCGACGTGGTAGACGAGGCACTCCCCCTCGAGGATGACGAAGGCCGTGTCGCCCCGCTCCCCCTCGGCGATGATCGGAGCGCCCGCGGAAAAGGTCGCGCGCGGCAGGTCCCAGGCGCCGCGCTGGAAGGCTTCGACGTCGCGCTTCAGCTCTTCGACCGAGGCGTAGCGATCCGCCGGAGCGTAGGACATCGCGCGCAGCGCAATTCTCGACAGCTCGGGCGGTACCAGAGCCCCTGGCACGAGGCGATCAAGCGGTTCGACCGGGGGAGGTGGTCTTCGCATGAAGATCGCTCTGGCGATTTCGCCGGTGACCGGGATCTGCCCCGTGAGGAGCTGATAGAGGGTCGCTCCGAGGGCGAACACGTCGGTTCGTTCGTCCAGCGCCGCGTGCAAGCCCTGAATTTGCTCCGGTGCCATGTAGCCGACCGTCCCCTCGAACAAGGGGGCTGGCTCCGGCTCCGACGCCTCGGTTGTCTCCACGCTGACTCTCACCAGCGACTCTCGCGGCGGGCTCTGGACGACGTCGGGCTCACGCAAGCGCGCGATGCCCCAGTCGAGGACGTAGACCTGTCCGAAGTCGCTCACCATGATGTTGACCGGCTTCAGATCGCGATGAATCACGCCGCGGCTGTGTGCGAACGAGACTGCGTCGCACACTTTGACGAAGATCTGCAGGAGCTCGGCGAGCCGAGCGGGCTCGAGGCGTGAGGGGCCCAGTCGGTCCAGCGCGTCCTGGAGCGTGTCGCCCTTGACGAGCTTCATCGACAGAAACCGCTGCCCGCGCCGATCGAACGACAGCTCGTAGACGGGAACGATGTTGGGGTGCTCGAGCTGGCCGGTGATTTGGGCCTCCTCGGCGAAGCGGCCGCTGGCGGGGCCGTCGCCCGCGAGCTCCGATTTCAGAATCTTAATCGCCACTTCTCGTTGAATGTCCTTGTCGAACGCCCGGATCACGACGCTCGAACCGCCCTTGCCGATCACCTCTCCCGCAACGAACCGGTCGGCGTCGAGCTGCGCGTCCTGCGACGGCCCGCCGTGCCGATCGCCTTCCATGGCCGACGGGTCCGCGTCCGAAGCGATCACGCGCTGCTGGTGCGAATGTGGCGGCTCGCTCGCTCGCCCTTCGTCCGGTGTTGGGGACGGCGTGCCGTCGTCAGGATGAGCCGTCATAGTCATTCGCAACATCACATGGTCATTCGTTCGTCAAGCTCGCTGTCTGTGGAAATCGGCACCGCCATGCGTTGTGGTTACGCGTTCGATTGCTCTGTGCCAGCGCGCCGGTAAGATTCATGGCGCTCGGTACGGACTGCCTTTGCCATGGTCGACACGGCCACTCGAATCGCCCCCGGCGAGTACGATCGGGTTCGTCTCGAACGCGATCTGTATCTGGGCTTGCTCGGGCTCAGCGATCGCGAGGCCCCGGGTCGATTCCTCGAGGACGCCTTGCGGCTCATCGTGCACGTCCTCGGCGCGGAGCAGGTGTACCTGGAGGTCTCCGATCCTCACGACGGACCTACGTGGTGGCGCGCCGCCGGCTGCTCGGATGAGCAGGTCGAACGAATTCGATCCATCGTGTCACGGGGCATCATTGCCGAGGCCCTGGCCATCGGGGACGTGGTCGCGTGCCCCTCGGCCATCCTGGATCCTCGCTTCCGGGACCGCGCCAGCGTGCAGCTTTCGAGGATCGAAGCCGTGCTGTGCGTCCCCATCGGATCGGGGGCGCCGGTCGGTGTCCTGTACATCCAAGGCCGCCGGGCAGGCGGGGCCTTCTCGGACCACGAGGTGGAGATCGCGCGGCTCCTCGCACAGCTGCTTGCGCCCCTCGTCCAGGGCCTGTTCATCCGCTCTCGCCACACGTCGAGCGATCACGTTGCGACGTTGCGCGGGCGGCTGCGCCTCGACGATGTCGTCGGCGTCAGCTCCGCGCTGGCAAGCGTTCTGCGGGAAGTCGAGCTCGTCGCGCCTCTGGACGTCGCTGTACTCATCACGGGCGAAACCGGGACGGGCAAGACCCAGCTCGCGCGTCTGATCCACGACAACGGCCCCCGCCGGGGGCAGCGGTTCGTCGAGCTGAATTGCGCGGCGATTCCCGAGAACATCGTCGAAAGCGAGCTTTTCGGCGCGATGCCCGGCGCGTACTCGGGGGCAGTGCGGCGCATGGAGGGCAAGGTCGCCGCGGCCCAGAACGGCACGCTGTTTCTCGACGAGGTCGGCGAGCTGTCGTTGGCGACGCAAGCCAAGCTGCTGCAGTTCCTGCACACCAAGGAGTACTACCCGCTCGGGTCCACGTCGTCGCTCACGGCGAACGTCCGCATCATCGCGGCCACGAACGAAGATCTCGGCCGCGCTGTGGAAGAAAAGCGCTTCCGGAGCGATCTGTTCTTTCGCTTGCAGGTGCTCAGCATCCGGATGCCGAGCCTGTCGGAGCGTCGCGAGGACATTGCTCCACTCGCGCGTCACTTCTGCGAGCTGGCGCGTCGATCGCACCGGCTTCCGCAGATCGATCTCTCTCCGGGAGCGCTTCGCGCCATCGAAGCGAGCGAATGGCGGGGCAACGTGCGCGAGCTCGGGCACGCGATCGAGGTAGCCACCATTCGTGCGGCAGCCGACGGGGCGACCGCGGTCGAGGCGGCGCACGTGTTTCGCGACACCGCCACGGGGGGCGGACCGGATCGCGCGGGGCTCACGTTCCAAGAGGCAACGCGACGGTTTCAAGCGAACCTCGTCAGTCGCGCGCTCGAAGCGTCGGACTGGAACGTGACCGCGGCCGCACGCGCTCTCGATCTTACGCGAGCGCACGTCTACAACCTGATCAAAGCCTTCGGCCTCCGGAAGAACGACAGCCCCTGAGCGGAGCGGACCGGTCGGGGGACATCGGAATCGTCCCGGGACAGGGCCGCATCTGTCGTGGACACCCGTCCCGGCCGGCGCGTCGATCGCGAGAGGCGCGGCGGGCGGGCAGGCCGCGGGGGGAGGCGGCGGGGATTCGCCACGGGGTTCGGCGGGAGATCATTGCCATGGCTGCCATGGCAATGATCTCGGCCCTCCCCCAGCCCCTCCGCCCGCACGCAACACCCCCCCCGGTCCCCGCCCGCCGTCGGGCGGCACGAGCGGTGCTCTTGGTCGTGTCGTCGCATGCACGCGATCGCATTCGGCGCCAAGCGCGTCTTTTACAGCTTCCTCCGCGTGACGCGCAGGCCGCTCCGCGCGTGGCCCGGGCTGACCGGCGCGCGCTTCGACCTCTTGTCGGCGCTTCTGCACGCCGAGTACCGCCGCCCTTCGTGCATCGAGCTTCGTCAGAGCGAGCTGCGGCGAAAGCTCGGGGTCTGGTCTGCGCGTCGGTCGTGTCTCGGATGGTCCGTGCCCTGCTCGAGCGGGGGTGGGTCGCGCGGCGCCGCGACAAGGACCGACGAACCTGGACCTTGTGGCTCACGCCGTCGGGCGAGGCGGTGACCCTTCACGGATTATCTCGACGCCATCCGCTACAGCTTCGCCGACCCGGCGACGCTCGAATACCTATGGGGCCGTCGCCCTTTGATCACTAGACCTGAGGGAGCGATAGAGATGTCCACTGCAGCAATCGAGCGTCAAGCGGAGTTGACAGTCTCCGCATGGCGCCGCTTGAGATCTCGGGGGCTTGCCATCGCGGTCCGGTGGACCGGGACGTGCTCTTGCCCCGCACGCCTTCATGTCGCGCTGCCGTCTGCGATTCCTCCTCCACGAGATTGACCTCGCGCTCGGGGCCACGATCATCGGCCGCGGCATCGACTGCCACGTGGCGCTCGATGACCCTCTGGTCTCCCGACGTCATGCGCGGATCGTCGTGGGGACCGATCGCGCGGTCGTCCAGGACTTGGGGAGTCGAAATGGCGTGTACGTGAACGGCACGCCCATCCAGACGTTGACCCCGCTCGCGGACGGCGATCGTCTGCGCGTGGGCAGTCAGGAGCTCGTTTTCTGCGAAGGCGCGCTGGACTCCCAGCCGCCGGTCCAGCGGGCCACCGGCGAATTGCGATTCTGCGCTTCCTGCAGCCAGCCTTACCCACGAGAAGTCGTGTCCTGCCCCGGCTGTGAAGAGACCGAGCAGATTGACGAGGACACGCTCACCGGAGCGCGCGTTCCGGCGGCGTCGAGCCTCTTGCTTCTCGTCGAGTCTCTCGACCGTGCTCTGGGCATCGGGCGCGTCGAGGAAGCGCATCGCGTCGCGGGGCGCATGGTCGAGCAAGTGGCGCAGCACCTGGCGGCGTTCGGCACTCTCGACGGGGCACTGCTCGGGGCAATGGCCGCGCAGATCGCGAGGCTCACCGCCGCGTCAGACGACGCAAGCCTGGCGTTCTGGGTGCTCGATGTGTACCGCGCCACGGGTCACGTGCCGCCGAGCGATATCGCGAAGCGTCTGACGGAGGCGGCCCAGGCGGCCGCCGAACAACCTCCCTCCACCGGGGTTCTGACATGATCAGTTCGGCGAGTGACGCGACGACAACACGAGCTGCGGGCATTGCGGAGTGCACGGACAAGGACCCCTCGGGCACTGGCTCCCCACGGCGGGTCGTCACGTTCACCCACGGGGACGTCAAGGTCGCGGTCGTGAGTCTCGATGTGAGCGATGCTGGCGCGCTGGATGCTCTCACGCCTGCAGAGCGCGAAGTTGCCGCGCTCGCGGCGATTGGCTGGACCAACCTTGCAATTGCCCGATTCCGCGGGACCGCCGTGCGAACGGTCGCCAATCAGATGGCGTCGATCCTGAGAAAACAAGGCGTGGGTTCGCGATACGAGCTAGCCGAGCGCCTGGCGCTGTGCCCGCTCGGGGAGGGTTCATGAAGCGGGGATATGAAGGGCTTTCGACGGCTACCGCGGCCCCCACGCAGCACCCTGCCGTCGACGAGGCGCGCCTCGCGATCGAGCAGCCGGCTCGCGATCGGCTTCTGCAGCCGAGCCACGAGATGCGGCCCGAGGCCGGCCCCAGGCCGCGCGCGGAGCTCGTCCGGCCCGCTGGGGCAGTATGGAAGCTTTGCTGCTGTCCGGGGCACGTCTGTACTCCTCAGACGTCGTCGCCCGCGGACCTGAAGATCGGGGCGCTCCACCTCACGTTCGTCGTCTCCCGTGACGAGGAATACGTGGAGCTTCGGGTGGCCTGCGGCAGCCGGTCACTCGGTCTTGGCGACCGAGGACACAACTACCTGCTTCTGACTCTGGCCCGCCGCCGAATCGCCGATGCGGCCGATGGCGTACCCGAGTCGGAATGCGGATGGCTCGCCCTCGAGGACGTCGAGCACGATCGGACGATGTCGCCGCCGCGGCTCAACGTGGATGTGCATCGGATACGCATGCAGTTCGCCGCGTTGGGGGTGGCGGACGCGCGAGGCATCATCGAGAGGCGCACGAGGATCCGGCGCATTCGCATCGGAGCGAGCCGCCTGCTGATCGTGAAGGTCTGAGGACGGAATCGCCTCGGCGTGTGCCCTCTTCCGCCTCAGCGGCGCAGCAGGACGTACACCGCACCTTGCCCTCCGTCGTCGTGCCGGGCGGTCGCGAAGGCGGCGACGTGCTCGCTCGCGCGTCCCTGAGAGAGCCACGCCGAGATCTCCCCGCGCAGCGCCCCGAGGCCCGACGGGGAATGCTGGCCCTTGCCGTGGACGACGAGCACGCACCGCTCGGCCCGCGCGCGCATCGTGCGGAGGAAAAACTCCAGGTGGGTCCGAGCCTCTTGGAGACGCATTCCGTGGAGATCGACTTGCGCGTCGATCGGGATCATGCCGCGCCGAAGCTTGCGGACGACGTCGACCGGAACGTCCAGCCGCCGTCCTTCGACGCGCTGGCCGTCGTCGACCACCTCGAATCGAACGTGCTCGTCGACCAGCAGTCGAATGTGTTCGTGAACGGCCTCGGCCTCCGCGACGGCATCGTCATGACTCCGCTTCGAGGCGCGCTCGGCAGCGGCCGATCGCTCGACTCGTTGCCTCGGGATACGGCCGGGAGCGGCCGAAAGCGGCTTCACGCCCGCAAACAGTCGATGAAGGAGCAGATCTTCGTCGTCCTGCGGTTTCGAGGGGCTGCGCGGCTGGTCTCGCTCCGCCCTCTGCGCCGCGCGAGGATCGGCACGAGGCGGTGCCTCGACTGGCGGCCCCAACGCGCCGCCGGCCGCCTGGCCTCGCTCCTTGCGCTTCAATGCGTCGCGGATCGCGCGAAGCCGCTCGAAGGGTCCCTCGTCAGGCTTCTTTCGTTTGCTCACGGCTGCGCGCTCTCGGCTTCACGCCGGCGAGCGCGGATTGCGGCCAGCACGCTCTGGATTCCGGCCAGCATCCCGTCCGCGTACTGCCAGTCGGCGTCCGCCAGCTCCGGATGGTCGTGGGGATTTCGCAGATCCTCCTGGGTCAAGCCGGGACATAGACGGCGGCCGAGCTCGATGACCGTGCGCAGCTGGCGCCGCTCGATTTCGACGATCAGCGCCTCGACCTGTCGCCACTCGACCGATGCCATGGTTCACGCCGCAACCTAGCACCGGCGCTTGCGCAAGAACGCTTCCAGGGGACCGTGGACCAAGGCGTGCGTGATTTGACCGCTGTCGAGAAGCTCACCGATTTGGTCGGCCGGCACGAGCACCGTTTCCAGCTCCTCCATCGGATCGAATCGCGGCGCCTGCGCGAGTCGTGCGCCATGGGCCACGAACGTGTAGCAACGGTTGCCCTGTACGGCGGGATTGGGCTCCACGATGAGCAGGGGCTCGAAGCGATCGGCCTCGTACCCTGTTTCCTCGAGGAGCTCTCGGGCCGCCGCGACCTCGGGCAGCTCGCCCTCGTCGATCACGCCTCCGGGGATCTCCAGCGACAGCGCATCGGTCCCGAACCGATACTGCCATACGAAAGGGACGTGGTCGTCCGGCGTGAGCGCGATCACGTTGCACCAGTCGCTGCAGTGAACCGTGAACGCGTGGCCGCGGGGGCGACCGGTCCCGTCTTCGAGCTCGATGCGGTAGACGTCAAGGATGCGATAGGACGCCACCGCATCGCGGCGGACCTGACGCCATTTGCGAAGACTCGCTGGACGAACGACAGGCGGCGGCACGGCGCCCCGAAGGGTAGCGCGAACCCCGGGTGCTAAGCTGCACTCCGCGGATGCCCAACGTATTTCGGTGGATCTCGAAGTTGAAAGACGCCGCCGGGCTC
>DASPUY010000072.1:0-19371 GCA_035622655.1 Polyangiaceae bacterium
GAGCACACGTCCTTAAAAATTCTCGAGTCGCTGCGGCCGTCAGGACGGAACGAGCGCCAGCGCCTCGCGCCCCAGCCCCCTTAGCACCTCACGCCCGGAGCCGGCCCCGAATCCCGTTCGGAGCGGTGCTCTTTTCTTCAGCGTGCCTCGTACTGGGGCGGGTCGACGTGGATGGGATGGAGCGTCGCCAGCTTCTGATCGAACGCGCTGCGGATCTCTTGGAACTTCGCGCGGTCGTGGCTGATGTCGTTCAGCTCGCCTGGATCGCGGGCCAGGTCGAAAAGAAAGTACCATGCAGCCCCCTCGGACATCAGCTTCAGCCCCGGCGTCGGCCCGTGGATGAGGGCACGGTGCTGCGAGACCTGTGGCCCCGCGGGCATGTCCATGTATACGTCGCGTTCGTCCATCGATCCCCGGTCCGACGCTGCAATCGCCGCCGCCGTGCTCGATCCCGACAGCTCGCCCGCAGGCGGCTGCGGCAAACGGAGAATGTCGAGAAGCGTGGGCACGAGATCCACCAGGCTTCGTTTCACCGGAACGCGGTGCGGTGACATGCCGGGCACGTAGACGATCAGCGGAACCCGGACCAGTGGTTCCCAAAGATCCACTCCGTGCCAGTTCATTCCGTGCTCGTTGAACGCTTCTCCATGGTCGGCAGTGACCACGATTGCGGTTTTCCCCGCCCAAGGCTGCGACGCGATGTAATCGAGCAAACGCCCGATGTGATGGTCCGTGAACCATACCTCCCCGTCGTAGAGCGGTTTGGACCATATCTTCGCCCCCTCCCGGAAGTCGGGAGCCCCTGGATGGGACACGTAGTTGGCGTGGGGGTCGAAGTAATGGACCCAAAGAAAGAAGCGACCCGCGATGTTTGCGCGTGGGCTCAGGAGCTGTATGGCCGCATCCGTCAGCCGGTCGCTCGTGACCGACGAATCGACGTCCCGCACCGTGCCCGACGGCATCGCGGAGAGGTCCCACTCCTCGATTCCCTGGGTGAGCCCGTATTTTGGCTTGAAGTACCAATACGAGGCGGCGCCCATCGTGTGGAATCCGGCCGTCTGAAGACGTTCGGCGAGAAACGTATTCTCGGGGAAGTATGTGTCGAAATGAGCCCCGTCCCGGAAGCATTCACTCGGATATTTTCCAATCATCGTCGGCCCGACGCTCTTCCCCGTGTACGAGGCCATCGCGTACGCGCGATCGAACACGGTGGCGCGTGCGGCAAGAGCGTCGAGGTTGGGAGAAACGGGGCGGGGATATCCCATGAACCCGAGATCGATGCGAAGCGTGTCGATCGTGATGAGCACCAGGTTGAGGTCGGGAGGAAACGGGGATATCGCCGAGGATCGCTGCGGCGTCTTCTCCGACTGCTGGGGCGGGGGGAGATCGGCCCCGGAGCAGTCCTCGTCGATGCCGTTGCCGGGAATGTCGATCGCATACGGAGAACGACGGGGGTCGCTGTCATCGCAGTCTCCGCCGCCGAACAGGGCCGAGGCCCCGTCTCCGTCCCGGTCCGTCGCCCGGCGCGCGAGATCGAGCCCGATCCGGCCGAGCGGGGCCGTCTGCTCGATCGCACGCGCTACGTCGGGGGACTCGGAGAGGGCGTACGCTTGCCGGAAGACGACGCCCCAACCCGTCGTGATCGTCACGAGCGCCACCGCAACCGAGGCGTATGCCCTTGCGGAGGAAGAGGGTCGCGCGAAGAGACGCTCGCCGATCCAGGCCAGCGCACCGATTGCGGCGAGCGCCATCACGGGGAACAGGTCGAGCTCCGGGCGCGCGAGAACCCCGAGAACGGCGAGCGGTGAAGGTCCGTTGCCGCTCGCGTCGCCGACGATGATTCCGATGGCCACAATGGCAAAGGCGTACGTGCTGCCGCAGACCACGGCGATGAATGGGTCGACCGCTGCGATGGAGGTTCGTCCGAGGACGGGCGCCGCGGCGACCACGACGGCAAAGGCAAAGACGAGCGCGACGATCGAGACGGTCGCGATCTCGGCACCCGCCGCGGCCGGAGCTCCCTGCGCGAAGGCGGCGCGGCCCGCATGAGCGGAGATCACGAGCCAGGCCGCGGCCGCGCCCGGAGCCACGAGAGCGACGGACGCCGCCCGAGCTCGGGCCTTGCCTGCCAGCGTCGCCACCCGGCCCAAAGTGGATCGCAACCGCCACTGCTGACCGGGATCGAGGACGATCGCGGTGACGGCCACGACGAGCCCGACCACCGTGGCGAGGGGTACGAGCACCGCCCAGTCTCCCCAGACGAGCGATCCGAACGAGAGTGACCACTGCGTCGAAGCCCGAGCCGCCTCGATCATCGCCACCAGCCACGCCGCGGCCACCGCGGAAGCGACCGAGGTCGAGGCTCGAACCATCCAGGGTTGCACGACCGAGCCTCTCACGGGACCGCCGCGACGTCCGGTTTCACGACGATCTCCTTGAGCTCGCCCCGCTTGGCCCGCAGCGCCTGTACCATGGGAGCGAGACGGGCTTCGTCCCCGGCCAGGTCCTCGATTTCGCCCGGATCGGTGGCGAGGTCGTAGAGTCGGTACTGGCGCCCGCCTGAGTGGATGAGCTTGAGCCCGGGGGTCGGACCGCGGATGAGCGCCCGCCGCAGGTGGGTATACGGTCCATCGGGCATGTCCATGTACACGTCGCGCTCTTCGAACGGGCCGCCGGGGGGGGCGAAAAGATCGTCGACCGCGCTGCGGCCGGACAGCTGGCCCGGCCCCGGCTGCGCAACGCGCAGCAGGTCGAGCAGCGTCGGTACCAGATCGATGACACTGCGCTTCACGGGTACGTGATGCGAGGCGATTCCAGGGACCCGGATGAGCAGGGGCACCCGCATGAGCGTCTCCCAGAGTTCGAACCCATGTTGGAACGCGATGCCGTGCTCTCCCATGCTCTCGCCATGGTCACTCGTGACGACGATGATCGTGTCCTTCCCCCAGGGCTGGGCGCGCACGTAATCGAAGAGGCGCCCGACCGCCTTGTCGGTGAACCATATCTCCCCGTCGTAGAGCGCCCGCATCTTCGAAGTCGAAGGAGCACTCGGGTCGCGGAAATCAGGCGCCTCGGAGTGTGGAACGTACTGCGCGTGCGGGTCGAAGTAGTGGACCCATAGAAAGAACCTCTTGGACGCTGCATTGGCCGCCAGAAGGCGGATTGCGGCGTCGGTCAGCTGCGGGCTGGTGGAGTTGGTGTCGGTGTCGGTCTGACCCCCTTTCGGGAGGGCGGAGAGATCGAACGTGTCGAACCCCTGGGTGACGCCCGACGCCGGACGGAAGTACCAGTGCGACGCCGCGCCCATCGTGAATAGACCGGCATCGTGCAGGCGCTCGGCAAGGAACGTGTTGCCTGCAAAGTACTTCGTGAAATGAGCTCCGTCGCGCAGCGTCTCGCTCGGATACTTGCCGATGAGCATCGGCGCGAGCGCCTTACCCGTGTACGACGCCATCGCGTAGGCCCGATCGAAGACCACGCTGTCACCTGCCAGCGCGTCGAGGTTGGGCGAGGTAGCTCTGCCGTAGCCGGCGTAGCCAAGCTCGGACGCTCGGAGCGTGTCGATGGTCACGAGAATCAAGTTGAAGTCGCGGGCGATGGTGTGCGCCGAGGACAGACGCGCGACAGGGACGGCCGGTGCAGGCGCTGTGGTCACGTTGGTCGCGACCTTGAGCTTGGGTGAAGGATCCCTCGAATCGTTTCCGGAGCAATCTTCGTCGATGCCGTTGCCGGGAATGGCCACGGCCGACGGCGAGATCGCGGGGTTGGTGTCGTCACAGTCGCCACCACCGAAGAGGGGGGACGCCCCGTCGCCGTCGCGATCGGTAACTTTCCGGTCGAGCACGAGGGCGATCCGGCCGAGCGGGGCGTGACTCTCGATGAGCTGAGCGATGCTCGGATAACGCTCGAGGGCCATCGCTTCGTACACTGTGATCAAGAGCGAGCCTACAGGGATCGCCGCGGCAACGAAAATCGCCGGCCATCGGTGCGGCCGTCCGACCAGCGCGAGCTGCGCGACCCACGAGCAGACGATGATCGCTCCCAGCTCGACCAGCGGCCTCAGGTCGAGCTCCGGCCGCTTGAAGACCCCGAAGATCGAGAGCGGCGTCGGTCCGGAGCCGCCCGTATCGCCCATCCATGCCCCCGCGGCGAGGAGCAGGACGCTCGCCCCCAGGGCCGTGCCGGCCGTCGCAGCGGGGTCCAGCGCCGAAGGCCACCTGCCGACCGCGAAGGCGACGGTACGGCGGAGCGCGGGCAACAGCGCGAGCGCCAGCGCGATCGAGCCCAGCAACGACGCGACGGAGGTAACGGCCAGGGCGAAGCCTGCTCCCACCGGAGCCCCGCGCGCGAGAAGCGCGCGCGCCGATTGAGCGGTGATCACGACCCAAACTGCGAATGCCGCGACCATCAGTGGCGCGAGAGCCGCGGTCCGGGAACGGACAATCGCCGGCTGGGCCCGCAAGGTCGCGATTCGCTCGGAAGGGCTATGGGGACCATCGGGCTCGAGAAAGCTCGAGAACGCGAAGGTTCCGGCCCCCAGCAATACGGCCAGCGGTGCGACCACGCCCACCTCGGCGGCTGCGACACGGAGGAACGAGGGAGGATGGGCGCCAGCGGCTGCAGCGATGACGCGCGCCTCTGCGGCCGCGACGGCGAGCGCGCCGACGACCGCACCGGCGAGGGCGAAGACCCCGCGTCCGAATCGAAGAGTCACGCCATCAACCTAATCTGCGTTCCGCTTGCGCGCAGCGCCCCGGTTGGGTGAATCGCTCGGGGTCTCCCTGCGCTCCGGCAGCTCTTGCGGATCCCGAGGGGGAGACCCGCTCCCGCAGGGGTCATTGCTTGAGCCGGGCGAGCGGGTGGGCCGCGTCGTAGATGCGCAGAAGACGGTCCATCGAGACATGGGTGTAGCGCTGCGTCGTGGACAGGGAGGCGTGCCCCAAGAGCTCCTGAATGGCGCGCAGGTCAGCCCCACCCTCGAGCATGTGGGTGGCGCACGAATGACGGAGCGCATGGGGATGCAAG
The DNA here is from genome assembly GCA_035622655.1 of Polyangiaceae bacterium. GTDB lineage: Bacteria > Myxococcota_A > Polyangia > Polyangiales > Polyangiaceae > Palsa-1150. The sequence goes on from DASPUY010000072.1 coordinate 5,026, forward strand.
TCGGCCCGTCCTGCACCGGACGCACCGAACTCCTTCACGACCGCCCAGAGCGCGCGGCGGTGCAATCGTCCGCCACGAACGGTCAGAAAAAGCGCTCCTCGATTCGCGGAGCTGCGCACAGGGCGCAGCATGCTTTCGCGCACGGTGAGCCAGCGCCCGAGAGCACGCACGCAGGGCTGGCCGAGCGGCACCACGCGCTCTTTTCTTCCCTTGCCCGAAACGCGCACGACCGCGGATGGAAGGTCGAGGTCGTGAACCTCCAGAGCGCAAACCTCGCTCGCACGCAGTCCGGAGCCGTACAGCACCTCGAGCAAGGCACGATTGCGCAGTTGCAGAGGTGTATCCCCCGTCGATGCCTCCACGATTTGCTTTGCGGCTTCCGCGGAGACGAGCGTCGGCAATCCACGCCGGACCCTGGGCACGGCCAGCTCGTCGGCCGGGCACCCGGTGATGACGCCGCGCCTGCGGAGCCACCGCATCCACGTCCGAATTGCGGCGATCTTGCGGCTGATCGAGCTCGGAACGTGCGTTCGCGACAGCAGCGCGAGCCATGCGCGGAGCAGGTGCACATCGAGGGCGCGGACGTCGTCCAGCCGTTCCGCGTCACGCTCGCGAACGAATCGAGCGAATCCCATCAGGTCGCGCCCGTACTCGGCGACGGTGCGTGGAGATGCGTGGCGCTCGCATTCCAGGTGGCGCGCGAACGCTCTACGGGACTCGTCCAGCGTCACGTCGATCCCTTCGCACGACCGCGGGCGATGGGCCAAGTGCGGACACCTCTCCGCGCATCGCTCCGCCATTGCGACGGCGTTGGCCGTGCTCGACGGGTCGCTCGCGCGGAGTCATGACGCTACGCTCCGCCGGGCGGCGTGCCGAATCCATTCGTCCGACTTCACGAGGCGGTCCTGGCGTTCTGGGAGCGAGCCAAGAGCGAGCGCTCGAGCCCGCGCGAGCTCGGCCTGTCCGTCGGAGTCGGGGCCTTCGTGGCGTGCACCCCACTTCTCGGGCTTCACGTTTGGCTGGCTCTCGGCCTGGCGACGCTTTTGCGACTCAACCGACTGTGGACGCTCATCGCGTCCCGGCTCTCCTCGACCCCCGTGCTCGCCGTCACGACGTATTGCGAGATCGAGACGGCGCACCGGCTGCGGACGGGGCGCTGGGTCCCTCTGACATTGCAGGCGGCGCTGGATCACGGCCGGGAGCTGCTCTTCGACTGGGTCCTCGGAACGGCGATCGTCGGAGGGCTCGTTGCGGTCTGCGCCGGACTCGTCGCCTACGGGGTTGCCCGATGGCGCCGTGACGCGAGAGCGGCGTCGGGGAGTCCGGAACGCGGAGCGTGACGCGGCCACGCAGGGCATCGCGCGCGCCCGGGCGTCCACACGGTGGGCTGGTCCGCTCGTGCGGGTGTGCCTCAGGAGCCCGCCTCGCACGCGCGGACCAACTCCGCCACAGTCTTCGGAATCCCATCGGTCAGCACCTCCGCGCCGGACTCCTTGACCACGACGTCGTCTTCGATGCGGACGCCGATGCCCCGCCACTCCGAGGGGACGCCAGCTTCGTCCGGCGCGACGTAAATTCCCGGCTCGACCGTGAGCGCAAAGCCGGCCTCCAGCAGACGCGGCTTCCCGTCGACGAAATAGGCGCCCACATCGTGCACGTCCATTCCAAGCCAATGACTCGTCCGATGCATGAAAAATCGCTTGTAGTCGCCTGTTTCAATGATCTTTTCCGCCTCGCCCGACAGCAGCCCGATCCGCAGCAATCCGCGCGTGATGACTTCCACGCTCACCCGATGAATCGCGTCGAGGGTCGTGCCCGGCCGCACCGCCGCAATTCCTTCCAGTTGTGCCTCAAGAACTATCTCGTAAATTGCTTGCTGCTCGCGAGAAAAGACACCCCCAACAGGAAACGTTCTCGTGACGTCGCTCGCGTAATAATCGCACTCGCATCCGGCATCGATGAGGACGAGATCGCCGGGCTGGATGCACCGGTCGTTCTTCCGGTAGTGGAGAATGCAGGCATTGGGGCCGGAACCGACGATGCTTCCGTATGCGGCGCGCTCCGATCCGCGGCGACGGAACGTGTCGAGGAGCAATGCCTCGATTTCGAACTCGCGCATTCCGGGTCGGGCGCGGGCCATCGCAAGCTCGTGGGCCTCGCGAGTGATCCGCGCCGCTCGGCGCATGGTTTCCGCTTCGATCGGTGATTTGCGAAGGCGCATCTCGTTCAGGATGACGCCGTGGTCCACGATCTCGGTAGGCGCGGTCACGCCCGTCCGCTGGCGAGCCCGGACTCGATCGATCGCCGCGAGAAGGCGGTCATCGAGCTTGCGATCGAAGCCGAGGCGATAGTAGATGCGCTGCCGGTTCTCGAGTAATTTCGGGAGCTTGTCGTCGAGCTCCCCGATCACGTAAGCTTCGTCCGCTCCGTAAATCTGCTTCGCTCCTTCGAGCCCGGCGCGCGGCCCGTCCCACACTTCGCGATCCCTGTCCCGCGCGCGGACAAACAGCGTCGTCCTGCGCTCGCGCGCGTCCAGGACGAGCAGGCTGTGCGGCTCGTCGAAGCCGGTGAGATAGAAAAAGTCCGAATCCTGCCGGTAGTCGTGCTCGACGTCGTTGTTTCGAATCGAGGTCGGGGCCGCCGGCAGCACGGCCACGGCGGAGGGCGACGACGACGCAGCCATCGCGTCGAACACGGCAGTCCGCCGGTGCTCGGCGGCGTCGCGAGCCGTCGCACGAGGGGACGCGGAGACAGAGGTCATCGGTTCGTCGAACATGGTCATGGCGGTCCGATCGAAGCTGCCGGCAAACGAGGCAGCCCGCAAGCGCTTGCGCGCATCCTCGACCTCCGTTTCGCGAAAGGCCGTGCGCCGCACGTCGAAAGTTGGCCCAGGAAGCGCCCGCGCGAAACACTTTGCGCATGCCCCCGATCGAAAACCGTCGAAGGCAGCGCAGCAGCGACCCGCTGATCGCGCTCCATTACCAACTCGCGCACGTCCGACACGAGAGCCAGATGGAGGCCATCGTGGTCGCCGACGACGCCGGCCTCGTCGTTGCCGGCGCGGGGGCGTGGGCGGCATGCGAGGAACTTGCCGCATACGCGCCTCTTTTGGTGCGCGTCTGCGCGAGCGCATCCGCGCGCGCACACGAGACGCGCACCGCAGCGGATTCCGGCGCATTGGGCGCAGCCTCGCGCGTGGCAGAAATGCGCCCTCACGTCGACATTCGACGGGTCGCCATCGAGGGCCAGACGGTACTCGTCTGCGCTCGAGGCGGCGCGCGACGCACTGCCAGTTTGGACCGGGCCGCCACGGGAGTGGCCCGTATCCTCCGCGGAGACGCCTGAGCTCGGCCTGCCGGGTCGGACAGCGCCGCGCAGGTTCATTCGAGGGGGGCCGTCGCGGCGAGTCAACTCGACAAGACTTCGCGGGCTCGGGCGGCGTCGCGTTGCCTCACCTGGACCCGGACGCCCCCCGTGGAGCTCGTGAGGTAGGGCATGACGCCCGCCGTCTGGGCGTCGACGACGAATGCGACGATTCCCTCGAGCTCGAGACGCTCTTTCGCGAGCTGGGCTTCAGCGACGTCCGGAAACGAAGCCACGGTGACCGGTTCGTCCATGACCCGCCAACGTAAGCGCTATGGAGCGCTTGGTCGAGTGGGCCCTGCGTAGGCGCTCCCGCGGCCGCCTGACGCCCGCGAGAACCGGTAAACCTCGACCCGAGGACGGCGCTTTGCGTTGACCGTGCTTCGTATGCAAGGTAGGGACGCTGGGGGCCCGCCATGAGCGAAAAGGATCCCGGCGACCGCCGTCGCCGGCTCGACAGCGTGATTCCCGAGCTCATCAAGCGAGCGGTGGAGATCGGCGTCGAAAAGGCCGTCGAGGCGCCGGACAATCTCAAAGAGCTGGTCGGTGGGATGAAATTGCCCCGCGACGCGGCCCACTACGTCCTGGCGCAAATCGAAGAAACCAAAAACGGACTATTTCGCGTGGTCGCCAAGGAGGTGAGGGAGTTTCTGGAACAGACCAACGTCAGCAGCGAAATGCGGAAAATGCTGACGACCGTCCAGTTCGAAATCAACACCACCATTCGGTTCCGTCCAGCGGATCACGCGGCGTCCGCACATGGCCCTTCCCCGAGCGCCAAGCCGGACGTGAGAACCGACGTTCAAATCCGGCGTAGCTCGCGGACCCCCGACAGGCCCGATGCACTGGGCGATCCCATGATTTCGTCGGCAGACGACCGTCCGCGCGAGCGCCGTCGAAATCGAGAGTGAAACAGAACACGAACATGCCGAAGCCTCTACGCGTCGCGGGAGAGGTCGACAGCTGGTGCACTCGCTGTCGCCTCATTTTGAACCATCGGATCGTCTCGATGAAGGACGGCAAGGCGTACCGCGTCGAGTGCTTGACGTGTCGCTCCCAGCATCTCTGGCGAGCCGGAGTCCCGGGCGAGGCGCCCTCCTCGGGCTCGGGGGGCGAGCGCGTCCGAACCCCCTCGGCGCAGGGCTCGTCGAGACAAGCGCGCGGGTCGGCTCAACGTCACGAGCAGCAATGGGAAAAGGCGATCGCCGGGCACGGCGTGCACGAGTTCAAGGCGTACGACGTGGCCGCCCATTTCAAGGAAGGCGACCTCGTTCGACACAAGAAGTTCGGCGAGGGCCTCGTGACCCGCGTCATCGATTCGCACAAGGTCGAGGTCCTCTTTCGCGACGAGGCGCGAACGCTCGCCCAGGCCATGGGCTGAGAAGACGCGCTCGGGAAAGTTTGAAGTCGCCTCGGGACACGCTTACCGTGAGCCGGAAGCCATGCGCGGCTCGCACCGTGGCGCGATCGGGGCCCTCTGCGTCGCCGCGTGCGCTGCCACTTACGGGGGCGCCCGCGACTCCCCGCCGGTCGGCCTGACGAGGGCGCCCGCTTTGGGTGCCGCCACGGACGGGGCCTCGGGCAGGACCGCGGGCTCGATCCCGCCTGTCCCACCCCCGGACCGGCTCGAAAGTGAGCCGCCGTTCGGTCTCGTCGACGGCGGGATCGAGCTTACGCCAGGGGCCGTCGACGTACGGATGACCCTGCCCCCCGAAGGAACGGTCGGCGCCTGGCTCGTTGCCGGTCCCGTCGACCGAGCGCGGGCCTCCGACCCCGGAGAAGGTGGAGGCTTTCCGCCGCGGCTCGGTGGGTTCCTCACCTCCGATCCCGCGGCTCCCCGCTGGCGTTTGTTCGCGACGAGAGACGGGGTTCTCGACCTGGCGGCCGATGTGACCATCGCCGGGGACGTCGCTTATGCGGGAGGCGTCGTGCGCGTCGATCGCGCGGGCCGATACGTGCTGCTGGTCGGCGCCGATGACGCGGTGTCGCTGTTCGTGGACGGGCGTCGCGCCTTCTCGCGCGACTCGGCGGGCCCACGCCGCGACGACGAGGACCTGATCCCTCTGGATCTGGTCCCCGGCGAGCACACGGTGGTCTTCTTGCTCCGCCGCTACGGCCGTCCCTGGACGCTTCGCGCTCGGCTGCTCGACCCGGACCTCGCACCCCCCAAGACCGGCTCGTGGCGCCTTCCCGGCACCAGCGCCGAGGACGCGCGCGGTCTGGTGTCCGTGCTAACGCGTCTTTCGCTGGACCGCGGGCTCGAGACGACCGGGTATCGCCCGACGTTGCACGTGCGCTTCCCGGACGGCGTGCCCTCCGGGGTGGCGGTCTCCACACGCGCCGAGCTGGTTCGATCAGCGGCCGCTGATCCCGTCGCGGAGCCCCTGTTCGAGGTGGCACTCGACGTCGAGGTCAAAGGCTCGGGGCCGCTCGACTCGACCGTGCCTCTCCCCGAGATCGCCGCCGAGTCCGTCGAGGACGGCGACTGGACCCTTCGCGTCGATGCGGGCGGCCACAAAGTCGACTTCCCGTTCCACCCCCGCCGTGCGGTTCGCGATGCAGGCTCCCGCGCGGAGCGGGCGATCGACGCCGCGAGGGGCGCACCGTGGCTGGCGACGGCGTCCCTCGAGAGCGTCGAGTATCTACGCGATCGACTCGTGCAGTTCGTGGGCAAAGGCGACGGCGATGTAACCGCCCAGCTCGCCGACGCGCGCGAGCTCGACGAGCTGTCGGCCGCTCTCGAGCAGGGGCGCGACCCCTACATACAGCTTCGCCCCGACGATGCTCACGAGTCGGCGACGGCCGGCGCCGGCGGGTGGCGCACCGGCGCGATGCGTCGCGCTTACAAGTCCCCCGTCGACGGGAGGTTCTCCGAATTTGCCGTGTACGTTCCGCCCGACTTCACCCCGAAACGGACCTACCCCCTCATCGTTGCATTGCACGGGATGAACGGCCATCCGATGCAGATGCTCATGTGGCTGTTCGGCCACGACGACCCGGACCATGACAGTAACTGGGAGGACCGGCACCCTCGCCGCGATCTCGAGACGCTCGAGGCGCTCGTGGTCGCGCCTGACGGGCACAACAACTCGATGTACCGGGACCTCGGAGAGGACGATGTCATGCGCCTCGTCGATTGGGCAGTGGCGACCTATCCCATCGATCCCGCTCGCGTGACGATCACCGGACCGTCGATGGGGGGGATCGGAAGTGCGGCCTGCGCTCTCCATCACCCCGATCGCTTTGCCGCGGCCGAACCGCTCTGCGGCTACCACAGCTACTTCGTTCGAGGCGACATCGGCGGCAGATCGCTGCGTCCCTGGGAGCGCTTCGCGGCCGAGACGCGTTCCAATGTCTTCTGGGCCGAGAACGGCCAATACCTGCCCCTCTACATCGTGCACGGAACCAAAGACCTTCCCGAGGAAAACAGTGGAGTTCTCATCGACCGCTACGCCGAGCTCAAATACCAGGTCGAGCAGGAGCATCCCGATCTTGGGCACAACGTCTGGCAGACGACGTACGAAGACCTCAAGGGCGCGAAATGGTTGCTCGGGCACAGGCGGCCCTTGCATCCGTGGGCCGTGCGCTTCAAGACGCCCCGGACGCGCTGGGCGGATGACGCGTGGGTCCACGTCCGAGAGCTCTCCTCCAGCGACGTCTGGGGCGAGGTCTTCGCGCGAATCGACGAACACAACACGATCTACGCGGCCACACGCGGCATCTCGGCGCTGGGGCTCGATCGCGACACGGTCCGGATCGACGACGCCGCGCCCGTGACGGTGAAGGCCGATGGTGAGACGCTGGTGTTCCAGGCGGGCGAGCCGATCGAGCTTCACCGAAACGCCGCTGCGGGAGGGACTCACAAGACGTGGAGCCCCGGGCAGGCGACACACGACGGGCCGTACAAGCGTGCGACGGTGACGGGGCCGATCACGGACGTCTTTCACGAGCCCATTCTTTTCGTCTGGGGCGCGAGCGATCCGTCGCAGGCGCGCGCGAACGAGGAGGCGGCCCGGGCATGGGCGCGCGTGCGCTGGGGAGTCCGCGTCGATTACCCGATAGTGAGCGATGCCGAGTTCGCGGCTCGCGGCGAGTCGCTTGCCAACGAACGCGCCCTCTTCCTCGTCGGCAACGCGAGCTCCAACGCCGTCCTGCGCGCAATGGAGCCATCCATGCCCATTCGTATCGAGGGGGACTCCATCGTGGTCGGCTCGATGCGCATCGCGCCCAAGGACGGGGACGCGAGCCGGTCGCAGCTCGGAACGATGTTCATCCAGCCCAACCCGATGCGGCCCGGGCACTACGTCGTCGTCGTCGAGGGCCTCGGACCACTCGGCACCTGGCGCTCGCTGTCGCTCCCCGAGTTGCTGCCCGATTACGTCGTCTACGACGGAGATGTGACCCCGGCGCGCGGCTCACTCGTGCTCGGCGGGGCCACCCTTCGCGCGGGCGGCTACTTTGGACAGGATTGGTCGGTGACCCCCTGACGTCCTGCGGGTCGTCGTGGGCATCGGCGAGCGCTCGTGGTCCCGGCGGTCGACGTGGGTGGTCCGGACCTGCGATGCGATGCGTCGCGGGACTCCATACTCCTTCTTCAGGGCACGCTGCTCGTCTGCGGTCAAATACCGCCAGGCCCCGGGAGCGATATCCCCCGCGTCGATTCCCGCGAACGACGTGCGGGCGAGACGCATGACGCGAAAACCGGTGACCTCACCCATTCGCCGGACCTGGAGGTTACGACCCTCGGTGATCGTGAGCTCGAGCCATGTCTTGTCGGCCTCGTGACGCAAGAGCTTCACCTTGGCCGGCAGGGTCTTGCCGTCATCGAGCTCGACGCCACGGCGCCACCGATCCAGGTCGCGCGGTTGCATCGCGCCCTGTACCTTCACCACGTACGTCTTTGGAACCGCGCGCCGGGGGTGGAGCAAAGCTTCGGCGAACTCGCCGTCATTGGTGGCGAGCAGCACGCCGCTCGTATTGAAATCGAGGCGCCCCACCGGATAGATGCGCCCCGGTAGGTCGGCCAGCAGGTCGCGCACCGTGGGCCTTCCTTCCGGATCGCGCATCGTCGAGACGACGCCGCGCGGCTTGTGCAGGACCACGTACGTGGGCGACTCCCGAACGATTCTCTCGCCATCGACCTCGATCCGGCTCGTACGTGGATCGACCTTCGTTCCGAGCTCGGTGATCACATGGCCGTCGACCCGAACGCGACCGGCTGCGATGAGACGCTCTGCCGCGCGTCGAGAAGCGACGCCCGCGTGAGCAAGGACCTTTTGCAGTCGGACCGTGGCCATGCGGCGCGTGATAGCGTAAAGACCGCATCGATGCGACGCGTTGGCAAACCATGGGGCTACGAGCTCGTCTGGGCGGAAACGGATCGTTACGTCGGCAAGATCCTTCACATCGAGGCGGGTCAAAAGCTGTCGCGGCAATATCACGTCAAGAAGGACGAGACGTTTCTCGTCGAAGCCGGCGAAATGGATCTCGAGATCGGCGATGGCGCCGAGCGCCGCGTTGTTCGGATGCGGGCGCGTGATGCATTTCACTGCCCTCCGCGCACGATCCATCGCATGATCGCGGTCACCGACGTGGACGTCGTCGAAGTGTCGACCCCGGAGCTCGACGACGTCGTGCGTCTGGAGGACGCATACGGCCGTCAGGGAACGAGTGACCCGTAGCGCCGACGCTGCGCGCGGCGGCCTCTGCGCCCTCCTCTCTGTACCGGTGGCGATGGCTTGCGCCGGCGGCGCGCCGGCCGCGGCCGGCGGGGTTCCGCCTCCGGCTCCACCGCCTTGCCCCGGCGCCGGTGCTCAGGCACCGTCCGATGCGCCGTTTCCGACGCCCGCCCCGCCGATCCAGAACGTCTACGGTCGCAAGGTGCGGAGCCTCGATGGCGCGTGGAAGGTCATCGTCGATCCGTACGAGTCCGGCTATTACGACTACCGACATCAATCTCAGACGGAGGACGGATACTTCGTCAACCGCAGGCCGTCGTCCAAGAGCGACCGAGTCGAGTACGACTTCGACAAGAGCGGTACGCTCCTGGTACCTGGCGACTGGAACTCGCAACGGCCGGAGCTTTTCCTCTACGAGGGGAGCATTTGGTACAAGACCGACCTGGACGCGCGGCCACTCGAGGACCGCCGGCTCTTCGTTCATTTCGGAGCCGCGAACTACGACGCCAAGATCTACGTGAACGGCAGGCGACTGGGAGAGCACGTCGGCGGCTTCACCCCGTTCGACTTCGAGCTGACCGATGATCTCAGGGCCAAGGACAATTTCTTGATCGTCAAGGTCGACAACCAGCGACACCGCGAGGCGGTCCCGACGGTCATCACGGACTGGTGGAACTACGGAGGCATCACGCGCGACGTGGTGCTCGTGGACCTTCCGAGAACGTTCATCCGCGACTATTCGCTGCAGCTCGCCCGGGATCGCGCGCATCACCTCACCGGATGGGTGCAGCTCGACGGGCCACGGGCGGAGCAGGCCATCACCGTGAGCATCCAGGAAGCGGGCCTGGTCCTGAAGGCTCGCACCGATACCCACGGCTTCGCGCGCATCGAATCGAAGGCCGACGTGGAGCGATGGTCGTTCGATCACCCGAAGCTCTACGACGTCGAGATCGCGGGTGAGACCGACCGCGTTCGCGATCGGATCGGGTTCCGGACGTTGGAAGTCCGAGGCGCGGACATCCTTCTCAACGGAAAGTCCGTATTTCTGCGCGGGATCAGCATGCACGAGCAAGCGCCTCTGCGGGAAGGTCGTGCATTCAGCACCGAGGACGATCGAACGCTCCTCGGCTGGGCGCGTGAGCTCGGGGCCAACTTCGTTCGGCTCGCCCACTATCCGCACAACGAGCACATGATCCGCCTCGCGGACGAGATGGGGCTCATGATCTGGGCGGAGATCCCCGTGTACTGGACGATCGAGTGGGACAATCCAGCGACGCTCGAGAATGCCGAGAACCAGCTTTCGGAAATGATCGAGCGGGACAAGAACCGCGCGAGCGTCGTCATCTGGTCGGTGGGAAACGAGACCCCACCCGGGCCGGCGCGCCTTCGCTTCATGCGTGAGCTCGTCCACGTGGTCCGCAGGCTCGATCCCTCCCGGCTCGTCAGTGCCGCGCTGGAACGCGGCAACGGCGATCCGAATGTGCAGACGATCGACGACCCGCTGGGTGCGGAGCTCGACGTATTGGGCTGCAATGAGTACCTCGGGTGGTACGACGGGCTTCCCGAGCGCGCGGATTCGGTGACGTGGCGATCGGGGTACGACAAGCCCCTCATCATGACGGAGCTCGGCGCGGATGCTCTGGCCGGACTGCACGGCGACCCCCTGACGCGCTGGACGGAGGAATATCAGGCGAGCGTGTGCGCCCACCAGGTCGCGATGCTCGAGCGCATCCCGTTTCTGCGCGGCATGACTCCCTGGATCCTGGCGGATTTTCGCTCCCCGCGGCGGCCGCTGCCGGGAATTCAAGATTACTGGAATCGAAAAGGCCTCGTTTCGAATCGAGGCGAAAGAAAGCAAGCTTTTTTCGTATTGCAAAAGTTCTATGAGCGTTTGGCCCAGGCGTGGTCGCGATGAATCCGAACGCGGTCGCGATCACCATGGCAAACGACACGGATCGGGCGGCCAGCCCCCTGGCCCTCAGGCGTCGCCGGCGACGATGTGACTGTAGACGATGACGAACACGAGCACCGCGGCGTCCGCGGCCGCGACTCGGGCAATCTCCTTGCCCGATACGCGCACTTCGAACGCTGGACATTCGCGTTTGACCGCGCCGTACATCGCCCCGGCGAGTCCGAAATACACGAACAGGATCGCCTTGTAGCAAAACGACAAGAAAAAAATGCCGACGGCGATCCCGGCGAAGCCCACCACGAGGGCCATCGCGAAGGGCACGAACGACGGATCGAGGCCGGGCGGCGGACGGGTGGCGACGACCCAGGGAATTTTCATCGACGTGTACACGAGCATCAACCAGAGCAAGCTCCCTGGGAGGCCGAGCTCGGCCGCCGCGAGCACGTACGAATTGTGCGCCGTCAGGCCGTTGAACGTATGCTCTCCGAATTGCCCGGTGCCGATTCCGAGCATGGGACTGCTCCGGACCATGTCCATGCCGTCGTACAGGAGACCGATGCGCTCCAGCGACGAAGATTCGGCTTCCTCCCCTCCCCGGCCGCCCAGCACGAGCACGGGCAGCGCGAGGATCGAGCCGACGAGCAGGCCCGCGAGGCCGTAGCGCTTGATGAAGTAGAAGCCGAAGACGGTCAGCACCACGAGCTGGCCGCCGCGGGACTGCGTGAGCACGATGCACCAGAGCGCGACCGCAGAGCCTGCGAGGCATAGCGCGGCGACCCACTTCCTTCTCGTCGTGGTCGCGAAGGCGAACAACAGCGGCAACGTCGCACCGACCGCCACGGAGAGCTCGTTGGGATCGCCCAGGGTCCCGCGCCACCGCACCCGCTGACCCGTCGTGAACGTTCCGAACAGTCCGACTTTCTCGCACGCATACGCGGTGTGGGGTTGCCCGCGCTGCTCGCAGATGTACGCATTGTCGCACGGCCGTCCGTCGGGCGCGCCCTCGCCGGAGTGCTCGCCCCCCTCGCCAGACGTGTCGATTACGATGCATTGAAGCGGCTGCCGCGACTGATGGATGCACGTGCATGCGATCACGATGCTCACGGTGACCAAGAGCGCCGCGAGCACACGACACCGCGCCATGGTTCGAGCGCCGGAGGCGACGACCACCATGAAGATTGCACTGAGACCGACGAAGGCCCATGCCTCGCTCAGTCCGGAAGCGACACCAAGCTGCCTCACGGTGACGAGGAAGCACCACGCGACGAACGCCGCCAACCACGGCAGCTGCGGGGTCCACGGCGGCGAGTGACGACCCATGGCGATCTCGATGCAGATGCCGAGCAGGGCCGCCGCGGTCAAAGCGTTCAGGAGGCTGAACGACTGCAGGAATGGTACGAACTCCTGCGGTCGTACAAGGACCACGAACACGAGCAGCAAGGTGCCGAAAAACGCCACGACGGGCGCGTCTTGCGAAGTTCGTTCCGCTCGCTCGAGGTCGTCGCCAGAAACGCAGCGGCGTGAGAGGTGCATCGCCGGGCCAGAGCGATGGATCCGACCTGCGCGCCCGGCCCCCGGGACGCGACCCCATGGGTGGCCGCGAAAGCGGGGCCCGCGCACCGCCTCCCGTCCCTCGACGGACTCCGCGCAATATCGATCGCGCTGGTCCTGTTCGGCCACCTTGCCGGCGCCGGGCTGCCGCTCTTCTTCGGTCGCGGCGCCAACCTCGGCGTGACCGTTTTCTTCGTCATCTCGGGGTATCTCATCACCGGGCTGCTCATCGGTGAGCACGAGCGAACCGGCCGCATCTCTCTTCGACGCTTCTACGCGCGCCGCACGTTGCGCATCTTCCCGGCGTTTTACGCGTTCGTCGCGGCCGTCCTGCTCCTGAAGGGCTTGGGATTGGTCACGCTCGCACCCGGCGATCTCCTCGCAGCCGTGACCTACTCGATGAACTACCACTATCAGAGGGCCTGGGCGCTCGGTCACGTCTGGTCGCTCGCCGTCGAGGAGCAGTTCTATCTTCTCTGGCCCGCCGCATTGGCCCTGCTCGGCCTCTCGCGCGGTGCGAAGGCCGCCGTCGTCGTGATTGCGATCGGCCCAATCGCCCGCACGGCGCTGTACGTGTTCGCACCGCAGTCGCGGGTCGGGCTCGATCAGATGTTTCCTACGGTCTCGGACACGTTGGCTACGGGGTGCTTGCTTGCTCTCGCGCAGAGGCGGCTTTCTGCGTCGGCGGTCTACCGGCGCTTTCTCCTGTCACCGGCGTTTACCCTCGTGCCGATCGGGCTATTGGCGGCGGTCGCGCTCGGTGACCACCCGCGCTTCGACGGACTATTCGGTCAGACGTTGCGCAACGTCGCCATCGCCCTCGTCCTCGATCGAGCCGTTCGGTTCCCCCGCGGCGCTTTCGGCGCGTTCCTCAACGCGCGGCCCGTCGCGTTCGTCGGGACCATCAGTTACTCGCTCTATTTGTGGCAGCAGCCGTTCGTCAACCGGCACGCGTCACTGTGGATGAATCATCCACCACAGAGCGTGATCCTGGCGTTCGCTACGGCATTCGCCTCGTATCGACTCGTCGAACGGCCCGTTTTGGCATGGCGAGACCGCGCCCGACGTGAACCGTTGCGCGTCCCGGACGACGCGGCGTCCGCGAGGACGGTCGAAGCCGGGCAGTGACCGCCGCCGGACGCCGCGCCAGACGCCGCCTCACGCGGACACAAACACGGTCAACCAGTGGCGCGCAGCGCCTTCAGCGAGGCTTGCGCTTGGCCGAAGTGGGCGCCGGAGCGCCTCCATCGAGGATCTCGCCGGTCGCACCGACCGTCATCGGTGCGCTGCCAGAAGCCGCACCCGCGTCGCTCGCCGCTCGTTCCTGCGCCGCATCCTCGGCGGCAAGGAGCTGCGCGTCGCGGTCCCACCGATCGACGTGGCCATCGCACGTCGTGTCGTTGCCGATGCGTTCGAGCCGATTGTGGTAATAGATTTCCCACGTATCCGGCCGCCCGCCCGGGCAGTGGGTGTTGCGCCGAATGCGCGACAGCTCCCCATTGACGTAGAACTTCCAGACGTTGGGCCTGCCTGCCGCCAGCGTGGTGTCCGTATCCTCTTCGACGATGCGACCCTCGGCAAAATTGATCCACACGTCGATCTTTCCGTCGTAGTTCGTGTCCGCCTCCTCGTGCAGCGGCTCGCCTTTTTCGGTGAATGTCCTCACGACGTCCTTGATTCCGTCGAGGTTCGTATCGATCTCGCGACAGAGAAGAACGCTGTGGCGGTCCTCGCGGTCTCCCACGGCCTTGTACACGCGGCGGATGTTCGGCTTGATGGCTCCAGGCCCCGCGGTCTCGCTGGTCTCGAGGGCGGGATTGCCCTTCCAGTGGACGAACCGAT
>DASPUY010000073.1:0-43144 GCA_035622655.1 Polyangiaceae bacterium
GATCGAGACGATACGGGGATACGGCTATTGCCTGCGGCCGCAGTGGGCCGCGGCTTCCGAGCACTGAGCGCTTGACGCGGCTGCCGGCTTTGGCGCCGTGCTCAGCGAGCGCGTAGGCGTGCCTGACGCTCGCCTACGGCCCGAATCCCGTCAGCGCCGCTTCGCGAAGATCCCAGTACACGTACCTTTCGTCGGCCGCCGAAAGCACCAGAGCTCGCGAATCGTCGACCTCGCCGATGGGCGAGCAGGCGACGCCGAACGCATCGAAACGCGCACAGACGGCCGCCACGTTTCGTGGCTCGACGGCCAGGACGAAACCGTAGCTGGGGAAAGCGGTCAGCCACCGCAGCGCGTCGACGCCGGCGGGCGCGGGGATTCGCTCCAGATCGATCCGTGCCCCCGCACCCGAAGCCTCGAGCATCATCAGGGCCGTGCCGCAGATTCCCGCCATGCTGATGTCCTTTCCCGCCGCCACGAGCCCTGCCTCGGCAAGCTCGGGCAACAGGCTCAGCTGCGCCCGCAGCGCCTGACTGGGCGCGGCGGTTGCCGCATTGAAGTTGCCTCCCGGACCGCGAAAGCTGCCGGACAGGGAGATGGCGGCGAGAAGGACGTGCCCGGGGCGCGCGTCCCCGCTCGAGATGAGCCGCCTGGCGCGTCCCACGACGGCCACTGCGAGCATGCTGGGTCCGTGCACCCGGGTCGTGTGGCCGCCGACCACGGGCACGCCGAAGGCGCGGCTTGCCGCGGCCAACCCCTGAAGGACTCGCTCGTTCTCGCCGCTCCCCAGAAAGAGCACGTCGACGATGGCCCAGGGCCTGCCGCCCATGGCGGCGATGTCGTTGACATTCGTCATGACGCCGCAGAATCCAGCGAACCAAGGATCTGCGGCCACGAACTCGGCGCGCATTCCTTCCCCGGCCAGGAGGAGGTAGCCCCCGTCGTCGCGAAGGGCTGCCGCATCGTCGCCGTTGACGATCGGTTGCGCCGACGCGAAGTTGGCGCTGTGTGTCTCGCGTCCAAAGGCCCGCGCGGCGAGCTGGACGTCCTTCTTGAAAGCAAGTTCGATTCGACTTTGAAGGTCGGACACGACCCCGCGCAGTGTTCCGGACTCGAGCCTCATGCCCTTCTCCCGCGCCGCACGCTGACGGCCGCGACGTCCGCGTACACGGGCCTGTGCGCGTGTGCGGCTCGCGACGGAAAATGGCGGAGGTCGGCCTGCATCAGGTGGTGAGGCTGGCCGCACACCTCGACGGGCTCGAGCGTCGCGAAATGGTGCTGTTCGAAGTAGCCGACGTTGTTGAGCTGGATCGTCGCGAGGAACCGCTCGCACCCCCGAGCATGAGCCGTGGATACCGCCGCGCAAATGAGGGATGTACCGACCGACCGTCTCGAGCGGTATCTCGCGCTCACGGCGAGGCGTCCGCCGAACCAGGTCCCCGACTCGGTCGGATAGATCCGAACGGTGCCGACCACTTCGTCGGCCATTCCCGCGATCTGGTTCACGGCGACGATCGCCGTTGCGCTCGCGTCCTGCTCGTCGACGTCTGAACCCTCGAAGAGCCGTTGCTCGGTGACGAAGACCTCGCGCCGCAAGCGGAAGTAGGCTTCGAGCTGCCACGGCTCGTTCGCGACGTGGGCCGCGATCGTGTTCGAGAGGTACGGGCCGAGCTCGGCCCCCCAGACGTTCTGCATGTCAAGCATCGAAGACCTCCCGCGCGCGCAGCGACGAGCATGCGCCGCACCGCCCGCACCCTGCCTTGATGTCGTCGCTGCGCATTCCCGCCTGGGATAACAGT
This sequence comes from Polyangiaceae bacterium, assembly GCA_035622655.1. Lineage (GTDB taxonomy): Bacteria > Myxococcota_A > Polyangia > Polyangiales > Polyangiaceae > Palsa-1150. Next base: position 1,797 of record DASPUY010000073.1, read on the forward strand.
CGCGCGACGTCGTCGATGACCGAGCGGAGAAATACCGGCGACGGGCCGGGGTGATCTTCGAGCGGGGTCCCGGCGATCGGTACGAACGGTACGACGAAGGGGTAAACTCCAAGCGCCACGAGCTCTCGGCACACCCCGAGGATCGCCTCCCGGGTATCGCCGAGGCCCGCGAGGATGTAGGTCGACACCTGGCCTCGCCCGAAGACGCGGACGGCGCGTTCGAATGCCTCGAAGTACGTGGTGACGGGGACTTCGGCTTTGCCGGGCATGATCCGGCGTCGCACCGCCTCGGTCACGGCCTCGAGGTGCATGCCGAGGCTGTCGACCCCTGCCGCCGCCATGCGATCGAGCCACGCCAGGTCGGCCGGCGGCTCGCACTGCGCCTGGATCGGAACGGCGACGCGAGCCTTGATTGCGCGCGCAGCGTCGCCGAGCACTCGCGCGCCCCGGTCCTCGGTGTGGGGAGTTCCGGTCGTCAGGACGACGTGCTTGACGCCGTCGAGGGCGACCGCCGCCTCGGCGACCTCGGCGAGCTGGTCGGGGCGCTTTTCGGCGATCGTGCCCCTGGACGCGAGCGACTGTCCGATCGCGCAGAACTGGCAGCAGGTCTCGCGCCGCCCGTACCGCACGCACGTCTGCAGCACCGTCGTGGCCAGCACGTCGTCGGCATGCAGACGGGCGATCTTCCAGTACGGGATTCCCTCGGCCGTGCATCGTGCATAGAACGCTGGCATCGGCGGGAAAGTGACCTCCGCGATGGGCACGCCGTCGCGTTGCAAGGTCGCCGCGAGCCCGCTCGGAGCTACCCGGGCCGAATACGGGGAGTGTGCGGCGGCGTGCGTGAAGATCGGAATCATCACCGTTTGATTGGCGACTCGCACGGCCTTGTGATCGGACGGCCCGGCGCCGCCCGTACGACTCAAGCCCGGCCCGCTCGGATCGATCCAGCGGACACCGAAGGCCTGCAGCTCGGCGATGAGCTCGAACGGCTTCGGCGGCGGCGACGGCGCAGGTAGAAGGGGCAGGGGGCGGTTCAATCGGGTCCCACGCCGCTCAGAGCGTCCAGGTGTTGATGATGAACGCGCCCGCCTGGCGATGAAGCAAGATGAGATCGAGCACGTCCAGCGGGCTGATCGGCCGAACGCCCTCGATGAGGGACGGCTCGCCGTGGCCGTACAGCGCCTGGAGCGCAAACCGGCACGCGTAGACCTTTCCGCCCTCGCCCATGAACTTGATGATCTGGTTATTCATCGCCAGGTGGCCCGGGAATGCCTCGTCGCCGATCTTGGGGAACCCTCGCTGCACTCCGAGCGTCACACCAGGGCCGTAGAGGAGCACCGACGTCTCGAACCCTTTGCGCAAAAGCCGGGTCGCCTGAAGCAGGTTGACCAGGCCGATCGAGCCCTCGAACGCCACTGTGTGGAACGTGACGAGGGCTTTCTCACCGGGTTTGGCCTTCACGTCTTCGAAGACCTTCTCCTCGTAATCGACCAGATAATCACCGCTCTTGCGGGGGGTAGCTTGAACCTTGGGCATGACGAGAGCCCTCCGAGGGAGTGAGTTTGCTTGGGGGGAAAGATGCGAATGCGCACGAGCGCGCGCTTCGCTGTGCGCGGGCGCGTGGGTGCGAACCGCGTGCCCGGCGAGCCTCGTCTCGAGGCCGCGGGAGAACGGCCGGCGTCCGCGGGCCCACGCAACCGGGCCGAAACGCGCAAGGTTTGGCGAACCTCAAGATCTGGCGACCTCGAATCCAGTCTTCGCGAGCTCGCGGCGCTTCACGTATCCGCCGCGTTTCGTCGGATCGATGGCCGCCGAAGGCCGAGCCGTTTCATGTGGTACGCGAGCGTGCTGGGGCTCATCCCGAGCAGTTTCGCAGCGCCGTGAGCGCCCGCGATTCGATAGTCGCACTGTGCGAGCGCGTTGGAGATGTTGCGCCGCTCCATCTCGCGCAGTGCCGCCATGGGGACGACCGGCGCTTGGCTCTCGATGCCCGGTGGGAGGGGGTCGCGATTGGGCCCGGCGACGTCGCGCGCGCGACCGCCTTTCGCGTCGCGCGCGCGGGCGTGGTCGTCGGTGAGATCGTTGCCATGGCAATGATCTTCGCTCCGCAGGTCCCCCCGCCGGCTCCCCGACGGGGTGAGGGGGACGTCGAGGCGGAGCGACCCCTGAGCGGTCGGCGCCAGCACGACCGCACGCTCGACCAGGTTGTGGAGCTCGCGGACGTTACCTGGAAAGTCGTACGCCAGGAGCGCTGCCTCCGCCCCGGCGTCGAGCTGCGGCTCGGGGAAGTGCAGCCTGCGCGCCGTCGCGCGCAGAAAGGCGCGCGCCAGCGGCAGAATGTCGTCGCGCCTCTCGCGCAGGGGGGGGACTTCGACCGGCAGCACGCTCAGCCGGTAATAGAGATCGCGGCGGAATCGCCCGCGCTCGACTTCTTGCGACAGGTCCCGATTGGTCGCCGCGACGACTCGCACATTGACCGAGCGCGTTCGATCGTCGCCGACCGGTTCGAACGTCCCTTCCTGCAGGACGCGAAGCAGCTTGCCCTGCAGGTCGAGCGGGATCTCGCCGACCTCGTCCAGAAAGAGCGTTCCCGCGTCCGCCAGGAGAAAGCGTCCCTGGCGGTCGCGGATTGCGCCGCTGAACGCGCCTCGGACGTGACCGAAGAACTCGCTTTCGAAGAGCTCCTGAGGAACGCTGGCGCAGTTGACGCGAACGAGAGGCCCGTCGCGCCTGCGGCTCATCCGGTGGATGGCCGCCGCGATGAGCTCCTTGCCGACCCCCGTCTCGCCGAGGACGAGCACGGACGAGTCCGTTTGGGCGACCCGCTCGGCCTGCTGCAGCACGCGTTTCATCTTCGCGCTGACCGCCACGATCTCGTCTTGTTGAAGAGCAGTGCGCACCGCCTCGCGCAGGTAATCCCGCTCGCGCTCCGCGATCTCCTTCAACCGTTCGATCTCCTCGAATGCCCGCGCATTGGCGATTGCGACCGCGGCGTGATCGGCGAACACGCGGAGCCACTTGAGATCTTCGGTCTCGAGCCGTCGCCGGCTGAACACCGCCACGACACCCAGGACCTGACCCCGGAATGCGAGAGGCTGACCGGCGAAGCTCTCGATGGCCTCGGCCTCGGCCCAATCGGGCTGGACCAGCCAGTCGCGCGGTCCCCGTTGCAGGAGCAGAGGGGTGTTGGTGGCGGCCACCCGGCCGACCTTGCCGTAGGTGACCGGAATCCTGTGATGGGCGCCGTCAATCCGCGTCCAGCGAACCGATGGATCGACGATCGACGTGCCCACGCTCGCGCGAAGCTCCAGGTACGGCGCGCCGGAAGGCTCCTCACGCAGAAGCCACACGCGGGCCAGCGCCACGCCCTCGGTCATTCCCAGGCCGCGCACCAGCTCGTCCAGGACCGCATCGGGGGACCGCGCAGCGGCGACCGACAGCGCCAGCGACTGAAGCGCTTCGAGCTGCATCGACGGTTGCCTCCTCCGTCGAGGATCGCACTCCTCCCGTGTCTCGCGCGCGCTTCGCGCAGGCCACGGGAGGGTTTCGCACGCGAATCAAAGCGTCTGCAGCTGGATCCCGAGCTGGATGGCGTTCTGCGTCGGGTCCGGGCCGCCCGAAGTGCCGCGGCCGATGTGCTGATACGTGGCCACGACCCGGGCGGAATAGTCTTTGATCACGTAGGCCAGCGCCGCGTCGAAGACCGTCCAGTCCGGGCTGAACGTCTGCTGCAGGCGAACGAGCGGTTGCAATTTTCCAATACCGATATTTTCGGGCGTCAAGTAAGCGAAAAGCAAGTAGAAGGCGTTCTCGGGAGCCGCCACGATTCCCGTGTCCACCAGCGGCGCCGTCGCTCCGGCGATAAATCCTCCGGCGAAGGAATATCCCGCATTGAAATGATAGTACTGTCCTTCGACGGAGAACGTACCAGCTCCGGTGACTTCCTCCGCGAGACCGTCGACCATTACGAGCCCCGTATTCTTGGTCGGCGTGCCGGTGGTGGTGTCGAACGAACCATTTTTCTGGTACTGCGCGCCGAGTCCGATCGTCGCCACGCTCTTCGCACCATAATACGTGCTCGAACCGAAGTATCCCGGCTCGCTTCCTTGTAGGGTGTACGAGACACGGCCTGAAAAGTACGGTTGTGCGTCGAGGTCGATGCCATAGACGCCGAAGTAATATTTGAGCGTGTCCCCAATTGCGTTTCCCCAGACGGTCACGCCCTGATCGCGTCCCGTCGGGCCGTCTTTCGGACCGAGCGGGGGAGCGCCGGGAACGTAAAAGCCGGGGTAGTTCCAGGGGCTTATGAAAAACGGCCCGGAAAAGTTCGATCGGTCGGAGGGGACCAGCAGCCGACCAGCCCAGATGTTGAACTCCTTGATGGGCTGGTACTGCGCGATGAGATCCATGATTCCCAGTGCGCCCTTCAGCCCGACCGAGGCGGCCCCGGCATTCGTGGAGGCGTATTCCTGCTGGTCGAGCACGGCGTTGAAGTTGGCCACCCACGAAAAAAGGTCCGTCGCCTTGCCGTGGAAGCGCGCCTCGACGGTTGCATCGTACGCGTTGTCGAGATGAATCTCGGTCATGTCCTTCGGCTTGTCGGGGTCCTGCAACCGCAGTCCGACGCGGGTTCCGATGCTCGACTGGATGGTGAACGCCGGGGGGGGAGGGGGCACGACCGCCGGCGGCGCAGGAGGCGACGGCGCGACGACGACCGCCGGCCCGACGGGTGTCGCGGGCGCGGCGGGTCCAGCCCCCTCCTTCGAGGGCGGCGGGGCCGGCGGCGGTGGAGGTGGCGCCGGTGGTGGGGGCGCGGCCGCTGCGGCGGGCGGAGCCGGAGGCGGGGTGGCGGCGGGCGGGGCCGCGGCCGGGGCGGCGGCCGCGGGGGCCGGCGCGGGTCCGGTCGCCTGGGCCTGCGCGACTCCCGATCGAGTTGCGAGGACGAGCCCCGCGGCCGTCGCCCAACGCATCGAATGCAGTGTCAATTTCAAAGATCCAATTGGTCTTCGATCCATCGGAGTTCCTCCAAACACAACGAGCGCTGGCCGCCCGACCGACGCGACGCCGACGTTCACTGCAGGATTGCCAAACTCGTCCAGTCAGTACTCGAGGCAACGTGTCACGCCGATTTCGTGTTCATAAATGTTTTCTGCGGACATCGGGCGAATTACTCGGATTTTATGAGCGCACGCCTCACGCACGTCGCGTTGAAATTATTTGGAAACAGGATTGATCGCAGAATCCCCCTCATGCAGTTCATAGACGCCGAGCCTTATCCCTGGCCGTTCGATGGAGACCTTCGCCGCGACAACACGGCGCTCGTCGTCATCGACATGCAGACCGATTTCTGCGGCAAGGGCGGCTACATCGACTTGTTGGGATACGACATCTCTCTGACTCGCGCGTGCATCGACCCGATTCGGCGGGTCCTGGCTGCGTTCCGCAAAGGCGGCTTCGCCGTGTTCCATACGCGGGAAGGTCACCGGCCGGACCTGACGGACCTCCCCGCCAACAAGCGATGGCGATCACGCCGTACCGAGTCGGGAGTGGGAATCGGCGACGAGGGGCCGTGCGGCCGCGTTCTCGTCCGTGGAGAGCCCGGCTGGGAGATCATTCCGGAGCTGGCGCCCCACCGGGGGGAAACGATCATCGACAAGCCCGGCAAGGGCAGCTTTTGCGCGACGGACCTCGAGCTGCTCCTGCGGCTCGGGGGCATCCGAAACCTCGTACTGACGGGAATCACGACCGATGTCTGCGTTCACACCACGATGCGCGAAGCCAACGATCGAGGGTTCGAGTGCGCCATTCTGCGCGACTGCTGTGCTGCAACCGATCACGGCAATCACGAGGCGGCGCTGAAAATGGTGACGATGCAGCAAGGAGTCTTCGGAGCCATCGCCCATTCGAGCGCCCTCCTTCGAGCCTTGGGGGCCGATCTTTAATCCAGGCGCAACGGCTCGGAAACGCGCACTCACTTAGATCCATCGCGTAATCGCCGCTTGCTGGCTCTGATGAGATCGCGACGGGGTCGCATCCGGGCCGCCCAAGGAGGTGCGCCGATGCCTCAAACCCTCGTGGACGCGGAGCCCCAGCCGATCCCGATCGACCCGAGCCGCACGACGCTCGTCATCATCGACATGCAGCGCGATTTTCTGGAGCCTGGAGGGTTCGGCGAGGCGCTCGGCAACGACGTATCGCGGCTCGGCGCAGCGGTTCGTCCGTGCATGGCGCTTCTGGAAATGGCACGGCGCAGACGTCTGCTAATCGTGCATACGCGCGAGGGCCACCGCCCGGATCTGGCCGACGCTCCCAAGGCTAAGGTCGAGCGCGGGGCTCCTCGCATGCGTATCGGCGACGATGGGCCCATGGGCCGGATCCTCATCCGAGGCGAGCCCGGGCACGATATCGTCCGTGAGCTCTACCCCCGCGCCGGCGAGCCCGTCATCGACAAGCCGGGCAAGGGCGCGTTCTACGCCACCGATCTGCACCTCGTGCTGCAGAACCATGGAATCGAAAACCTGATCGTCTGCGGGGTCACGACGGAGGTCTGCGTGAACACTACCGTGCGCGAGGCGAACGATCGCGGATACCGCTGCATCGTCCCGGCAGACTGCTGCGCGTCGTACTTCCCCGAGTTTCACGAGGCGGCGCTGCGCATGGTCAAGGCGCAGGGCGGGATCTTCGGCTGGGTGTCGGACTCGGCCCGGGTCCTCAAGGCGCTCGCATGATGCCGGCCACTGCCGCGCGCACGGGTGGCGAGGGCTCGAGGCACGGACATGAGGTGACGGAGCAGCAGTTTGCGAGACCAACGACCTGAGGCGACGAGCGAACGCCCGGAGGCAAGGAGCGGAGGCGATGAGCACCGAGACGATGGCCAAGAGCACCGAGACGATGGCCAAGAAGGCATCCACGACGAGCGGACCGAAGCTATGGACCCCCGGGGATTGGAACGCCTACTTCGGCTTCGGGACGAACATTCTGGTCAACCTCCTCACGCTCACGGGGCTGTTGCGCTTCGTTCTGAAGATGCCCGACGCGCTGGTCTTCGGCCGGATCCTGCCGGCGACCGGCCTGATGATGTGTCTGAGCACGATGTACTACGCGTGGCTGGCCTACCGCCTCGCGAAGAGAACGGGGCGCGCGGACGTTTGTGCGCTTCCCTCCGGGATCAGCGTTCCCCACATGTTCGTGGTGACGTTCGTCATCATGCTCCCCATCGCGTCGAAGACGGGCGATCCCGTCAAGGGCTGGGAGGCAGGCCTCACATGGGTCTTCATCCAGAGCTTCGTTCTGATGGCGGGGGGGTTCATCGCCCCGTTCATCCGAAGGGTGACGCCGCGTGCGGCACTGCTCGGCACCCTCGCGGGTGTGTCGATCGCGTTCATCTCGATGCGACCCGCGCTGGACATGTTCCTCACACCGCTGGTCGCCATCCCGTGCTTCGCCATCATCCTTGCGAGCTGGTTTGGCGGAGTGCGTTACTTCAAGGGGACGCCTGCGGGCTTGGTGGCGATCGGCCTGGGTACGCTCATCGCATGGGCGTCCACGGCGTGCGGCCTGAACTACGGCGGTATGAGCCTTGCCAACCTCTCCAGCGCTGTCTCCAGCTTTCACTTCGCGGTCCCCACGCCCGCGGTCGGCTACGTCTTCTCGGGCTTCCAATTCCTGGGGGTGATCCTGGTCACGGCCATTCCGTTCGGGATCTACGATCTCGTCGAGGCGATGGACAACGTCGAGAGCGCTTCGGTCGCGGGCGATTCGTTCCCCACGACTCGCGTCTTGACGGCCGACGGAGTCGTGAGCCTCATCGGCTGCCTGATGGGCAATCCGTTCATCAACGCCGTGTACATCGGTCATCCGGGCTGGAAGGCCATGGGTGGCCGCATCGGTTATTCGGCTGCCACGGGACTTACGGTCATCGTGCTTGCGTGGCTGGGCATCATCTCCGTCATGATGGCGCTCATCCCGGTGGTCGCCATCTCGCCCATTCTCCTTTACATCGGGATGCTCATCGGGTCGCAGGCGTTCCAGGAGACGCCCAAGAGTCACGCACCGGCCATCGTTCTCGCCCTGACGCCTCACATCGCCGCGTGGGGCAAGCTCCAGGTCGACAACGCCCTCGCGGCGGCAGGCACCAACGCCGCTGCCGTGGGCATCGACAAGCTCGGACAGCTCGGAGTCCTCTACCATGGGCTCGCGGTCATGGGAGGGGGATCGATCCTGGCCGGACTCGTGCTCGGAGCGATCGCCGTGTTCATCGTCGAGCGTCAATTCCTCAAGTCGGCAGCGTTCGCGCTGGTCGGATCGATCCTCACCTTCTTCGGATTCATGCATGGTGAAGCGCTCGGGTTCGGACAGACGCCCCTCGTGGCCCTGAGCTACCTGTCCGTGGCCGTCATCCTTGTCGCCTGCGCCCGCTTCGCCCGCACGACCACGGCGGGCGCCGACTCGACGCCCCCCGTTGCGCTCGAAACCCACCACGCCGCGCTGGAGCCCGGCGAATAGCGCGGCGGAACGCGGAGTAAAACCCTATCTAGACGGTGAGGTGCTTGCGAACGAGCTCGTCGGTGAGCTGGTCCATGCCGCCGCTGGCCACCACGGAGCCGCGATCCATCAGGAAGAAATGGTTGCCGACCCTTCGAGCGAAGGGCAGCTTCTGCTCCACGAGCAGCACCGAGACTTTCTCTTCCGAGTACAGACGCCGGATCACCTCTCCGAGCTCGTGAACGATGCTCGGCTGGATGCCCTCCGTCGGCTCGTCGAGCAGGACACATTTCGGCCTCAGCGTCAGAGCCCGTGCGATCGCAAGCTGCTGCTGCTGGCCGCCCGATAGATCTCCTCCCCGGCGGCGCATCATCGTTCGAAGAACGGGAAAGAGACGTAGCGCGAGCTCGGGGATCTCCGCCCCTCCCGCGCTTCGCGTCAGCGTTCCCACCCGCAGGTTCTCCTCCACGGTGAGCTCCGGGAAGATCTCGCGTCCCTGCGGTACGTAGCCTATGCCGGCACGCGCACGCGCGCTCGGATCGGCGCCGAGGAGCTCGCGCCCGTCGAACGTCACGCTCCCCGACCTCACGCCGACCAGTCCCATGATGGCGCGCAGCAGCGTGGTCTTGCCGACGCCGTTTCGCCCCATGATGCACGTGCACGACCCGTCCGGGACCGTGAGAGACGCCCCTCGCAGCGTATGGCTGCCTCCGTAATACTGGTGAACCTCTCGGGCCTCGAGCACGTCACGCTCCCAGGTAGACTTCGATCACGCGCGGGTCACTTTGCACATCCTGCATGGGGCCTTCGGCGAGCACGCGTCCCTCGTGCAGTACGGTCACCGTCTGCGCGATGCTTCGGACGAAATCCATGTCGTGCTCCACGACCACGACCGTGTGCTCCCCGGCGAGCGACGCAAGGATCTGCTCCGTGCGCTCGATTTCGTGCTGCGTCATGCCCGCGACCGGCTCGTCGACCAGGAGCAGCTTGGGCCGTTCGACGAGGAGCATGCCGATCTCGAGCCACTGTTTCTGGCCATGCGAGAGGAGGCCGGCCGGCCGGTCGCGATGCTCCGCCAGGCCGATGAGCTCGAGCGTCCGCTCGATCGCTCGACGTTCCTCCGACGAGAGGCGCGCGAACAGCGTGCGCGTCACGCGCTTGCTGCCGTGCGTGGTGAGCTCGAGGTTCTCGAACACCGTGTGGTTCGGAAAGACCGTGGGACGCTGGAACTTGCGGCCGATGCCGAGACCCACGATGACGTGCTCGGGCAGTCGCGTGAGATCGCGGCCCGCGAACCTGACGGTGCCCGACTCGGCCCGCGTCTTTCCCGTGATGACGTCCATGAGCGTCGTCTTGCCGGCGCCGTTCGGTCCGACGATGCATCTCAGCTCGCCCGCTTCGAGCGAGAGCGTCAGCTCGTTCAACGCGCGGAAGCCGTCGAAGTTGACCGTCACTTTTTCCACTTCGAGAAGCGCAGTCATCCCCGTCGCTCCTCGCCTATCGAAACCGACGAAACACCGGTCACCCCCGTGGCGGCGTCCGTCGCCCCATCCTCACGCTTCGCGCTCCCGCGCGCCGTGTAGATCGCGCGCAGGATTGCACCCCGGAGCTTTCCGAAGCCCGTGACGACGTCGACGACGCCGCCCGGCAGGAGCAGTGTCACGATCACGAACAGCCCTCCGAGCAGGTACAGCCACGCCGTCGGAAACGCCGCGGTGAGCCAGCTCTTCGCGCCATTGACGAGCAGTGCGCCCAGGATCGCACCGGCCAGCGTGCCGCGACCTCCCACGGCCACCCAGATCGCGATCTCGACGGAATTGGAGGGCTGCATCTCGCTCGGGTTGATGATTCCCACCTGCGGAACGTACAGGGCCCCGGCCATCCCGCAGATCACCGCGGACAGCGTCCAGACGAAGAGCTTGTAGGCGACGGTGTCGTAGCCGCAAAATCGTACCTTGGCCTCGACGTCGCGCATGGCCGTCAGCACCCGGCCGGCTCGGGACCCCACGACCGCGCGGGCCAGCACATACGCCAGCGCAAGGCCGATGCCGCTCACGGCGCAGAGCGCAGCCTTGGTCGAGGGCTCGCGCAGCGAATAGCCCAGGATCCGCTTGAAATCCGTCAGGCCGTTGTTGCCCCCGAACCCCGTGGCGTTGCGAAAGAAGAGGAGCATCGCCGCGTACGTCAGGGCCTGGGTGACGATCGAGAAGTACACGCCGCCGATGCGGGAGCGGAATGCGAAGAACCCGAAGACGTAGGCCAGCGCGCCCGGCACGAGCATGACCATCAGCGCTGCGAACCAGAAGCTTTCGAAGCCGTGCCAGTACCAGGGGAGCTCCTTCCAGTCGAGGAACACCATGAAATCGGGGAGTGCGCTCCGGTACATCCCTTCCGTCCCGATGGAGCGCATCAGGTACATGCCCATCGCGTACCCTCCGAGCGCGAAGAACAGGCCGTGGCACAGGCTCAGAATGCCCGCATACCCCCAAACCAGGTCCATGGCCAAGGCGACGATCGCGTAACAGGTGAGCTTGCCCACGAGCGACACGAAGAACTCGGAGGTGTGCAGGGCGCTCGTCTCGGGCAAAAGGACGTTGGCGAGCGGTACGAGGACGCCGACGAAGACGCAGACTGCCGCGACGAACGAGACCGACAGGACGCGCCTGGGCGGAGCCGGAAGCGGCGCGAGGGTCGTCGGCGGAAAGACTCCTTCGCGCGGTGGCGGCAAGGCCGGCGTCGGGGTCACGCGCCCTCCAGTCCGCGCACCCGCGGCGCAAAGAGGCCTTGCGGCCGCTTCTGGATGATCAGCACGACGGCGAGCAAGACGACGATCTTGCCGAGCACCGCGCCGGCAATCGGCTCGAGCACCTTGTTGAGGATGCCGAGAGAAAATGCCGCGACCACACACCCCACCAGCTTGCCGACTCCGCCGAGGACCACCACCAGGAACGAGTCGACGATGTAGCTTTGACCGAGCTCCGGGCCGACGTTGCCGAGCTGCGCAAGAGCCACCCCTCCGAGCCCGCCGACGCCCGTGCCGAGCGCGAACGTCCACGTGTCCACACGACGGGTGGAAATTCCCATGCATGCGGCCATGGGCCGGTTTTGCGTGACGGCCCGGACGCGCAGCCCGAGGGACGTGCCGCGTAGAACGTACGCGACGAAGCCGACGACGACGACGGTGAAAAGGACGACGGCGACGCGGTTGTAGGGAATGACCACGTCCTCGAAGACCTCGGTTCCGCCTGCGAGCCAGGCGGGATTCTCCACGGCGACGTTCTGCGCGCCGAAGATCGAACGCACGGTCTGGATGAGAAGCAGGCTCAAACCATACGTGGCGAGAAGGGTCTCGAGTGGACGCCCGTACAAGAATCGCACGACGCACCGCTCGAGAAGCGCGCCGACCGCCATGCACGTCAGGAGCGCGACCGGGACCGCGGCAGGCAGGTACCACGACTCGTGGCGAGGAAAGTGCTCGTGAAAGAACGTCTGGGTCACGAACGTGGCGTAGGCGCCGATCATGAGCATTTCGCCGTGGGCCATGTTGATGACGCGCATCAGGCCGAACGTGATCGCGAGTCCCAGCGCGCAGAGCAAAAGGATGCTTCCTGTGCTCAGGCCGTACAGGACGTCGGCCGCTCCGTCCGTCAGGATCTGCTTTCGCGCCAGCGATCGCAATGCGCCTGCGGCCGCCGCCCGGACCCGCTCATCGTGCTCGCTGTACGATCCGTCGTCGTTTTTGGCGACGATCGACTCGAGCGTCGAGCGAAAGCGGATCGACCCGGACTGCTGGATGGCCGCGATCGCTGAGAGCCGCCTCACCGGATCGGCGCTGGCCAGATCGAGCTCCGCGAGGGTCGATACGAGCGCCCGACGCACGGCGGCGACCTGTTCGCGCTCGAGGGCGGTACGCAGCGCGGGAACGTCCTCTTCGCTGGAACGACTCGCAAGGGTCTCCACGGCCGAAAGCCGCTCCTTCGTGTCGCTCGAAGCCAGCTCGAGGCGTGCGATCAGCGGTTCGAGGGCTCTTCGGACTTCGTTGTCTGTGATCGGTTCGTGGGTCGCTTCCATTGCGGGCGGCCCACCGGTCGCGGCATCGTGCAGCGTGCCGGAAGAGTCGCGCAGGTAAACCCGCCCGCTGTCGGTGACGGCCAGCGCGCCGTCGCGCAGCGCCACGAGAACGCGCAAGGAGCGCGGATCTCCGCTCGCTCCGATTGCGCGCGCCGCGCTGGCCACCGCGTCGCCCGTCGGCAGAGACAGGCCGCTCAACGCGTTCGCGAACTCTCTTTCTCCCGCCCTCACCGACCGGACCGCCAGCAGGACAGCCAGCGCTGCGACGAGGGCGCCGAGACGGCGGAAGACTCTCTGGAATGGGCTGCGACGATGCGACATGGATGCGGTACCGCGGGGCAGGCTGGCGCGCGGACACGGACGGCGGGCGCACCTCGCCACCCGGCTGGCGAGATCGTCAGCGGTGAGCCATGGCACCCGACGCTCCGTATTTCGGCTCCGTGCAGTTGCCGCATACCCAGGGATAGGTCCAATCGGCGACCTTCTTCGAGCTCTCCGGGATGAACGGGCTCCATGCTTGCGCTCGGATGGGCGGTCCCTCGGACTTCCACACGATCTGGAACTGTCCGTTCGCCTGCACCTCACCGATGAAGACGGGCTTGTGCAGGTGGTGGTTCTTTGCATCGAGCGTGATGTCGTATCCAGAGGGCGACCGGAACGTCTGGTACCCGAGCGCCTGCCGGACCGCGTTCACGTCCGTCGTGCCCGCCTGGTCCACCGCCTGCGCCCACATGTGAAGCCCGATGTACGTGGCCTCCATGGGATCGTTGGTCACGCGCTTGTCGCCGTCCGGCAGGTTGTGCGCCTTGACGTACGCCCTCCACTCCTCGATGAACTTCTTGTTCTCGGGCGTATCGATCGACATGAAGTAGTTCCACGCCGCCAGGTGGCCAACGAGGGGCTTCGTGTCGATGCCCCGCAGCTCCTCTTCTCCGACGGAGAAGGCGACGACCGGAATGTCGGTCGCCTTGAGACCCTGGTTGGCGAGCTCCTTGTAGAACGGGACGTTCGAGTCGCCGTTGATGGTGGAGATGACGGCCGTGCGCTTGCCCGAGGCGAACTTCTTGATGTCGGCGACGATGGTCTGATAGTCGCTGTGTCCGAACGGCGTATACTCCTCCTTGATGTCGTCGTCCTTGACCGACTTGGAGTGCAGGAAGTAACGCAAGATCTTGTTGGTCGTGCGGGGATAGACGTAGTCGGTTCCCAGGAGAACGAACCGCTTGGCGCCCCCGCCCTTTTCGCTCATCAGGTACTCGACCGCGGGGATCGCCTGCTGGTTGGGCGCCGCCCCCGTGTAGAAGACGTCGTACGACGACTCTTCACCCTCGTACTGCACCGGGTAGAAGAGAAGACCGTTCAGCTCTTCGAAGACGGGGAGGACCGACTTGCGCGACACCGACGTCCAGCACCCGAATACGGCGGCGACCTTGTCTTTTTGCAATAGCTCGCGCGCCTTCTCCGCGAAGAGCGGCCAGTTCGAAGCCGGGTCCACCACGACCGGCTCGATCTTCTTTCCGAGGACACCACCGCTCGCGTTGATCTCGTCGATCGTCATCAGCGCGACGTCCTTGAGCGACGTCTCGCTGATGGCCATCGTTCCGGACAGCGAGTGCAGTATGCCGACTTTCACGGTGTCGCCGGTGGCCTCGGCCGTGGGCGCAGCCTTGGTCGGAGCGGCGCCCCCGGCCTCTATCTCCCCCGTCTTGGCCTGACCCGAAGGAGGAGCCTCTTCCTTGCTGCAGCCTAGCGAAGCCAGCTGCCATGAAGCCGCGAGCGCAACGAATGATCGTCGCATCAGAGGCGCGCAGGTCATGATCTCCTCCTTGGTCGAGCTTGGCAGCGCAGGCCGCGGACGGCCCTACGCTCGTCATCGGCAACGACGGTGTCACGCCGCGTGTTTCGCCGAGTTGTCTCGGTGATTAAAAGTTGGGTCGATGCGACCCGACCATCAGGGCTTCGTCCCGGGCTCGAAGGACGTGCGCGACGATCGTGTCGACGCTGATGCCGTTCTTGGCCTGGGCAAAGACGAAGGGGCCTTCGCCCCGCATCGCGCGCGCGTCCCGCGCCATGACGTCCAGGTCGGCACCGACGTGGGCGGCCAGATCGGTCTTGTTGATGACCAGGAGGTCGGACTGGGTGATGCCGGGGCCGCCCTTGCGAGGAACCTTGTCGCCGCCCGCCACGTCGATGACGTAGATCGTGTAATCGACGAGCTCGCGGCTGAACTGGGCGGCGAGGTTGTCCCCCCCGCTCTCGACGATGAGTAGGTCGGCCAGGACGTCCGCCATCAGCCGCTCGAGGGCATCCAGGTTGTGGCTGATGTCCTCACGAATCGCAGCATGGGGACATCCGCCGGTCTCCACGGCGCGGATGCGCTCCGGCGCGAGCGCGTGGTGCCGGTGCAGGAATTCCGCGTCCTCCCGCGTGAAAATGTCGTTGGTGACGACTCCCAGGCTCAGGCGCTCGCGCAGCGCAATGCAAAGCGCGAGCACCAGCGCGGTTTTTCCGCTCCCGACAGGACCGCCGATCCCCACGGTGAACGCCTGCCGTCGGTAATCGCGGCGCGAGGCGGGGGCCCACGAGCGAAACGAGCCTGGATGCGTCCAGTGCTCGTGCCGGTGCGGCGCCGAGTGACCCTCGTCATTCGTCTCGTGGTGGCTGTGGTCCCGATCGTGGTCTTCGTGTGCCATGGTCGCCGTCCTCAGCTCTGAAACAGCCGCGCGTAGAGCCCGTCGTGGGTGGTCCACACCACGTCGAGGAGGGGAACGACCGTTGCCGCGCCGTCCACGGTGAGCTCGGCGCACTCACCGAGAACGGCCTCGAGCGTTTGCGACCGCCTGTCATGCATCCGTGCGGCTTCGTGCGGGCCGATGACGGCAAGCCTCACCGCGGCCGAGAGTAGCCCGCGAAGGGCCGAATGCAGATGAATCGTCAGCGCCTCCCTTCTCGAGAGGCCGAGCGTGGCCATCGCGGCGCCGAACAGGGGCGCAAGGTGTGCGTGGCTGCCGCCGTCCGCAAGCTGCGCGAGCCGTCCCATCTCCGGATCGTCGAACACCCGGGCGGCCGTGGCGATGAAGGCGCGCCCCTGGGTGCGGCTCGCGCGGTTCGCCACATGATTGGACAGCAGCGCGTCGAGCCTGCGGTCGATCACCACCAGATCGGCGGGCGCGTCGTACGCCGCGCCGACGAATGGGAGCGAAGAATGTCCGACGTTCCACAGGTGGGCCGCCACGTACGTATCGAGCTCGACGACCGTCGACGGCCATCCGTGATGAACCATCGCTTCCAGTCCCGCCGAATGCGCGAAGCCCCCGACCGGGAACGCGGAATCGGCGATCTGGAGCACGCGCCAGCGGGTCGTCGGGGACATCGCGCCTAGAACAGGTGATAGAGCTGGGCCAGCGGCAGCTCGGCCGCCGCATCGCATCGAAGAAGCACCCCGTCGGCGCGCACTTCGTACGTCTCCGCATCGACGGCGATGGAGGGGAGGGCGTCGTTGTGGACCATGTCGCGCTTGCTCAGCCCGCGGCACCCGTGGACCGCAGCGATGCGTTTGGAGATCTCGAGCTCGTCGAGGCCGCCCTCCAGCTGCGCGCGCGCGGAGACGAAGGCAAAGCTGGTCGCCCCGACCGCGCGGCCGAACGCTCCGAACATCGGACGCATGAGAAGGGGCTGCGGCGTGGGAATCGACGCGTTCGCATCTCCCATCTGCGCCCACGCGATGAATCCGCCTTTGAGGACGAGCTCGGGTCGCACCCCGAAAAACGCGGGCCGCCAGAGCACCAAATCGGCCCACTTGCCCACTTCCACGCTGCCGATCTCGGCGGACATCCCGTGCGCGATGGCGGGGTTGATCGTGTACTTGGCGATGTATCGTTTGATGCGCGCGTTGTCGTCGCCGTCCACGTCTTCGGGGAGCCGGCCGCGCTGCAGCCGCATCTTGTGCGCTGTCTGCCATGTCCGGGTCACGACCTCCCCGACGCGCCCCATCGCCTGGCTGTCGCTCGAGATGATGCTGATCGCCCCCAAGTCGTGCAGGATGTCCTCGGCCGCGATCGTTTCGCCTCGGATTCGGCTCTCGGCGAATGCGACGTCCTCCGGAATGGTCTTGTCCAGGTGGTGGCAGACCATGAGCATGTCGAGGTGCTCGTCGAGCGTATTGACGGTGAAGGGCCGCGTGGGGTTGGTCGAGCTCGGGATGACGTTCGGTTCACCGCAAACGCGGATGATGTCCGGAGCATGGCCGCCGCCGGCGCCCTCGGAGTGGTACGTGTGGATGGTGCGGCCCTTGAATGCCGCGATCGAATCGTCCACATAACCGGACTCGTTGAGCGTGTCCGTGTGGATCGTGACCTGCACGTCCTCGGCCTCGGCCACCCCGAGGCAGCAGTCGATTGCCGTGGGGGTCGTGCCCCAGTCCTCGTGCAGCTTGAGCCCGATCGCTCCGGCCCGAATCTGGTCGACGAGCCCCTCCGGAGACGACGAGTTTCCCTTGCCGGTCAGGCCGATGTTGATGGGGAGAGCGTCGGTAGCCTGCAACATCTGCCGAATGTGGCGCGACCCCGGGGTGCACGTGGTGGCGTTCGTGCCGGTCGCCGGTCCCGTCCCGCCGCCCACGAACGTCGTAACCCCGGAGGCGAGCGCTTCGAACGCCTGCTGCGGGCAGATGAAGTGGACGTGCGCGTCGATGCCCCCCGCGGTCAGGATGAGCCCTTCGGCGGCGATCGCCTCGGTGGTGACGCCGATGACCATCCCCGGAGTGACTCCCGCCATGACATCGGGGTTGCCGGCCTTGCCGATTCCCGCGATGCGGCCGCTCTTGATGCCGATGTCGGCCTTGTAGATGCCGGTGGCGTCGACGATGACGGCATTGGTGATGACGCAGTCGAGCGCGTCACGATCGCTGACGCCGGCGCGCTGTCCCTGTCGGTCGCGCAGCACCTTGCCTCCGCCGAACTTGCACTCGTCGCCGTACACGGCGTGGTCGCGCTCGACGCGCGCGACGAGGGCCGTGTTTCCGAGGCGGATACGGTCGCCGACGGTGGGGCCGAACATGTCGGCGTAGTGCCGTCTGTCGATGGCAATGCTCATCCTTTCTGCCCCTCTCCGGCGCTGGTCGCCTTCGGGTCGCTCGGGACGCCGTTGCCGGCGGCCGCGGCCGTCTGGACGAGCCGCACCGTCTTCTGATCGCCGGGCTCGAAGCGCACGGCGGTCCCCGCCGGGATGTCGAGATGGCGTCCCGCCGCCCGGGCCCGGTCGAACTGGAGTGCGGCGTTGGTCTCGGCGAAGGGATAGTGACTGCCGACCTGAATCGGACGATCACCCAGACTCTTGACCACCAGATCGATCGCGTCGCGTCCCTGGTTGAGCGCAATCTCGCCTGGGGCTACGAGCAGCTCGCCGGGCTGGCACGCGGCTTCGGCCGACGATTCGCGCGCCGCTCGACGCGCAAAGGCGTCATTCGGAGGCGCGGGCAGGAAGCTGCCGTAGAGCGCGAGGTCGAGATCGACCGTCGGCATCGCGATCGGGTTGTGCACCGTGACCAGCTTCGTTCCGTCGGGGAATGTGCCCTCGACCTGAACCTCGACGATCATCTCCGCCACGCCGGTCATGACGTGCGCGCGGCCGAGAATGCGTCGTCCCAGGTCCATCAACTCGGCGACCGAACGTCCGTCGCGAATGAGCTCGAGCAGCTGCGTGGCGATGAGCGCCACCGCCTCCGGGTAGTTGAGGCGCAACCCCCGTGCGAGCCGCTTTTGGGCGAGGAACCCAGCTCCGTGAAGCACGAGCTTGTCGACGTCACGAGGCGTCAAGTGCATCGCGGGCCGGCGGCATCTTGTCTCACTCTCGATGCGACCGTCACCATTTTCGAGCGAAAGGGTCGTCGCCGAGCGCCCGCGCGAGCGCGCCGAAACTGCAGCGCAAGGCGCGGGATGCATTCTCGAAATGATCAGAGGCGACTCGGGCCACCAGGCCGTCGCTCCCGAGCGAGCTCGTCGAGCAGAGCGTCCAGCCTTGCTGCGGACGCGCGGGCTGTGGAGAACGCGCGGGCGGCGAAGTCGACGCCTCGCGCAGGGCATCGCGCATACCGGCGAAGCGCGGGCCGATCACCACGACCGATGCGATCACGCCGACCCCGGCCATCCTCTCGGCGATCGATCCGTGCGCAGGGTCCAGGCGGGTCGCATCCACGAAGAACGGCAGTCCCTCGCGCGTGATCGTCGTCTTCGACTCGAAGCGGGCGAACTGCCAGCGTTCGCCCCGTGCCGCGCGCCCGCAGGTGTAGGCGTCGAACAGCACCAGTGAAGCGCCGGCGCCGAGCAAGACGTCGATGCGCTGCTCGTATCGGGCTCCCGCGAACGCGACGACCGGATCGGGCACGAGCGCGACGGAGGCGCCCTCGGCGACCCGGATCGCGAGATGTTGCGCTGCGCCGCGGCTGGATCGGTACACCTTCGTGGACGCTTGCGTTCCGATGAACGCCGAGGTCTGTGGGGCGGCCTCGACGTGGATGTCCAGTCGATCCCCGTCGACCAGACCGCCGCCGAAGCTCGAGAGGAACACCCAGGCGCCGTCGCCATGGTTGCGCGGTGTGAGGAGGCGCAGGGGGCTCCGCGCGAGCGCCCGGCCCAGGACCGTTCTGTCGGCGGACCTGTGAAACGTGATCGAGCCGCAGCCCGCTCGCACTGTGGTAGAAGCATCCGGCGCGGAGGAGCAGGTCGCTTCAAATGCTTGCATTGCAGATTGCGGCTCTGCGCCGAGCTTACCGCGAGGGCGCGACGCCGGTAGAAGTCATCGAGGCCGTCCTTGCCAAGATCGCGGGCGATCGGACCGAGGGCGTCTGGACACAGCTTCGCAGTCGCGACGATCTGATCGCGGAGGCGCGCTCGATCGGAGCGTCGCACTCCGTCGGGCCCCGGCCGCCCCTCTTCGGCCTCCCGTTTGCAGTCAAAGACAGCATCGACGTCGAAGGACTGCCCACGACTGCGGCATGTCCCAAGCTCGCCTACCTGCCAGCCGAATCGGCGCCTGTGGTGCAGCGGCTCCGGGCGGCCGGCGCCATCCTCGTCGGCAAGACCAACATGGATCAGCTCGCGACCGGGCTGGTCGGAGTGCGGTCGCCCTACGGGATCCCCCCCAACCCGTTCGACCCGCGCTACGTCTCCGGGGGCTCCAGCTCCGGATCGGCTGCGGCCGTTGCGCGCGGCTTGGTCAGCTTTGCGCTTTCGACGGACACCGCTGGCTCGGGGCGCGTTCCCGCCGCGTTCAATCACGTGGTGGGCCTCAAGCCCAGCCGCGGCCTAATCTCCACTCGCGGTCTGGTCCCCGCGTGTCGCTCCCTCGACTGTGTATCGATCACCACCCTCACGTGCGAGGACGCGCGAGACGTCGCTTCGGTGGCGACAGGTTTCGACGACGGAGACGTCACCTCACGGCCGGAGGCGTCGAACTTTCGGTGGCGCGCCCGGACCGTGGGCGGCCCGCGGATCGCCGTCCCACGCACCGAGGACCTGTCGTTCGACGGCGATGGCCTGGCCGAACGCTTCGAGCATGCCCTCGAAACGCTTCGCCTGATGGGGGCCAGCCTTCGGCCGATCGACATGACGCCGCTGTTCGAGGCGGGCCGGCTACTTTACGGCGGCCCGTGGATCGCCGAGCGCCTGTCCGAATTCGAGAGCCTTCTTGGCGAGAGTCCGGAGTCGCTCTTGCCCGTCATCCGGACCATCTTGAGCCAGGGAGAGACGGTGCGCGGCACCGAAGTGTTCCGCGGGCTGCACCGGCTCGCGAAGCTCCGGCGCACGGTCGATCCGCTCTGGAGCGCGGTCGACGCCCTCGTCGTGCCGTCCGTTCCCGCTTTTCCCCGCATCGACCAGGTGCTTGCGGACCCGATCGCGAGCAACGCGCGCCTTGGCCTTTACACCACGTTTGCCAACCTGCTCGACCTCTCGGGCGTCGCCGTGCCGAGCGGTCTCTGTCGCGATGGGCTGCCCTCCGGCGTGACCTTCCTCGGCCCCTGGGGGCGCGACGCCGAGCTTCTCGCGACGGCGTCCGCCTTCCACCGGCGCGTCGGCGGTCCGCTCGGCGCGACGGGCTGGCCGTGGATCGACCTCACCGAGCCGCCCGAGGCACCGGCGGGCGGCGATCTGGAAGGGACGCGCAGGGCCGAGGCGCCGCGCGCGGATCGGTTGGCGATCGCCGTCGTCGGCGCCCATCTGTCCGGGATGCCACTGAATCATCAGCTCACCGAACGGGGCGCGCTGCTGCTGCGTATGACCCGCACGGCGCCGTCCTACCGCCTGTACGCGTTGCCGAACACGCGGCCGGCCAAACCGGGCCTGGTGCGCGTGGCCGATCGAGAGGGCGCATCCATCGAGGTCGAGGTTTGGGCGCTGCCCAGCGAGACGGTCGGTTCGTTCCTCGGCGGAGTCTCATCGCCTCTGGCGATCGGAACGATCGAGCTGGAGAACGGAGAGCGCGTTCACGGCTTTCTGTGCGAGGCGCACGCGATCGCGGGCGCGAACGACATCTCGGCGTTCGGCGGCTGGCGTTCCTACGTCTCGGGAGAGAATGCGCTCTAGATGGTGTGGTAAGGGACGCGCAGGTACTCGAACGCCGCTTCGGCGCTGTCGGTCACGAAGACTTCGCGCCCGTCGGCCCTGGCGTAGCGACGGACCTGCAGGCGTCCTGCGGCGGTCGCCATGAGCGCGGCGTTGCGCTGGAAACCGAACAAGAGCTTGCCCCGGTGCTGTGCCATGACCGACTCGAACGCCGGATCGTTGCGTGACGGGCCGAGCCGCGCATCGACGAGCAGCCGGTAACGCCGGCGCGTCAGCATTGCGAGCGCCTGCTCCACGCGGAGAAAACAGGTCTCGATGTCTCCGATTCGCTGGTACGGAGCCGCCGTCCGACGAGCGACCAGCAGGCCGCACGCCCGATCGACGGACAGCACGTAGTGGTCCATTCGAGCGAGCTCGGAGAGAAGCTCGCATTGACTCCTACCTGCGGGGGCCGCCGAGGACCCGGTGACCTCGGCAACCGCGGGATCGCCCATACGAACGGAAACGGCACCGCACCGGTCGCCGTGAAGTCTCAACACGAGATCTTTCCGACCCTCCGCGGCCGCAAGCGCGCGCCGCAATGCGATCGAGCGCTGGGGTCAAGGGTAGGGGTTGTTCGTGTCGAGCTCTCGTGCCGGTTTCGCCTCGAATCGAGGCGTCGACCGAGGCGGCAGTGCATCGGGTTCGGCCCCCGCCTTTCCATCGGGAACGGCCTGGGACGGGGTCGTCGCCTGGGATGCGGGCGGCGGCGCCGCCGGTGTCCGCGGCGGCGGGCTGGCCGGCGGCGGCCTCGGAGTGGGCGCGCGCTCCAAAGACAGGTCGATCACGATGTCGCGGTCGAGGCTCACAGCGGAGCTTTGGTCGAAGTAGCCAGGCGCCGTGGCGTTCACGTGGTGGATGGCTCCGTCCGGCGCCCAGTCGGCGAGGTAAGGATTCCCCACGCGAAAGCCATCGATGTAGAGCTCCGCCCACGCAGGGGACGCCCGGACCGAAACGTGCGCCGGGCGGCGGGTCGGGGGCCGCGCAGCCGCGGGAGGAGTCGGCGGGGATGCGGGCAGGACCGGGAGCGCCGGGGTCGCCAAGGTCCTCGAGGTTGCCAACAGCCCGGAGGTCGCCGAGGCCGGGGCCCTCACGGACGGCACTTGCATCGAGAAGCGCACGACCACGGCTCCGAATGCCACTGCGGAGCCGATGGCGGCGACGATCATCCAGACCGCCGGCGCGATCCGCCCCCTGGGGGGCGGTGTCGCGGATGCAACCGATGCGGGCGCGCCGTCGAATGCGAGGCTGCCGGTGACCGTTCGCCTTTGCGGTCCGCCGCTTTCGGTCGACCCGATCGACATGCGACGCATTCCGCTGATGCTCAAAAGCTCGACGGGGCTGCTCTCGCTCAGAATGCGGAGCTGCGCATCGATCAAGGCGAGGAGCTTGCGCCGGTCCTCCCGGAAGAGCATCGAGACGAATGCCGGAAGCTCCCGCCCGAGAGACAGCCCGTGGACAGCGACGTAGTGCTCGAGCTCGTCGCGCATGGCGTGCGCGGTTGGATAACGGTCCCCAGGGTCGGGGCTCGTGGCCCGATCCACGATCTCCGTCAAGTCGGGATCGAGGTCCGGACGCACTTGGCTCAGCCGCGGCACCCGTCCGCTCATCAAGTTCTTGAGGATGTCCAGATCCGCCAGGCCTTCCCACGGCCCCGCGCCCAGGATGCCTTCCCAGAGCATGATGCCCGTGGCGAAGATGTCGGTGCGCCGATCGACAAATCGGCTCGCCGCCTGCTCCGGGGACATGTATTTGAGCTTGCCCTTGAGGCTTCCGGGCCTCGTTTGTTGCGATGCGACCGACGTCCGCGCCACGCCGAAGTCGATGAGCTTGACGTGCCCCTCGTACGTGACGAACACGTTCTGCGGGCTGACGTCTCGGTGCACGACTCCGAGTGGAGTACCGTCGAATTCGGTGAAGGAGTGGGCATACTCGAGCGCGGTCAGAGCATCGCAGACGATGCGGAAGTGCATTGGAGGCGGCAGCGGAGTGCCCCGTTTGCGCGCGCGGTGGAGCACCCGATTGAGCGGCTGCCCCTCGAGGTATTCCATGGCGATGAAACGCCGCTGGCCGTCGGCGCCCACCTCGATCGTCTGGACGATGTTCGGGTGGTTCAGGCGCGCGGCGAGGCGAGCCTCGTCCAGGAACATCGAGATGTGCGCCTCGTCCTCCTGGACGTCGCGCCGCAGCTCCTTGATCACGAGGAGCTTGCTGAAGCCGACCGGCCCCTGCAAGACGCCGAGGTAGACGTCTCCCATGCCCCCGCGCGCGAGGACCGCGATGAGGTCGTACTTGCCGACCCGGTCGACCGTTTTGCGGCGGACGGCGTTCGCGCTGTGGCTCGGTTCCGGCGTTTGCGGGCGTTGCATCGGAGGGGCCCGAGTGTCTCACAAGATGTGCGATGTGCACGCGCTTCGATCAAATGGCTCGCTGTTCGTCGCTACGTCGCCGAACCTTCGTGATCCCGCGAGAAAAAAGTCTGCTCCCCCCGGGACGTCACGTTGATTTTACCCGCGCGTCACCCGGCCGTGGGCGCGGGATCTTGACTCCATCGCGCTCGTGCACTTGACGCGGGCGGGCGCCTGGCCGAGACGTGAGGCTTCACCTTCGAGCGTGCGGGAGTCTTCGATGAACAAAGGTCGGCTGCGTACGGGGCTCTGCCTCGTCGGCACTCTCTTGGCTGCCGCCTTGGCCGCGGCCCCAGGATGCAGCAGCAAGCAGCTCGCGACCCTGTCGCAGGCATGTTTTCTCAACAGCGACTGCAACTCGCCGCTCATTTGCGTGTTCTCGCGGTGCCACACGGCGTGCAGAAACTCGGCGGACTGTCCGTCCGACGAGCGGTGCGTGCCGGCCGGGGCCGACGCGGGCACCTCGGTCGACGTTTGTCAGCTGGCCGCCGAGGCGACGTGCAGCGGCGGCTCGACGTGCGAGAACGACGAAGTATGTGGGACCGACGAGCAGTGTCGAGCGCCGTGCGGGCCGAGCGAGAATTGCCTCGAGGGGCAGGTCTGCGCCTCGGTCGCGGGCAGTGCGGACGCCTGTTTCGATCCGCATGATCCCCTCGACTCGGACGAGCTGGCCGCCGCCGGCATTTCCAGCGACGCGGGGGTCGTCTCGGGCGACGCAAGTGGGATGAGCGAGGCAGGGGATGCCACCGTTGCCCCGGACGCGGCCTCGGGTGCGGACGTCGCGGCGTCGTTCATGCCGAACCCGGACGCCGGGCCGCTCGGATTCATCCCTTCGAACGTCGGCTGGTCTCAAATCACCGCCGCCGTCGACGGGGGCAGCTCCCCCGGCGACGCCAGCAGCGAGGCAGGCATACTGGCCGATGCGCCGGCCCTCACCTTGGCCGAGAGTGGGAACGACTCGAGTCTTCTTCCCGCGCCCAGCACGATCCAGCTGGGTGACGGGACCTTTGCCTCACTCTACGTCTTCGATAGCCTCGCGGTCGTCCAGTCCGCGGCATTGCGCTTCACCGGGCCGCTTCCGGTGGTCATCGTGGCCCTGACTTCGGTCGACGTCCAAGGCCAGATCCTCGTCGATGGCACGGGTGACCTTCCCGTCGGCGGTTCCCCCGCCGACACCCCGGGGCCTGGAGGCTTCTACGGCGCCAACGGAGGGCCTGGTGCGGGGCAGCCGTGTCTCTTCGGCTCGGCGTTTCCCAACAGCGGGTGCGGGGGCGGGTCGTACTGTGGCGTTGGAGGAAGCGGCGCCGCATCGTCCTCTCCCGGGGCGAGCGGCGGGCCGACCTACGGCAACGCCGAGCTTGTCCCCTTGATCGGCGGCTCCGCGGGAGGCGCCGAGCAAGAGTTGAGCGGGCCGGGCGGAGGCGCGATCCAGATCGTGGCCGGACAGCAAATCACGATTGGCATCTACGGCTCGATCAACGCAGGGGGAGGAGGAGGCGGCGGCTACAACTACGCGGGCGGGGCGGGCAGTGGAGGGGCCATCCTGCTCGAAGCCCCCGTCGTCACGGTGAGTGGCGCGCTTGCGGCCAACGGGGGCGGGGGAGGCGAAGCAGAGGGCAGTCCCGCGGCCGGCTCCGGCGCCGACTCCACGGCGAACGCCCAGCCGGCTCCGGGGTTCGAGGGCATCGGAGGGAGCGGCAGCGCGGGGCCCGTCATCGACGGCAGGAGCGGCGCGCTGCCCGACAGCGGCGACGGATTCGGCGCAGGGGGTGGCGGTGCGGGGCGAATCCGCATCAACACGGCGAACGGGAGCGCCACGATTACGGGGATCCTGAGCCCCGATCTCACGACGCCGTGCGCGACCCAAGGGACGCTGGGTTCACCTTGAGGGCTGGTGCCCTCTTCGAGGAGGTCCATTCATGGCACCCACTTCGCCTGCATCCTTGCGTCAGGCGGTCATCGAACGGATGGAGCAGCACGAGTTCCACGAGGCGGTCGTCCTCTCGAGACGACTCGTGGCCGTCGACGACACCGCCGACAATCATGCCCTGCTGGGAACCGCGTACCTCCTCGCGCAGCGGTATCCCGACGCCAGGGCGTCCCTGGACCACGCGCTGAGCCTCGGTCCAGCGAGCGACGAGTGGAAGGCGAAGCGCGACCAGGCCCGGGCCAATATCGAATCCGACGTGTGTGACCCGCGCTATCCGCCGGTCGTGCCATTCGACCGGGCTGCGCTGCTTGCCGCGCCCCACGTCCCGCCCGGTGCGATTCCCCCCGATCCATTCGACGCGACGATTCTCACACTAGGCGAGCAGATCCGTGCGCGGGCTGGAGAGGCATTCGGCGCAGCGGCGGGAGCCGTGTGCACCGTCGCCATGGATGTTCTCACCGCATTGCTTCGGAGAACGGGTCCCGACGACCCGGTCTGGACGACCTGGTATCGAAAGCGATCCCTGCCGGCCTTCGCGACCCTCGTTCACATGCGCAACCTCCTCGAGACCAACAATCTCGTCGATCCCTACCCTGACGGCGTCCTCACCGCCTTCCAGTCGCACGGTCTCGTTCCGCCTTCCGGAGTCAGGCACTTTCGCACCGCGGACGGCTCGTGGAACAACCTGAGCAATCCGAAGGAAGGCGCGGCCAACGTCCGCTTCCCGCGAAATGTCTCTCGCCGTGCATCCTGGCCCGAGACGGGCGCGCGCCTTCTGACGCCGAACCCGGTCGAGATCAGCCATGTTCTGCTCTCGCGCGGGCCGGATGGAATCAAAGAGGTCCCTTTCTTGAACATGCTGGCGGCATGCTGGATCCAGTTTATGGTGCACGACTGGGTCAGCCACCATACCGTCAGTCACACGATCGACCATCACACGATCGACCCCGACGGCTTCTACGAGCTGCCGGTACCGGACGGCCACCCCGCCCGCACGCTTTACCACCAGATCAAGCTGTGCGTTCCCAAGACGGAAGGCGATCCTACGCGTTCGCCTGGGGACAGGGGCTCGCCACCCACTGCGATCAACGAATCGACGAGCTGGTGGGATGCCTCCCAGATCTACGGAAGCGACCAGCGCACGGCCGACTCCCTGAGGGCGTTCAATGATGGGAAGCTGCTCCTCTACTGGAATCAGCTGCCTTTGCACCCGACCGGTCGCATCGAGCAGTCGGGCTTCAACCGGAACTGGTGGTTCGGGCTCGCTCTCATGCACCTGCTTTTCGTCTACGAGCACAATGCCATCTGCGACATGTTGAAGAGGCATCATCCCGTGTGGGACGACTCCCGACTCTACAACGTTGCGCGCCTCGTGAACGCCGCGGTCATCGCCAAGATCCACACGATCGAGTGGACGCCGGCGATTCTGCCGAATCGGTCGTTGAACTTTGCCATGCACACCAACTGGTATGGGGCGCTGGAAACCTTCTTTCGGCGCAAGGATCGCAAGGTCCTTCGCTGGGGCAAGATCCGTCATCCGGAGATCGGCGGCCTCGTCGGCAATCTCACCTGCAGGCACGGAAAGCCATACGGTCTGAGCGAGGAGTTCACGGAGATCTACAGGATGCACGAGCTCCTCCCCGACACCTTGGTCATTCGCTCGCGCAGGACCAACCTCCTTCTGGAGGAGGTGCCGCTCGCGCACACGCGTCACCGGAGCGCGCGGGAGATCACGACGCGCTACGAGCTGGAGGATCTCTTCTTCTCGCTCGGGAATCAGCATCCCGGCCAGCTGGTGCTCAACAACTATCCAGGCACGCTGCAGCAGGTCAGCATTCCGGGCTCTCACGTTCTCGACCTGGGGGCCGTCGACATCCTGCGCGCGCGAGAGCGGGGCGTGCCTCGTTACAACGAGCTTCGTCGCCAGCTCGGTCTCAAACCGATCCGCACGTTCGAGGACCTCACGACCGACCCGGTCCAGGTCTGCGCTCTCCGCACCATGTACGACGACGACGTCGAGCTCGTCGACATGCACGTCGGGACGCGCGCGGAAAGCCACCGGCCGACGGGCTTCGGATTCGGCGAGACGCTTTTTCAGGTCTTCATCCTCAACGCCAGTCGGCGCCTTCAGGCCGATCGGTTCTTCACCGAAAGCTATCGCGAGGAGACGTACACGAAGGAGGGGTTGCAATGGATCGATGCCGCAGATTTCAAGTCCGTGCTCCTGCGACACTTTCCGGATCTCGGGGCCACCGGTCTCGGATTCGTCGACAATGCGTTCGAACCGTGGGACACGGGGGAGCTCACTCTCGAGCGCCATCCGCTGCGCGCATTCGCGTGACCGCGGACGAGCGACCGCGGTCATGAGCATCCACCCGACGGGGACCACGAGCGGGCCGACCCCGCACGCCCACCCGGCGGTGCTTGCGCCGGGGACGGGCTGGGCCGAGGAGTACCTCGGCGGGACCCAGGAAGCCGAGGAGCGGATGATCCCCGGGTGGGCCAGCCGGATCGTCGCGGCCCAGCATCGTCTGGCCGCCCGGAACGGGCGGATCATGCGCGCTCTGCACGCCAAGGCCATCGCTGCACCTTCCGCGACCTTTCGAATTCTCTCCGACGTCGACCCCGGTCAGCTTGCGGCCGCGGGGTTCGCCTCGGGCCTTCCGCCCGAGCTACGGTCCGGCGTCTTCACGCCGGGCGGCTTCTATAGCGACGTGCGCGTGCGGTTCTCCAATGCAGCGGGGCTGGTCGGCTCCGACGAAACGAAGGACCTGCGTGGCGTGGCGATCCGCATCTGCATGCCGGAGCGCCGGGTGCAAGACCTGCTGATGACCAACGCGCCGGCGTCGTTCGCGCGCAATCCGGAGCAGCAAGTCGCCGTCGTCGAAGCCGCGGCCGATCGTCGCACCAAGCTGGCGCTCTTCAGACGCTTCGGTCTTTTCGAGACCCTTCGAATCCTGCGCGCCACCAAGCTCGAGGTCCCTCGCGTGGACACCCTTGCGGCCCAGCAATTTTACGGGCGGACGCCCTTCCGCATGGGGCCCTATGCGTTGAAGTTCAAGCTGGAGCCGAAGGTGGCGCCCACGCGAATGGGCCCCGTGAAACGGACGAGCCGCTTCCTGCGCGACGACCTGCGGATTCGGCTCGCCTGCGACGAGCTCGGCTACCATTTCCGTGTGCAGTTCTTCGCGAGCAAGCATGAGACGCCCATCGAGGATGCGACGGTCGAGTGGAAAACGCCGTTCGTCACGTTGGGAGACCTCACGCTGCTGAAACAGGACCTCGATTTGCCGGCGGGCCGAGCCCTGGAAGCCGAGGTCGATGCCTTGGCGTTCAGCCCGGCCAACCAGAATGGGCTCGTCGGAATCGGAAGCCTCAATCGCGCGCGCGCGGCGATCTACGCGCTCGACCAGCACGAGCGCCGCGCGGACACCGAAACTCGTTGTCCCGTCGGAGCTGCGGCCGTATTTTCCGCGCCCTGATTCCAGCACCGGTGAAAGCCGGGGTTACTATGCTCGAGGCCGCTGTGGGCGGGTGCATTATGTTGGCCGGCGATGCTGCCTGAAGCGCCCGCCCGACAAGCGCCCCTGGTTGCCGGCGCGACGCTGTGCGGCGGCCGACTCTCGGTGCTGCGCCGCCTGGGGGAAGGGGGCATGGGCATCGTCTACGAAGCATTCGACCGAGAGCGCAATTCGCGCGTTGCGCTCAAGACGCTCAGTCGCCTCGATCCGGGAGGCGTCTATCAGCTGAAAAACGAGTTTCGGCTTCTCGCCGACGTGCGTCACCCCAACCTGGTGCGCTTGCACGAGCTGTTCAGGGAAGAAGAGCAGTGGTTTTTCACGATGGACCTCGTCGAAGGCAAGGCGTTCGACGAGTGGGTGCGACCGAGCCTCGAGGTCGACGCCGGCGACAGCCGAACACGCGCGCTCGACGAGGTTCGGTTGCGGGCCGCGTTCCCCCAGTTGCTTGCGGCCGCGCGGGCCATCCACGAAGCAGGCAAAGTGCACCGCGACCTCAAGCCGAGCAACGTGCTCGTCACCGACCAGGGCACCGTCGTGGTGCTCGACTTCGGGCTGGCAGTCGCCAAGGAGATCGGCGGGGTCGGGCAGACCATCACCGAGATACGCTTGGCAGGCACGCCGGCATACATGGCGCCCGAGCAGGTCGCCGGGGACGTCGCGACCCAGGCGAGCGACGTCTATGCGATCGGGTCGATGCTGTTCGAATCCCTGACGGGAAGGCTGCCCTTCACCGGGCACCCGCGACAGATGATCTCCGCAAAGCTTCACGACGAGGCGCCCAGGGCCCGGACCGTGAGTCCGACCGCACCTATCGATCTCGACGCCCTGTGCGCGGCGCTGCTTGCGCGTGATCCGTCGTCCCGTCCGCACGTCGAGTCCCTGTGCTTGCAGTTTCCTTTGTCCGAGCGGTATGAGGCGAGCAGCGCGGTCGGCAGCGGTCGCGTCGCGGCGTCGGCGCTGCTCGGTCGAGACGACGAGTTGCGTGCGTTGCGTGACGCTTACGGGGCGACGCTGACGGGCACGCCCGTCACCGTGCTCGTCTCCGGCGAGTCGGGCGCCGGCAAGAGCATGCTCGTCGAGACGTTCTTGGCGGAGCTGCGCGCCCAGGGCCACGCGATCGTGCTTGCGGGCCGTTGCTACGAGCGCGAGAACGTTCCGTACAAGGGCTTCGACGCGCTCATCGACGAGCTGAGTCGGTATTTGCGCAAGCTGCCGGACGGCGACGCCGCGCTGCTGCTGCCCCGCCAGGTGCATGCGCTGTCCAGGCTCTTCCCGGTCCTCGAACGCGTCGCCGCGGTTGCACAGGCGCCCAGACACGAAATCCGAGATCCGCACGAGCTTCAAAGCCTTGGATTCGCCGCGCTGCGCGAGCTCATCTTGGCGTTGCGAGAGCGGCGGCCGGTCGTGCTCTACATCGACGACCTGCAGTGGATCGACCGCGACACGCTGGTCCTTCTCGAGTACCTCTTTGGCCAACCGGAGGCCCTGTCGGTCCTGTCGATCGGCTGCTACCGGGTCGAGAGCGCCGTGGAGCATCCACTGGTCGGCGAGCTGCTCGATCGCGTTCGCGAGAATCCGACGCGCGACGTGCGCGAGCTGCGTGTGGGGCCTCTTCCGGCGGAGGCGGCCAGGGCGCTGGCCGAGCGGCACCTCGGCACGGGAGCGGACGAGCAGGGGCTGGCGGACCGCGTCAGCCGCGAGGCCGGCGGCAGCCCT
Organism: Polyangiaceae bacterium; assembly: GCA_035622655.1. Taxonomy (GTDB): domain Bacteria; phylum Myxococcota_A; class Polyangia; order Polyangiales; family Polyangiaceae; genus Palsa-1150. The sequence continues at coordinate 32,527 of DASPUY010000073.1, forward strand.
TTTTTCGTCGGTGAGCTCGCACGTTTCGCGCGCCGCCGTGGACCGTCTTGTCTCGCCAACCTCTCGTTCGGGGATGCGCTGGCGGACCACGTTGCGCAGCTGCCCGCGACGGCCCGTTCGATTCTCGAGATCGTCGCCCTGGTCGGACAACCCCTGCCGGGGGCGATCGTGATCGAAGCCGCTTGCGAACGAGACGGCCACGCCGCGCTCGATCTACTGCGCGCCGAGCAGCTCGTGCGCGGTACACGCAGCGGCGGCGGAGTGCGTCGCGTCGAGTGCTACCACGATCGCGTGCGAGAGAGCGTCACTCTGGCGCTCCCCGCGTCGCGCCGGATCGAGCTGTACGGGGCGCTCGTCCGTGTCCTCGAGCCGAGCCCCGACGCCGATCCGGAGCTCCTCGCGCGCTGTTACGAAGGCGCCGGCGATCGGCACCGGGCGGCGCGTGCCGCGGAGATTGGCGCCGACCGGGCGATGAGTACGTCGGCTTTCGAGCGGGCGTCTCGCCTGTACGAGAAGGCCGTCGAACTCGGCGATTCCAATCCTGATTCGCGCCGAGGCATGCGCATCAAATGCGCCGATGCGCTCGTGGGCGCTGGCCGTGGGCCCGAGGCCGCGCGCGTCTATCGCGAGCTGGCGAACGACTCGGGGGAAGCGGGGGCTCTCGAGCTCAAACGCAAGGCGGCGTATCACCTGATGACGGCCGGCCACGTCGACGAAGGACGCGGACTCCTCGTCGAGGTCCTTGCATCGGTCGGACTGGGTGTCCCGTCATCGGCGCGGCGCGCGAAGGTGCGCGCCGTGTTCTCGAGGGTGCGCCTCTGGCTGCGGGGCCTCGCGTTGCGTCGGCGTCGCGGTCCTGTTCCAGCCGGCGTCGCCCGTGTGCTCGACGTCCTCTGGACCGTGATTCAATGCCTGAACGGCAACGATCCTTTCATGGTCGTCGACATGGTCGCGCGCTATTTGCGGCTCTCTCTCGATGCTGGCTGCGAGGTGCACGCCGCCCGCGGCCTGAGTTACGAGGCGTTCGTCGTCAGCGGTGACGGCATCGGCGCGGAGGCCCGGTCGAGCGCTCTGGCGGTTCGCGCCGAAGGCATGGCAAGGCGCGCCGCCGATCCCGAGCCGCTCGGCTTCGCCCTTCTGGCCCGGGGAGCGGTGCTGATGCGCCTCGGGCGTTTCCGTCTGGCGCGCCGTCACCTGGCCGAGGCCCTCGAGGTGCTGCAGACGCGCTGCCGTGCCGTCGCCTTCGAGCTCGCGCTCGGGCGGGTGTTCGATCAGATCGCAGCCTATCATCTCGGCGAAGTTCGGGAAGTCGCCGCCACCGCCGGCGCGCTCGCCGAGGAGGCCGTGCGTCGCGGAGACATATGGGAAGGAGCGATGCTCTCGACCGCTCACGCGCTGCCCTCGTGGCTCGCGGTGGACGGTCCGGATCAGGCACGGATGCGCCTCGATCGTGCGAGGCGTCTTCGGGGCGTCCAGAGCACCTACCAGCGGCCCGACGCGGCCCTGCTGCTCGCCGAGCAGCGCCTCCTGCGCTTCGAGGGGAACGCGGCACGTGCGTTCACGCTCGTTCAGGAGCAGTGGTCCGCGCTCGAGCGCGCCGACATGCTGCGCGCCCACGTGGGGCGTGCGGAGCACCACTACGAGCGCGGTTGCTCCGCGATCGCCGTTCTGTGCCGGAGCCCCGGCGACGATCGTCGGGCGCGCGCGGTCGCCCGGTCCGCTGCTCGCTCCCTCCGGCGAACGCGCATGGCGTACGCCCCGGCCTGGGCCGCGATGATCGACGCGGCCCTGGTGCGCATGGATGGTAGCGAAGATGAGGCGCAGACCCTCTTGCGTTCGGCCGTCGCGATTCTCGACGACAGCGAGATTGCCCTGCACGCCGCTGCGGTGCGTCGGCGGCTCGGTCAATTGGTCGGGGGGCAGGAAGGGAGCGAGCTTGTGTCTCGTGGTGACGCGACTCTGCGTGCACAGGGAGTCAAAAACTTCGAGGCCATGACCGAGATGCTATGCCCCGGCTTCGCCGGAGCATGACAAAGGGGCGTTTTTGCCGGCGCTTCTTCCGCCGCGCGATCTGGCCCGCGACTTGCGAAGCCTGCACGCATTGCTTCTCGGCCGTAAGGGTTGCGCGTGCGAGGTTCTGCAATGACCATGAAATTGTCTCTCTGAGCAGGAACGGCTGTGATGCGGGCGGCGGGCCACCTGCTCTCGAGGCCGGTCGGACCCCCGATCCATTGAGCGACCGAAGCTCGTGCGTGTATCGTCGTTCGCATGCGAACGAAAGCCGCTGTCGCCTACGAAGCCGGCAAGCCGCTGGTCATCGAAGACGTGGAGCTCGAAGGCCCCCATCCCGGCGAGGTCATGATCGAGATCAAAGCCACGGGCGTTTGCCACACCGACGAATTCACCCGCAGCGGCGCGGATCCGGAGGGCCTCTTCCCCGTCATCTTCGGTCACGAGGGCGCGGGAATCGTCGTCGAGGTCGGCGCGGGTGTCACCACGCTGAGGCGCGGCGATCACGTCATCCCGCTCTACACGCCCGAGTGCCGCGCCTGCAAGTCGTGTCTGAGCCGCAAGACCAATCTGTGCACGGCGATTCGCGCCACACAGGGCAAAGGGGTCATGCCCGATGGTACGAGCCGCTTCTCCATCGGGGGCGCCAAGATTCACCATTACATGGGTTGCTCGACGTTCGCGCACCACACGGTGCTGCCCGAGATCGCCGTGGCCAAGGTGCGTGAGGACGCTCCGTTCGACAAGATCTGTTACATCGGCTGCGGCGTGACGACGGGGATCGGCGCCGTGATCAACACGGCGAAGGTCGAGGCGGGCGCCAACGTCGTCGTGTTCGGCCTCGGGGGCATCGGCCTCAACGTCGTGCAGGGTGCTCGAATGGTGGGAGCGGACAAGATCGTGGGTGTGGACGTCAACGCCGCGCGCGCGGCGCTCGGCCGCCGGTTCGGGATGAGCCACTTCGTCAATCCGAAGGAAGTTCGCGGCGACCTGGTCGCGCACCTGGTCGAGCTCACGGGAGGCGGCGCCGACTACAGTTTCGAGTGCGTGGGAAGAGTCGATCTGATGCGCCAGGCGCTGGAGTGCTGCCACCGCGGCTGGGGGGTGAGCGTGATCATCGGCGTCGCCGGCGCAGGCCAGGAGATCGCGACGCGCCCATTCCAGCTGGTGACCGGCCGCGTCTGGAAGGGAACGGCCTTCGGCGGCGCGCGTGGGCGCACGGACGTTCCGAAGATCGTCGACTGGTACATGGAGAAGAAGATCGATATCGACTCGCTCATTACCCAGAAGCTGCCGCTCGCGCGACTCAACGAGGCGTTCGATCTGATGCACGAGGGGCAGTCGATCCGGACGGTGGTCGAGTTCTCCTGATTGTGACGGTTCGTTGTCGTCGCGGCGACGGCTCACGCGAAGACGGCCCCCGCTCCGCGCGTGGGGCGACGGACGGGCATCCGGCGCCGGCGCAAGCGGCTACAATCCGAATTTCGAATTCAGCAGAGCGCGCAAAAAATGACTATGGACGCCTGCTTCAATACGAAGTAGCGGCAAGCACATAGTTCGCGCGCGCGCGAATCGGAATCGAGGGGGAGCCGAATACCCGGTTTTCCCGAGTATCCCGAACCATGGAGGGGTCCGCCCATGAAACAGGTCCTACACATTGCCGTACCCGCAGCCGTCGTCCTCCTCGGAGCCGGCTTTCTCGTGTCGCGAAAGGCTACCGCCCAAGCCGCATCCGTGGCGGCCGCCATTCCGGTTCCCCAGTGTTCGGGACTTCCCACCCAGGCCGAGCTGGCGGCCGCTCTCGAAAGCGCGACGGTGACCGAGACGAGCGGTCTAAACAATCAGATGTGGGCGACGATCGTCAATCGCGACGGCTTCGTCTGTGCCGTGGCGTTCTCCGGCGTGAATCGCGCCGCTCAGTGGCCCGGTAGCAGGGACATCGCCGCTCAGAAGGCGAATACGGGCAATGCCTTTTGTCTCGACAGCTCGTCGTTCAGCAACGGTTCGGGACAGCCCAATGGCCTGGCGCTGTCGAGTGCCAACCTGTACTCGGCGGTCCAGCCTGGGGGCAGCCTGTTCGGCCTGCAGCACTCCAACCCGATCGACCCCACGGTGGCCTATCTCGGCAATCCGGCGCTCGAGGGGACGGCGAACGATCCGATGGTTGGTCAGCGAATCGGCGGCGTCAACGTGTTCGGCGGTGGTCTCGGCCTCTACGCCGCCGGGCAGGTGGTCGTGGGCGGAGTCGGAGTGAGCGGCGACACGGCCTGCGCGGATCATTTCATCGCATGGAGGGTCCGGCACGCGCTCGGACTGGATCACCTGGCCGGAGTGGCGGGGGTGTCCGGAGACTCCGCTCATCCGGACAACATCATCTTCGACATCACGCCGAACCCGAACGGCGGAACGGGCATCAGCGCCGGTGGATTCGGCCATCCGACGTGCATCAACACCGGTAACCCGGCAAGTCTTCCGGCCGTTCAGCCCTGACGGAACATCGGCGCGCCTGCCGCGGCGACGGGCGATCGGGGAGCCTTTGCGCATCGCGCAACGAGGATGGCGAAGGCGGCGCGTACGCGCCGGTCGTTCAACGGCGCCTGCGAATAGCGACTGAGCGCGCAGACCTCCACGCCGCGGACCCCCGCGTCGTCCGGCGCGAAGGAGTCGACGGACGGCGCGGCGGGCTCGACCAGGCTGGTGGCTGCCGGATGCGGGCGGAACGGACGGAAAAACATGCGCTGGTGCGATGGAGAAGCGATTCCGCGTGCCGGTCGCGCATCGAGAACGCTTCTTCGATGAGAAAGTGTCGCGCCAAGTTCGAGAGCAGGCGAGTTTGCGGAGAAAATGCACGGCACACGCGACCGTCCCGGAAGCGCCGGAGCCGCTCCCCGGTCCCCCACCCGAGTGCTAGCCATGGCTAACGACCGTTTTTGTGAGAAAAATCTGTTCATTGTGGACAACCCGAGGCCGCCATCTGGGTAGATTGCGTCATGGTGCTGTAGATCGATAGTCCGAAGCTTCCCCCGAAGTTCGTCACGTTCATCAGGTCGCCGTCCTCGTACGTATACGAGATCACTGATGCGGGGCCGATGTGGGTAATCCCGTCGGAGTTGACGTACGCGAAGCTGACGCCATCCAAGTAAACGAGGCCAATCCCTACGCCGCCGGCACCGCCGACGTCATCGTTGATGGCGTGTCCGTCCTGCGCGTGAATGCCGCCCGTGAAGCTGAAGCCGGCAAACCCCGCATCGCCGGCTTCCGCGACACCGGCATCGGCGGAGACCGGTAGATACTGCTCGGAGACGTCGTTGCCGTCGTCGTAGACGTACACGAACCCCTGGGCGGTGGCTCCGACCGTCGACCAGTCATGGTTGACCTGCGCGACTAGGATGGAGCTTCCGATCGGATTGCCGCTGAGATCGAGAAGCGTGAGATACGGCCAGTTGTTCGCGACATTTTGAAAGGTCACGCCGACCGTGTCGGGTGTCGAAGCCACGCTGCCTTGTTCTTCTTCCAGGTAGCCGGCCTGGACGTATGCGTTTGCGTTGTCGGTGGGGATCGGGTCGGTACCGCCGACCGACGCTCCGTTCGGGTGGAAGTTCTTCGTTCCGATGAGCCAGTTCCCATTGGGGTTGTACTCCCAGGAGAACACGAACGCGCCGAGCGCTACCGACCAGGTGACGTGTGGTTGGCCCACAATCGCTCCGCTCTCGATGAGGGTGGGGTTCTGCTGGAGGACGACCCCCGCGGGGCCGGCGTCCGATGAAGCGGCCAGGAACGCTCCGTAGAGCTCAGCCTGCACCTGACTGTTCCCGGTCGAGTAGTGGAACGGGCCGCCGTAGCTGAAGGCGAGGGCGATTTCCCCGGTGGGAGCGATCGCCGCGCTGTCCACCACCAAGCCCGAGCCGGGCGGTGCGGCGAAGAGCGGCTGCGAAGAGCCCAGACTGTTCGCGGTCGTCGGGTCGAACGCCTGCACGTACACCGCGTTGCTCGCTCCGCCGTCGCCGGCGTCCGAGATCGCGGAGTAGCCGCTGAAGATGAGAAGCGAGGTTGCCGTGCGGACCCCGACTCCCGAGGTGAAATTCGGATTGGAGTCGCCCTGGGCGGTGTTGCCGAATTCCGTCTGGGCGCTCGGACACGCGCTTGCCGCGGCCTCTTGATCGGCTCGCGCCACGCCGTCCGTCGAGCCCCCATCTCCCGGGGAACCGGGGGCTCCGTCCGGGAGGGTCCCATCCAGCGGCTCGGCGTCCGCCTGCACAACCGGCGCCCCGTCGGCCAAAAACTCGAGAGGGGCTCCATCGGGAGCGACCACCCCCGCCTCGATGAGCTCCGGCTCGTCCGAGGGAACGGCAACCTCGAAGCAAGCGCTCACGCTGGCCACGGTCTCGCAGGTACCTCCGGCGACGCAGCCCCCGGTGCCGGCGTCCGGGCCGGAGCACGACTGGCGACACTGGTCGTCGGAAGTGACGCACACCTCGCCGCTCGGGCAGGTGGACCCGCTACACGATTGCTCGAGCGGAAGTTGGCAGACGTTCAGCCCTGCGGTTCCACTCGGTACACACCGCTCGCCCGAGGGGCAGTCGACGGCCGACTCGCAGGCGTTGTGGCAGCGCGAGAAGACGCAGAGGAGCGGCGAGTTGCAATCGCTGTTCAGCGAGCAGTTCGCCGAGAGAGCCCCGGAAGAAGCGCTGTGGCAGCTCGCGGCCGCAGCTGCGGCTGCAAGAGCCGCCGTCACGAAGGAAGCAAGGCGTCGCACCGATCGATCCGATTTCATCGAAGGATTCATCCGCAGGTCTCCGCGCTCCGGGCGCGGCTCGAGCCCTCCAGGGGCTAGCGTCGCTCCCGTATCCCTGGCCTCCCACGCTGTCAATGGGGCGTCGGACCGCGCCCGCCGTGACCCCGGCGCCCCGGCGTCGATCCCCGCGTGCGCGTCCCCGCCGCGTGCGCGTCCCCGCCGCGTGCGATAAATGCCTTGTTGACCGGCGAGCCTCCGGCGGGTGAGAAAGCGGGATTCATGAATCGAGGATTGCTGGCGGCGACGTTCGCCCTGGTCGTGCCGGCATTCCCGCACCCCGCCAGGGCACAACCGACGACGGCGCCGCCCGCACCGAGCGACGCCGCGCGGCCGCCCGCGCCCGCACCGAGCGACGCCACGCGCGCCGAAGCGAGGGAGCGCTTCGATCGGGGCCTACGTCTGTTCAATGCAGGTGACAACGCGGGTGCGCTTGTCGAGTTCCGTCGCGCCTACGAGCTCGTTCAAAACCCGATCGCCCTTTACAATATCGGACTTGTCTATGGGCAGATGGGCCGGGCGGTCGAGGCGACCGACGCGCTCGATCAGGTCCTCGCATCGCCGGGCAGCCTATCGCCCGAACGCCTCGCGCTGGCGCGCAAGACTCGCGACGAGCAAGCGGCGCGCATCGCCCAGGTCGCCGTCGATGCGAACGTCGACGGCGCTCGCATCGAGATCGACGGAATCGAAGTGGGAAAGACGCCTGCCGCCGCGCCGCTGCGCGTTCCGGGGGGCACCCACGTCATCGGTCTGGTCGCGCCGGGATACTCTCCCCAGCGCAAGGAGATCGCCATCGCCAGCGGCGAAAAGCAGGCGCTCCACTTCGAGCTCGTGACGATGAACGGGGGACTCGCGCAGCTCGTCGTCAAGACGCACTTGCCGGGTGCAGACCTCTACGCCGACGATCAACGCATCGAGACGACGCCGATCGCGACCTCGGTTGCGCTGGCGCCGGGCCGACACCGCATCGAGCTCCGGCGCACCGGCTACGTGTCGGCGAGCACCGAGATCACGCTGAGCGATGGGGCGACCGGCGAGGTCACGCTCGAACCCGAGGAGGATCGCTCCGCGATCGGCTCGCAAGGTGAGCTCGTCCTCGCGGTCAGCGAAGCGCAGCCAGTCGTCACGGTGGACGGCCACCTGCGCGGCGTGTACGTCGCCCCGCTGCGCCTTGCGGCCGGGCCTCACCACCTCGTCATCGAACGCGGGGATTTCGCCCCGTTCGAGCGCGACGTCACCGTCGACCCGCGCCGATCGACGACCGTTCGCATCGTTCTCGAGCCCACAGCCGATTACCGGACGCGGTTTGCCGCGCGGGCTCGTACCCAGCGCACGTTGGGGTGGGTGGCCGTCGTCGTCGGGCCCGTGCTCGCCGCGGCGGGCGCGGCGCTCGCGGGTTATGACGCGAAGCAGCGCAGCGATGGCAATTCGACGATCGCACGCATCGACTCTCTGGCGGTGCCCCACAGCGGTGATGTTTGCGACCCCGCGGGCCAGACCGGCACTCCAAGTTACCAGACCAACTGTGTGATTCCGTTCGGCAACGCGACCTCGCAGGTGAACGACGCAAACACGCGCGACTACGTGGCTTGGAGCGCCGTCGGCGTCGGCGTGGCGGGACTGACCGTGGGCGTCGTGCTCCTGGCCACGGGCGAGGATCCCCACAAATACGACCACCCTGCCTCCCCTGAGACCGAGGGGACGACGCGCGCCTGGCCGGTCGTCTGGACCGAGCGTGGAGGCGGAGCACTTGGCGTCGCCGGCAGCTTCTGACGTGCCCCGGTTGACGCGGTTGACGTGCCTCCGCGGCTTGACGTGCCTCCGCGGTTGACGTGCCTCCGCGGTTGACCTGCCCCGCACGTTACTTGCCCCACCCGGGGACAACGCTCTGACTTAAAAGGGGTTCTCGCCAGCGAGCCCCGTCTGATCGGCTCGTGTGCGCGAACGTGGCGCCGAGGCGTCCGCTCCGGGCGCAGACGACGCGATCGGTGACCTGCCTGTCGCGGAAGCCCAGGGCGCTGGCGCGAGGGACGAAGCCGGGGGTGTTCCGGGCGGTGCCGCGAGCGCGGCCGATGCCTCGAGCGGGACTTGTCCCGCCAGTCCGGCCAAACCTGCTCGATGGCTCGGTTCGGGCGCCTGCGACGTCGTCGGCGCGAGGGACACGACTGCGGCAGGGGCCGACGGGCCAGCTCCGATCGACAGCGCGGTCGGCGAGGATACGAGCCCTGGTCCAGCGGTGCCGTTCGAGCCGCCCGCTCTCAGCAACGCCGTCGCAGCGCCGCCCACGACCACGACGACGGCGAGCGCGGCCGTGATGATCGTCGTTCTGCGCCGCGGCACGCTCGGAGATCTCGTGCTCGACAGGGGGGGCGCCGTGGCCTCGGCTCTCGCGGGGCCGAGCCCACCGCCGACCCGATCGGCTGCGCGTCGAAGTTCGCTCTTGGCCGGGATCGGGACGGCTGCCCCCAAAGGCTCCGTCTTCGCGGCCCCGAGGAGAGTGTCGCCGCGCCGGTCCGCGCCAGCTTCCGGCCGGACCCGAATCTCTCCATCGCGCGGTGGAGGCGGAGCGGGCGAGGGAATCGCCGGCGGCGGAAGCCAGGAAATGATCCGCTCGACCGAGAATGCGGCGCGCGGCGACCCGTGAGGCGAGAGTGCACGCGCAAGGTCCGCGACGTTTTGGAAGCGCTCGGCGGGGTCGCGGCGCAGGCATCGCTCGACGAGCGCCTCCAAGTCCGCGTGGACCTCGGGGCGAAGGCGGCGCAAGGGCGGGGGCGGCTGCTCGAGAATCGCCGCGAAGAGCTCCCCGAAGGTCGTGCCCGAGAAGGGCGGCAAGCCGCTGAGGAGCTCGTAGAGCGTCAGACCAACCGACCAGATGTCGGCCCGCACATCGACGCTCTTGGCGTTGCGCAGCTGCTCGGGGGCCATGTATTGGGGCGACCCGAGTACGGAGTTGGACCGCGTCATGGCGGCCTGCTCGAGGACCGTCAGAGGCTGGGTGGCCTTGGCAATACCGAAATCGAGCACCTTGACGAGCGTCGTCCCGTCGGAGCGACGCGCGAGAAACAGGTTCGACGGCTTGAAGTCGCGGTGCACGATGCCGAGCGCATGGGCCTGGGCGAGCGCTTCGAGCGCCTGAAGGACGTAATCGACCGTCTCGACGACGGGAAGCGGGCCGCGTGACTCGATGAGCTGCCCCAGGTCGGCCCCTTCCAGGTATTCGATGACCATGTACGGACGGCCGTCGTCGAGCGCGGCCACATCCATGACCCGCGCGACGTGCTCGCCCTCGATGCGTGCCGCAGCGCGCGCCTCGTTGAGGAAGCGAGCAACCGCCTCCTTGTTGGTGACGACGTGGGAGAGCAGCATCTTGACGGCGACGCGCTGGCCGAGCAGCTCGTGCCGTGCTGCGAACACCGCTCCCATTCCCCCGCGCCCGACCAGCCGTTCGATGCGAAATTTGCCGCCAAGAAGCTCTCCCGGCCGTGGAAGACCGGGGTCGTCGTTGTCGGGGCTGACCTCCACTGACATGAACCCCCGTTACTCCCGGTGCTTCGTCTCGTAATCGGCCGCCCGTGACAAGGCGGCTGCTGGCAACGAGGATTCGACGGCCCTCGCGGACGGGCTTGCAGGTTGATTGCTATCACTCGCCCGCATGGGGACGCAAGGGACCGACGGGCTCACTCAGAACGTCACCCACTTTCCGGCGCAGGTGTCGGGCGTGCTCGCGCCCGTGATGTCGTTCGTTACCGTCACGTCGCTGCCCGAAGGAGTGAAGTTGACGTTGCCGGGCCCGAGCACGACGTTCGCGTTGACGGC
>DASPUY010000074.1:0-9171 GCA_035622655.1 Polyangiaceae bacterium
AAAGCACTTCGGGCGTGGTCACAATCGCCCTCCATTCAGCCTGGCAAGCGCCTCGCCCCAGGAGCAACCCGAGGCGACCCAGCCCCGTACGCGAGCCGCGCCCTGCTCGCTCGTGACGAGCACCCGCGCCGCGTGCTCGTCGCCAGAAAGAAGAACCGCCTCGACGGCTCGTCCGGACGCGGCCTGGACTGCGCCGGCAACGAAAGGTGCCACCATCGCCGCGGGCAGTGCCGGCTCGCCCAGAATCACGACCAAAGCACGACCCCAGCGCTCGATCTCGACGAGGCCCGTCCCGGCCAGCGCCGCCTCTCCGGCAAGCTGGGTGACGAACTCCTCGATCGAAGCAGAGGCGACGTCGCCGATGCGTGCAGCGGCTCGTCGTCCGACCGCAGCTCCCAGCGCGCGACCGAACGCCTCGAGGGCGTCGCCGTGCACCCACTTCGCCAGACCACCGAGGACTTGCGATGGAACGAGGAGCAGCCTCTCGTCCTCGGCGGCGAGACGAACGGCACCGCGCGGAAGATCGAATCGAATCGCGCCCGCCGAATCGAACGAAGGGGCCGTCATCGCTCTTTCTTTCAGCTTATACGGGTGTCACAAATAGGGTGTCAAATCGCATCCTCCGGACCCTGTGCGGGTCCGGTTCAGCCGATCCGTTGCGAATTGCGAATTTCGCGCTCATCCGGACGATTTCGATCTCTGTCGAGAGCCCTCTCGACGCTGGCCGTCCTCACGTGCTCCGGTCGGGCGGGGGAGGCCCGGGCGACCGATGCCGGTATCGGCGGCACCGCCGCCGGTCCCCCAGCTCAGCTCGCCGTCCCCCCGGACGGCGCCGAAACATGGGCGCGGGCCTGCTCGACCCGTCATCGCGCTTGCGTGCTCGCCTCTCCAGGGACCTCGGCCGAGATGGCGACCGCGACGCTCGTGTCGGCCGATCGGGCGTGGGACGCCCTCGTTCAGGGTGTCGGCCTCCCGCCTCCGATTGGCCCAGACGAGGGTCGATGGGAGCTTTATCTCGTCCAGCACGTCGACGGTGGACCGAGCGACGCCTTTCTCGCCGGCCGCGAGCCGGTGTCCTCCTTCGATCGAGGTTCGAGCTTCGGAGTTCTGGATCGGCTGACGCCGCCCGGCTGTGCGCTCGATTCGTCGATCGCATACGCAATCGCTCGAGCAAGTCTCTGGCGGTCCGTGCCGGCGACCGACGAAGGGAGCGCCCGCGGCGAAGCCGAGACGTTCGCCCGCCTCGTCACCGCCTGCGCCGGCGAGGACGACGATGTCCGCGCATTCCAGTCCGGGGCCGCCCAATGCATCGTCGACCCCAGCTCCGCGCCGTTCGGGCGCGGCTCGTCCTTGTTCTTCCGGTGGCTCGACGAGAAATTCGGTGCACGACCGGGAGCGCTCGTCATGGGGCTCGCGGCGCTCTCTCCGACGACGACCGGCGCCGAGACATGGAGCGCGGGCCGCTGGGCCGGCGCACCGACGGCATTCGACGTGCTTCGAGTGTCCCTGCGCGACGCCCTCTGGCGCGGTTCCACGCTCGACGACGTCTTCGTGGAGTTCGCGGTCGCACGCGCGCTCACCTCGAGCGGGCCGACTCCCCCGGTCGCCTGGCGCATCCCCTGGCCGGAGCGCCCGCGTCGGCTCGCCTCACCAGAACCCGTGGCGCCGACCGGGGCGAGCTACATCGTCGTCGACTGCGCGCGCGCTCCGGCCGCAGCTCGGTTGAGGCTCGAAATGGAGTGGGAGGACTACGCGCGCATGCGCTGGATCGCGGTGAAGCTCGACGCCTCGGGGCGGGAGATCGCCCGGCTGCCTGTCGGATCGCTCGACCGTTCCACCCATGCCTCGATGACGATCGCCACTCTCGACGGGGTCGATCACGTCCTCGTCGTAGGTGTGAACGTCGGCGACACCGAACGCGCGTTCCACCCCGATGATCAGCGGTGGGAGCCGCACGGCTGGTTGCTCACCGTTGCGGGCGAGTAGGCCCCCCGGCAGAGGCCTTGACCTCGGTCCCCTCACCCGCGGACGCTACGTCGGTGCATCCGGAACGACGAGCGCGCTCGCAACCGGCGCTACCCCGCATCGGCCTGCCGGCGCTTGCGGCGACGCCGCTCGTCGTCGTACTGACGCTCGCGCATGCGCCGCGCGCAGGCGCCGCCTCCGTGAGCTCCGGCTATGCGAGCCTCGCGGCGCCATCTGGGCCGAGCGCCGGAGCATCCGGCGCACCGAATCCAGCCCCCGTGCCCGCGGCCGCCTCGACGCCATCGCGCGCCGCGGACGTGCGAGTGCATGAACGGACCGTTTTTTCCCTGCGCGCAGCGCGCGCGGGGCAGAGCGCACAAGAGCGCGCGCGAGCCGCGACCGCAGCCCTCGAGGCGGCGCTCGACGATCCGGTAGAGCCGACCACGCACGTCGAAGAGCAGTCGGGTACGGCGGTGATTTTCGCGGGCAAAACTCCCGTCGTCGCACTCGGGGAGGACGATGCCGTATCCGCCGGCGGCGACGTGACGCTGCACGTGTACGCGGCCGGCGTCGGCGCGAAGATCGACGACGCGCTGCGCGCCGAGCGGCGGCGGAGCACGATCTCGGAACGCGTCTTTTCTTTCTCGCTCCTCGTCTTCTCCGGATTGCTCGCGTTCCTGCTCGTCCGGCGCGTGGGCGACCTTTCGGGCCGGATGAGGATGTGGGTTCGCGCCAACCCGGATCGCATTCCAGCGCTGCAGCTCGGACGCATCGAAGTCGTTCGTCCCGCGGCCGTTCGAGGCGCCGTCTCGATCGCCCTCGCACTGGCGCACCGCCTGGCCCAGGTGGCGATCGCCTATCTTTGGCTCATTTTCGCGCTGTCCCGCTTCGAGGCGACGCGGGCGTACACCGACCGCCTCGCTGGTTTCGTCCTCGTCCCGCTTTCGGCCCTCATCGAGAGGTTGGGCGCGTCGCTGCCGCTGGTCGTCGTGGCCGCGATAGCCGCCGTCGCGGTGGGCATTGCCGTTCGGTTCGTGGGTCTTTTTTTCGCCGGCGTCGAACGCGGCGAAACGCATCTGTCGTGGCTGCCACAGGACCTGGCGGGGCCCACCAGCGTGCTCGTCCGGGCAGGAATGGTCATCCTTTCGATCGTGCTCGCGGCCCCGCTCATCACCGGGACCGACGACGGCGCGCTCTCGCGCGCAGGGGTGGTGGCGCTCGCCGCGCTGGGCATCGCGTGCACTCCAGTGCTGGCCTGCGCCGCCGCCGGTTTGCCGGCCGTCTTCGGACGGCGTGTTCGACCCGGTGAGTTCATCGAGGCCGGCGGGCGGGCCGGCGTCGTGCGCGACGTCACGTTGCTCGAGCTCGTCCTCGAAGATGCCTTCGGGTGCGAGGTCCGGGTTCCGCAGCTTCTCGGACTGTGGCACCCAATCCGGATCCTCGGAGCCGCAGCCCTGGCGACGATCGACGTCGTCGTCGACCCGAGAGAGAGGCCCGCAAAGGTCGAAGAAGCCCTCGTCGGCGCCGCGGTGGCGACATGCGAGCGGGCGCGAGTCGAGCTGATCTCGCTCGACGCGGACGGCGCCAGGTGGCGGGTCGCCGGCGTTCCGAAGCACGGCAAAGGGCCCGCAGCGCTCGCCGATGCGGTCGCGCGCGCCGTTGCCGACCACCACATCGGCCTCGGCAAGGCGAGCGCCTCGCCCGGCGTCCCGATCAGGTAGGCGAGCAAGACCGTGAACACCGTCTTCGTCCTCATCGGCCTGCTCCTGCTGTCGTATCTGGGCAGTCTCCTCATGAGCCGCCGGCCCGGCGGCGGCGCGGGATTGCCATCGGGGGTGGAATACGCGGCCCTCGGTTTCGTGCTCGGCCCGCAACTTCTCGATCTGGTGAGCGCGAGAGATCTGACCGCGTTCGAGCCGGTCGTGCAGGTGGCCATCGGGTGGCTCGCGTTCGGAGTCGGCTTGGATTTCGGCGTCGCCGAAGATCGGCGCGTGCGTCCGGGTAGCCTGGCGCTCGGCGCGCTCGGCACGCTGATCACCGGCGCCGCCGTCACAGCGGCGACCTGGTGGTCGCTGCGCAATCTGCCAACCGATCTGACGGCCACAGGCCGGCTCCTGCTTTCCGGAGGCATCGGCGCAGCGTGCTCGCAGACGACCCGCTACGCGGTACGCCAGGTCGCCGACCATCGTCGGATTCGCGACCGGCCGCTTTCCTCGCGCCTCGACGAGATCGCCCATTCCGACGCCCTGGTTCCGCTCGTGGCGGTCGCGGCGCTGTTCGCCGTCGACTCTCCGCACATCGTCACCTTGTCGATGCCCGTGTGCCAGTGGCCCGCCATCACGATATGCGTTGCGATCCTGCTCGCGGGCGGTGCCGCGCTCCTTCTTCGCAGCGACATGGTGATGGAGGACACGTGGGGCATCCTCTTCGGTGTCGCGCTGCTCACGATCGGAGTGGCGGCGTGTGCCGGTGTGTCGACCCTCGCCGCGAGCTTTTTCATGGGGCTCGCCCTTTCCTCGTTCTCCCGTCATCGAAACGCTCTGCGCGCGCTGGTCGCTCCGACCGAGCGACCCGTGCTCCTGCCCGCGCTGCTGCTCGCGGGAGCGCGTCTGGACTTCCGGGCGACGGCGGCACTTCCCTGGATCGCCGCTGCAGCCATCGGCGCCCGGGTGGCGGCGAAGATCGCCGTCGGCTGGGTGCTGGCCGCCGGGCTGAGCCCCCTGCGAAAGGGCGGTCCGCTGGCCGGGCTGTCGTTCACGTCCTGCGGCGCTCTCGGAATGTGCGTCGGCCTGGCGTTCGCGCTTCGCTTCCCCGGCGTCATCGGCGACACAGTGCTCGCCGTCACCGTCCTCGCGGCCATCGTCGGCGAGATCGTCGGACCTGCCCAGCTCCGACGGGTCCTGCTCGCCGCGGGTGAGCTGGACGACGCCACCGCGCGGACGCCCCGCCCCCGCCGGGTGACGGTGTGACTCGCGCCGCGGCGGCCGAGCGCGGAGCGGCGGCCCATCTCGCGCACGCAGCCGTCCTGGCAGGATTCGGAACGCTCGTCTTCTACGTGACGCGCGTGGTGCCGGTCGCCGGAAGCAACCTGTGGACGATCGCGACGCTCGGCTTTCTCCTTCTTGCCGGAACGCTCACGAGCGAGCTGACCTCCCCGCTCGGCCTCCCCCATCTCACCGGATATCTGGCCGCCGGCATCGCAGCGGGCCCACACGTGCTTCGTCTCGTGGACGAGTCCACGTTGAAAGGTCTGTCTCCCGTCAACACCTTGGCTCTCTCGCTCATCGCTCTGGCGGGGGGCGCGGAGCTCGAGCTCACCACGCTGCGCAGGGGTGCCCGCAGCCTGCTCTGGGCGCTCCTGGTCCAGACCTCGCTCGTGTTCGTCGTGACGGTGGGCGTGTTTTACGCGGCCCGTCCTCTTCTGCCTTTCGCCCAGGCCCTTGCCCCCTCCGCCGCCGTGGGCGCCGCTCTGTGCTGGGGCGCGCTGGCGGTGACGCGCAGCCCTTCGGCGACGCTCGGCATCCTGTCGCAGACCCGCGCCAGTGGACCGCTCGCGACGTTCACGCTCGCGTTCGTCATGGCGTCGGACGTGGTCGTCGTCGTCCTGCTTGCAGCCGTGATCGGAATCGCCCGACCGCTCCTCGAACCCGGCGAGACGTTGTCGTTCGGTGCGTTCGCGAAGCTCGGCCATGAGCTGTTCGGCAGCGTTGCGATCGGAACGACGTTGGGCCTGGTCATTGCCGTCTATCTGCGACTCGTGAACCGTCAGATGCTCCTCGTGCTTCTCGTTCTCGGCTTCGGCGTGAGCAGCGTCCTCGAATACCTCCAGTTCGATTCACTCCTCGCGTTCATGGTGGCGGGGATAGTGGTTCGCAATCTTTCTCGTCAGGGGCGCAAGTTCATCAAGGACATCGAGCAGACTGCGACTGTCGTCTACGTCGTGTTCTTCGCCCTGACCGGGGCGGACCTGGACGTGCCGCTCCTTCGATCACTCTGGCCCGTCGCCCTGATTTTCGCCGGCGCTCGAGCGGTGACCACGTGGGTCGCGTCACGCGCCGCTTCGGGGATTGCCCAAGACGAGCCCATCCTGCGTCGGTGGGGAGCCGCAGGCCTCGTCTCGCAAGCCGGGCTGACGCTCGGCCTCTCCATCGTCGTGGCCCGGGAGTTCCCGGTGATAGGCGTCCCGTTTCGGGCCTTGACGATCGCGACGGTCGCCATCAACGAGGTCGTCGGACCCGTGCTCTTCAAACTGGCGCTCGACCGCGCTCAAGAAACTTCGCGCCAGCCCGCGGTGAGCTTTCCTTCGATGCGACCCCCTCCGCCGGCGCGCCCCTCCTGAATTCTGGAGCGTCGTTCCGGAGCCTGCGCCGCCACGGCGTTCGGCGGCATGGCGGTGAGATCGAGCAGGCCCCCACTTTTGCCTGACCGCGCAACCGTCCGACACGTCGAATCGATGGGGAGGCGAGGCCTCGAGGCAGGTTGCCGGTGACCAATCGGATCGACGAGCGACGCATTCAGCCCCAGGTTTTGCTCGGCGCCGAAACGCCCCCGGCCGCCGCCGGCGCATGTGAGCGCGCTCTGCGCGCCACGGCTCGCGCTCGGCTCGACACGTTCGCCGCTTCGGCCGACACGTGCCCGACATCCGCCGGCGGGCGGAGGCCCCGGACGGCGAGCTCGACCCCGGCGACACCGACCGCCGATGAGGCAAGCGCTTCGCACGCGCGCCCGGAGTCAGGGAGCGCAGGGCCCGCGGACGCAGGGCCCGCGGACGCCGGGCCGTCGGATGCTGGGCGCCCGGACGCCGGGCTGGACGACGAGGCCGACTGCCCGAACGACGATTACGATCGCTGCATCGATCGGACCGTGCCGAACCCCGAGCTTTGGGTCGACCAGGGCTCCGATGCCGGCCCGATCGACCGGTCCGACATCCGGCAGCGCCAGATCGGCGACTGTTACGTGATGGCCGTCCTCGGTGGCCTCACGAGTACGACCGAAGGTCGGGCCCTTCTGCAGAACGCGATTCGCGAGAACAGGGATGGCTCGGGCCAAGTGAGCTCGTACACGGTGACACTGCACCGTCCGGAGCGGCACTGGTTCGCAAGCACGACGTTCGCCATGGTTGCCCTCGACGTGCGACCTGTGTACGCGCGAGGGCACGCCGAGGCTCGGCCGGGCGACGGTCGCAACGAGGTCTGGGTCCCCGTCATGGAAAGGGCATACGCCCTGTATGCCGGCGGATACAACGCGATGGGCCATGGCGGCAGCATCGGCGACGCGATCGAGATCATCACGGGCCACCCGGCCCGCACCTACGGTCTCTGGCGGATCTTCAGCCGTTACAGTGTCGACGACCTCCAGCGCGACTTGCTCTCCGGGCACCTCGTCGTCGTCGCGTCGAGGGACGATGTCGAGCAGTCCCGCCCGGACCTCGTGCCCAACCATGCGTATCTGGTGACAGGTCTCGAGGTCCAGGGCGGCAAGCCTGCAATCCGGCTCTGGAATCCGTGGGGGAACGTTCAGCCTGCGCCCGTGCCGTTCGACAAGCTTCGATCGCTCTTCTTTCAGCTGAACGTGGGTTCGGCCCGATGATCGCGGGGTCGCCCCCTCGACCCCCGCTGACATCCGAGTGCGAAGAAATACATCTTCGTGACACGCGATCGAGCGAAATATGGTTCCGTTCCGCGCATGAGCGTCACGCTTTGCGTGGTTTACGCCTTGATTCTCCTCGTTTTATCGATCTACGGAATCCACCGCTCGTATCTGGTCTTCATGACAGCCAGGCTGCGGCGGCGGCTGGAGGTTCTGAAGCAAGGAGTGCCCGCGATACCGCAGTCCCGAATGGTCCAAGGGAGCGACCTGCCACACGTCACGATTCAGTTGCCGATCTTCAACGAATCGACCGTGGTCCAGCGTCTCATCGACCGCGTCGCACGAATCGAGTGGCCGCGCGAACGGCTGGAAATTCAAGTCCTCGACGACTCGACGGACGAGACGCGCGTCCTCGCCGAGCGCCAGGTCGAGGCGCTCAGGCGTACGGGGCTGGACATCGTCCACATCCACAGAACCAATCGGACTGGCTACAAGGCCGGTGCGCTCGCCGCAGGACTTGCGATCGCCAAGGGGGACTTCGTCGCCCTGTTCGACGCAGACTTTCTTCCGCCGCCCGACTTCCTGCGCGCCGTCATGGGCCATTTCCAGGACCCGCGGGTCGCGCTGGTCCAGACGAGGTGGGGACATCTCAACCGTGGGCATTCCATTCTGACGCGCGTGGGTGCGTTGATGCTCGATGGCCATCACCTCATCGAAAATCGCGTCCGCGCGGCGGCTGGATGGTTCTTCAATTTCGCGGGAACGGGCGGAGTTTGGCGCAAGTGCGCGATTGATGCCGCCGGCGGCTGGGAGCACGACACACTGACCGAGGACCTGGATCTGAGCTATCGCGCGCAGCTTCTCGGCTGGCGTTTCGTGTACCGGGAGGACGTCGTCACACCCGCCGAGCTGCCCGAGGAAATCAGCGCGTTTCGCGCCCAGCAGCTTCGCTGGGCCACGGGAACGGTTCAAACGTCGCGCAAGCTTCTCGAGCGAATTCTCCACCGGGCAGACATCCCGCTGTCCGCTCGGGCCGAGGCATTTTTCCACCTGACGCCCCACTTCGCCTACCCGCTGACGATGCTGCTGAGCATCATCTTGCTGCCGATCGTTCTTTTGCTGCCCGCGTCCCGCTCGCTCGTGATTCTGGGGGTGGACATCCCATTGTTCTTCGGAACGACGGGGTCCCTCGCGGCATTCTACGCGACCGCCGAGCGTGCGCAGGGACGCAGAGCCCGCGATGCCTTGCTCGTCGTGCCGGCGCTCATCGCCGTCGGTGTCGGGCTGACGCCCCTGGTCACTCGAGCCATCGTGCGCGGCTTCCGTACGATGGCGGGCGAGTTCATCCGGACTCCGAAGAAAGGCTCCGCCGCCGCGGTGCGCTACCGGACGCCGCTCACGGTGCCCCTGGCGGAGAGCATTCTCTGCGTGGTGTCGCTGGCGAGCACCGTCGCCTCGATTCACACGGGGCATTTCATCGCGACCCCATTCGCCGCGCTCTTCACGGCGGGGTACGCGTACATGGCGACCCAGATGCTTCTCGAGCAACTCGCTCGTGCCCAGCCGATGGGGGTGGTCACATCCCCGCCTCTCGTGGATGCCGAGGTCCCGTTCGAG
>DASPUY010000075.1:0-24676 GCA_035622655.1 Polyangiaceae bacterium
ATCGTCTCGATCATGCCCGCGTACGCGCCGAGCTTTCTGCGCAGGTGGTTGACGTAGACGTTCACGACGTTCGACCAAGGATAGACCTTCAACACGTCGGACCCTCGAGCGTCCGGAGCGCTCCAGATCGTCTCGAGCAGCACCGATCGGCGGACCACTCGATTGGAGCGATCGGCCAGACACAAGAGCAGAGCGTACTCGCGCCCCGTCAATCGGAGGGCGCGTCCGGCCAGCACCGCGCGTCGACGTGTCCTGTCGATCTCGAGGTCGCCGCAGCAGACTTTGGCCGGCGCGAGCGCAAGCATGCTGCCAGGACTGAAATCGCCCCCGGGCGCGTCAAGCGCATATTTACGACTCGTTTCCATCGAGAAACCGCTCCTTTCCCCTCGGCGCTCGCCAAACGGCTATGCACGGTAAGTTCGCGATGCGCCAGCACCAAGAAGCGTCCGCACCGATGCCCAAATCAGAGCGCTCCAGGCGCCGTCACGCGGCGCCACCCGACGGATGTCATGCCCGTCCAGCGACGGACGTCATCCCGTTCCGACGACGCAGCCCACCGACGCGGAGAACCGCGGACCGTCAGAGGGTCTCGAAGACCTCTTCGAGCAGTGACGCAAACGCCGCGGAAGCGACGGGGAGCACCCGATGGCGTCGGGCGGCGAGAGCGAGGGTGGCCTGATCGAAGCCGGAATCGGTCAACCGAATGGCAACCATGCCGCTCGGGTCGGGCCGGCCCGCGATGCGAAACTGGAAACAGACCGCCTGGTTCTGGCGCGCAAAGGTCTTCGTCAGCTCGACGGAATTCGAAACGAGCGCAGGCTCGAGCTTGAACGAAGCGCGCATCAACGCGCGGTCGATCAGGGCGCGAGCAGCGAGCGTCGAGTCGGGCAGCGCGATCGGGTAAGAGATGCAGTCGTGAAGCGCGATGCTCTCGCGCGCGGCGAGCGGATGGCCGGGCGCGACGAGAGCGCAGAGGGGCTGATGGACCGACGCGATGACGCTCACCTGCGGCCGGTCGAGCGCATCGTGAGTGAGGATGAGATCGGCCGCGTCGGTCGCGAGAGCGTCGCTGATGCCCTTCGGGCCGTCGATCCATACGTGGAACGCGACGTTCGGATGCTGCGCCTGAAAACGGGCAATGGCCGTCGGCAACATGTGCCCCGTGACCGATTCGGCCACCGCCAGTCGCACACGTCCTCGCAGCAGCCGCCGCAATCCCTCGATTTGGGCCCCGACATGCTCCAGCTCGCGCATCGATCGGCGGACGTAGTCGAGGTAAATTTCGCCGGCCGCCGTGGGGCGAACCCCGCGAGGCAGCCGTTCGAACAGCGGCGAGCCCAGCTCGTCCTCGAGATCGAGGATCCGGCGATTCAGGGCCGACGATACGATGTGAAGGGCGGCGGCGGCCTTGCGGATGGATCCGTGGTGAGCCACGGCATCGACGTACGCGAAGATACGCGGCGGGGAGAGCGGTCGCGGGGAGGGTGCGGCGGCCGGAGCCTCGACGGGTAGCGAGCGCAGCCTGTCGGCGTTCTTCTTCCCGTTGCGACTCGATCGGTCGCCACGACCTGCCCCAGCGTTGCGACCCGCCGCGTCGCCACGACCTGCTCGCACGTTACGACCCGGCGCGTCGCTGCGGTCGGCTTCGCCGTTCAAGCTCGATCCCCACCTCGGGATGCCTGCACCGGTCTTACGTTACCCTCGCGTCCGGCTCCTTTCCAAGTCACGTGCCGGGTCGGGCGCGCGCCGCGACCGTGGTATGAGCCAAGCTCATGGCGGGCGACGAGATCCCCGGCGCCAGGCTCCGGCTCCTGCGTCCCCTCGATCCGACCCGAGACCACTTCCGGGGGCGCCCCGGCGAGGATTCGGTCGAGGTCGTCGGCTATCAGGACTTTCTCTGCCCCTACTGCCGGAGGCTGCGGCAGGTTCTGAAGCGGCTGCGCGAGAGGTTGGGCGATCGGCTCGTCTACGTGTATCGCCAGTTCCCCAACGAGCGCGCGAACCCGGGTGCCGACTTGGCCGCACGGGCGTCGGAGGCGGCCGCTCTGCAGGGTCGCTTCTTCGAGATGCACGACCGCCTGTTCGACCACCAGCCTCCGATCGGTCGCGACGACCTCGTCGATTTCGCCCGCACGATCGGAATCGACGTAGCGGGCTTCGTCCGCGATCTCGACGGCGACCAGACGCGGGCGCGGGTCGACGAGGACCTCGCGGACGGCCGACGGAACGGCGTGACGGCCACGCCGACGCTCTTCATCGACGGCATCCGGTACGACGGTGCGTGGGACTTCGACTCCCTGCTCGAGGCGCTCGAGCGTCCGATCGCCGCCCGAGTGCATCGCACCGCGCGTGTCTTCGCCAGTCTTCCGACGTCGACCGGGCTCGTGCTGCTGGGCACGGCCCTGCTCGCGCTCGTATGCGCCAACACGCCCCTCGCGCCCACGTATCAGCGTTTCATGAATACGCAGGTGGGGGTGGGCCCGAGCGGCAGCGCGCTGCTCTTGACGGTGCGAGAGTGGTTTTCCGAGGGGCTGCTCGCTGTCTTCTTTCTGCTCGTCGGCCTCGAAATCCGGCGAGAGATGACGGGGGGCGCGCTGGCCAGCTGGCGAGCCGCCCTGCTGCCCATCCTGGCCGCAGCGGGCGGCGTCGTGGCTCCCGCGCTCGTCTACCTGCTCTTCAATCGCGGACCGGCGTCCCGGGGGTGGTCGATTCCGACCGCGACCGACGTGGCGTTCACGCTCGCCCTGCTCGCCGTGCTGGGCAGCAAGGTCCCCGTCGGGCTTCGCGTCTTCGTCGCCGCTTTCGCCGTCGTCGACGACATTCTCTCCGTGTTCACGCTCGCGATCTTCTACCCGCGCTCGTTCGCGCCGTCGTACACGGGGGCGGTCATCGGCTCGCTGCTCGTCCTCGTCGCCTTCAACCGCGCGCGGGTCTACGCCATCTGGCCGTACGTCGTGGCGGGCGTCACGCTCTGGCTCTCGCTCCACGCGGTCGGCATCGACGCCGCCCTCGCCGGCGTGCTGCTCGCGATGTGTCTGCCGAGTCGCCCGTCTCCAGCGGCAGCGCCGCTTCTCGCCCAGGCCGCAACCGCGCTCGCCGCCCTGGAGCACGCGGAGCGTCAGGCGAAGACGGAGGGTCGCCACCACCCGAACCTCGAAGGCGAACCCGTGTGGGAGTGGGCGGCGCGCAATCTGTCCGCCGCAAGCGAACGACTGCTGTCGCCCGCCGAGCGCGTCGAGCGCGCCGTTTCGCCCTGGAGCGCCTTCGTGATCTTGCCGCTCTTCGCGTTCTCGGCCACGGGCGTCGGGCTGACGTTCGAGCTGTCGTCGCACGATGCAGGGTCGATCTTCGCGGGTACGGTCGCGGGCCTCGTGATTGGCAAGCCGCTCGGCATCTTGCTGGCGTCGGGGCTCGCCATAGGCGCCGGACTCGCGTTGCCACCGGCGGGTGTCGCACGGCGTCAATTCGTCGCGGCGGCGTGCCTGGGGGGAGTCAGTGACACCCTCGCGCTGGTCATGGCCGATCGCGCGTTTTCTCCCACGGACGCGGGCGTGGCGAAGCTCGCGGTGTTCACCGGGTCGCTGATCGCCGGGGCGCTCGGGACGATCCTCCTCTTGCCCCGAGCCGTCGCGGCGACACCGACACGCTCCTGACGTGTTTTCGAGACGGGTCGAGCGCGGTGGGCACAAACTGGCTCGTATGGGAATCGTGCTGCAAGCCTCCGTCGGAGCTTTCGTCGTGCTTTTCGTTTTGGCCGGCTGCGTCACCCCGCCCGCCCCGGTCGCGGCCACCTCCCCCTCCACGCCGGCTCCCAGCGCGCCCGTCGCCGCGGAGACGATCACGCCGCCGGCGCCGTCGACGTCCCCGCAGCCGCCCCTCGGCGCCGCACTCAAGCGGGGGGTCAACCTCGGCGACGCGCTCGATGCGCCGAGCGAAGGAGACTGGGGCGTCGTCCTTCAGCCCTCCGACTTCGTGGCCGCGAAGCGGGCCGGCTTCGATCACGTGAGGCTGCCCGCGCGTTTCAGCGCTCACGCCGCGGCGGCGCCTCCGTTCTCGATCGACGCCGCGTTTTTCGCGCGCGTCGATTGGGCCATCGACGAGGCGCTTTCGCAGGGGCTGGCCATCGTCGTCGACGTTCATCACTACGCCGACCTGATGGATCAGCCCGAGCAGCAGCACGCGCGGTTCGTCGGTCTTTGGAGCCAGATTGCCGAACGAGAGCGCAGCCGCCCACGTGGCGTGGTGTTCGAACTATGCAACGAGCCGAACGGCAAGATCACCGCCGACGAGTGGAATGCCATCATGGCCGACGCCCTCGCCGTCGTCCGGACGACCAACCCGACACGGGCCGTAGTGCTCGAGGGGCTGGGATGGGCGTCCGCCAAGGCGCTGCGCGACTCGCTCAGGGTGCCTGCGGGGGATCCGAACCTCGTCGGAAGCTTTCACATGTACCAGCCGATTCTCTTCACCCATCAGGGGGCGAGCTTCATGCCCGAGGAGTTCGATACACGCGGCATCGTGTTTCCGGGTCCCCCCGCGCAACCTCTGGAGGCCGGACCGGGCGCGCGCCGCCACGCGTGGGCCGCCGACTGGGTGAAGCGCTACAACGAAGAGCCCGCCGCCACGAACCCGTCGAGCCCGGCCCGCGTGATCGACGAGCTCGACGTCGCGCACTCGTTCGCCGAGCGCACGCGCCTGCCTGTCTACATGGGCGAGTTCGGTGTCATCGAGAACGCAGACCCCAAGTCGCGCGCCGCCTGGACGCGGCTGGTGCGAACCGAGGCCGAACGGCGTGGCTTCGGATGGGCGTACTGGGACGACGGTGGGGCGTTCAAGATCTACGACCGCAAGTCGGGCGAGTACGACCCGCGCATGCGGGCTGCGCTGATGGAGCCGTAGACGCGACGAGCCGCGCTCGGTGGATCGTTGCCATGGCAATGATCTTGCGCGGAGCGAACCCGTCACCCGAGGTGAAACCACCGGTCGGCGCCCATCACCATCCCGAGCGTCACCAGCGCAACGGCGACCTCGCCGATGGCGCCCACGATGAGCGGCCTTACCCCCTGGCGCCGAAGCATGACGAGGTTGGTTCGGAGCCCGACCCCTGCGAAGGTGAAGAGAAAGGCCCACCGGCTGAGGTTTGCGATGCGACCAATTTGCGCCGTAGTGAAGGTCCCCGCGCTGGCGAGCGCCGAGAGCAGCACGAACCCCAGGACGAACTTCGGAAACTTCGTCCACACGAAGGAAGCGCGCGAGCCTTCGAGCTTCCGTCCGGCGCGTGCCGCGAAATAGAGAGCGACGCCGAGGACGACGAAACCGATGGTGGCGTTACGAGCTGTCTTGGCCAGGACGGCCCAGCGACCCGCCTCCTCGGAATATAGATTGCCCGCTGCCACGACCTCCGCCGTGTTGTCGATTCCCAGACCGACCCACAGCCCGAAGGCGTGGTCGCTCATGCCCAGGGCGTGACCCACGACGGGAAACACGAAGAGTCCGACGGCGCCGAGGAGGAGGATCGCGCCAATCGCGTACGATGCGTCCTGCTCCTCGGCCTCGATCGCCCCCTCCGTCGCGATGATGGCCGACACTCCGCAGACGGACGATCCGACCGCCAAGAGCGCGGTCAATTTCGGGCCGAGTTTGAATCGAGATCCCAGATAGACCATCAGCGTTCCGGCGACGGCGAACTCGAGCACGATGAGAGCCAGGCTGAGCCCCCCGAGCTTCAGCACGTCGCCGAACACGAAGCGCACACCCAAGAGTGCGATGCCCACCTTGAGAAAAAATTCGTACGTGTCGATCCCCGGCGCGCACGCGGCGAACCACCGCGATGCCCCGAACAAGTTGCCGACCGCAAAACCGATCAGGATGGCCCAGAGGACGTACTCGATGTTGGGAAGAACGAGGTGATGCGCCTTGCCGTAATCGCGCAAGAACGCTTCGATCCACTTTCCCGCGAAGCCGATCGCGAACAGCAGCGCAGCGCCCGGAGCGAGACGCGCCGCGCGCAAAGGCGGCGACGTCACCGGACGATCGTGGACCGAGACCCCGGTCACCACGGGACGGCTCTCAGGAGCTCGAGCTTGACCACGGCGGCGAGCGCCAGTGCCACGAGCAGCGCCGTCCAGTCGACCGACAGCGCCGGGCCCGAGGGGCTCTTGTCCTTCATTTTGCCTGGTCACGTCTATCATAACGTCTGTGACCGGGCAAGGGGTCAGACGGCCGGATCGGGCCTTGGGGGCTCGCTATCGGTCGGAAGTACTGTATAAATCGCGTACCATCGCTCGCCGTAACGCATTCGCGACAAAGCTTGCTCCTTCGCCTTGTCCGTTATAGTAGACATGAACTACGATGGACTTGGACATCGACACGGGATCGGGCCCATGCGCGCCGCCTACCAGCAAGACATCCGTCCGGCTTCTCTCCCGCCCCCGCGTCGCGGGCCGCCGAGCCAGGGCGACGACAACCCCGTAGGGGGCACGCCTCTCGTCGAGTTGAAGCGAGTGACGGCCCGGCTTGCGGGCCGGGTCGCCGTCAAGCTCGAATCACGCAACCCCACCGGGAGCGTCAAGGATCGCGTGGCGACGGCTCTCGTCGACGAGGCCGAAGCGCGCGGCGAACTGCGTGCCGGCAGCACGATCGTCGCTGCGACCAGCGGCAACACGGGACTGGCACTCGCCCGCATCGCCGCCTTGCGCGGCTACCGGGTGCGGCTGACGATCCCGGAGGACTGGTGCCACGAACGGATCGCGCTGCTCCTTTATCTCGGAGCCGACGTGATCGTCACCGGCGGAGGCGACATGAAAGCTGCGGCCGACCGCGCGCGCGCCCTCGTCACGGCCGACCGCTCGGCCGTCCTGCTCGACCAGTTCGCGTCCGAGGCGAACCGGGAGATTCATCGAACGACCACCGCCGACGAGATCTGGTCGAGCACGGGCGGAGAAGTCGGGGCATTCGTGGCGGGCGTCGGCACCGGCGGAACCATCACCGGCGTTTCACTGGGACTGCGCGCTCGAAAACGAGGAATTCACATCGTGGCCGTCGAACCGGCGTCCTCGCCGGTTCTCTCGGGCGGCAAGGCCGGAAGGCACGGCATCCAGGGCATTGGGGCCGGCTTCGTGCCACCACTCTTTCAGCGCGGTCTGGTCGACGAGATCGTCGGCGTATCCGACGAAGACGCCTTCGAGTGGACCCATCGCCTTGCCCGCGAGGAGGGGATCCTGGCGGGAGTTTCCTCCGGCGCCGCCGTCTGCGCGGCCGCTGCCCTGGCCAGCCGCGTCGAGATGGCCGGCAGGCTCATCGTGACCATCGTCAGTGATTCGGCGGAGCGCTACGTCCTCGCTCCGCGGTTGGAATCGCCGGGGCGGGGGCGGCGGCGCCCTTGAGCCACCGTCCGCGGGTCAGCTTCATCGGCGGAGCCGAACGGATGGAGCCCGACTTGCTCGCGCTGGGCGACGAGCTCGGGATCGACGTCGAGTTCCATGGCGGCCATACCCGTGGCACCGGGGCGGCGCGGCTGGCGTCGCTCGTGCAGCGCACGAACCTGCTGGTGATCATCACCGGTACGAACAGCCACAACGCGGTTCATGTCGCGAAGCGCGAGGCGAGTCGCCATGGCATTCCGATGCGCATTCTCAGGGCGTGCGGGGTCGGTACCGCGCGAGCGCTTCTCGCCGAGGTGGCGCGGGCCGCAGGTTTTTGACCTCGGGGTGAGGGTGACACGGAGCGCCGGTTTCGAAGTCCCGCGCGCTGGCCGCAGCCTCCCGCCCCCCGCGCGGCCGCCGGCTCGCGCTTGCCGTCGCGGTTTTCTATACTAGACGGGTTCGTCGATATGCCAAATCACGAAGCCCGGGTGTACGATTCCATCCTCGAGCTCCTGCCGAGCGCGGACAATCCAACTCCGATTGTTCGTCTGCGCCGCGTCGTCCCCCTCAAGCGCGCGACAGTGTACGCGAAACTCGAGTGGTACAACCCGTTCGGCGCCGTCAAGGACCGGATCGCGGCCAACCTCGTGCGCGACGCGGAAGAGCACGGGCGCATTTCGCCCGGCACCCGGCTGGTCGAGCCGACCTCGGGCAACACGGGCATGGGCCTCGCGATGGTCGCGAACGCCAAAGGCTACAAGCTGACGGCCACCCTCTCCACGAAAATACCCGCCGAGAAGCGGACGACCCTGCGGCTGTTCGGCGCAGAGCTCGTCGAGCTCGAAGACGACCTCTGTCCGGCGCCCGGCGCACCCGAAGGAGCGATCGCGCTCGCTGCAGAAATGGGCGCGCGACCGGGAAACTACCGGCTCGACCAGTACGGCAATCCGGCAAACCCCGACGCCCACTACCGGACGACGGGACCGGAGATCTGGCGACAAACCCAGGGACGGGTGACGCACTTCGTGGCGGGGCTCGGCACCTGTGGCACGATCACGGGCACGGGGCGCTTTCTGAAGGAGAAGCGGCCGGACGTGCGCGTTCTCGGCGTCCACCCGGCGGAGGGCCACGACATTCCGGGCGTGCGCAGCTTGCGCCAGCTCAAACAGACGGCGCTCTTCTTTCCCAAGGAATACGACGGGCTCGTCGAAGTGCAGGACGAGGACGCCTTCGAGATGAGCCGGCGCCTCTGCCAGGAGGAAAGCCTCATCGCCGGCCCCAGCTCCGGAATGGCATTGACGGGTGCCCTGAAGCTGGTTCCCGACGAGCCGGGCGTCGTTGCGGTCGTCATCTTCCCCGACAATGTTTTCAAGTACCCGGCCTCGATGCGCAAGCACCTGCCGGAGCTCTTCGCGAGCACCAAGCCCATCTCCGGCGGCCTGAGCTCCAACCTCGACAACATCGTCGAATTCGCGCGGGCCTCGCCCGACGTGATCGATCCACGCGAAGCCAGCGCCCTGCTCGAACGAACCGGCGGGCTCCTCGTCGACGTTCGATCGCCCGCGGAGTTTGCGACGCGGCGCGTCCCCATTGCGCACAACGTGCCGCTTCCCGATCTCGCCGGCGGATATCCCGTCGGCCTCCCCGACGATAAGTGCGAGCCCATCGTCACGATCTGCAAGGTGGGAGAGCGGTCTCTCTACGGGATGCTCCTGCTCAAGTCACTCGGGTACCAGCAAGTCAGAAACGTCCGCGGCGGCCTCGACGCCTGGATTTCCTCCGGACTGCCCACCACGCCGTCGTCCTAGCAGTCGCGCGCAAGCCCGCGCCATCCTTCCCCCCCCCGCGCGAAAAGGGTCGATCGAACATGACTCACTTCACTCCCATCCCCGCGCTCGCAGGCGGCATGCTCATCGGAGCGAGCGCGTCACTTCTGTGGATCGTCAACCGACGCGTGGCCGGCATCAGCGGGATCGTTGCCGGTCTCTTGCCACGCGGATCGAGTCGATCGGACCGCCGCGAACGATCACCGGAGATCTCGTGGCGCGCCCTCTTCGTGGTGGGGCTGCTTTCGGGCGGACTCCTGGTCGAGCTGCTGCATCCATCCTCGTTCGGCCCAACCCCCGTACCGGCGTCGCTCACGATCGTCGCCGGTCTGCTCGTGGGCTTCGGCACGCGCCTCGGAGGGGGCTGCACGAGCGGTCACGGCGTCTGCGGCCTGAGCCATCTCTCGGTTCGCTCGCTCTGGGCCACCCTCACCTTCATGGCCACGGGAGTCGTGGCCGCGATCGTCGTGCAGCACGTTCTCGGGGGCGGCCGATGATTCCTGAGATGGCCGGCGATTCTCGGCGGCAAGCGATGAAGGGACAGAGCGTCGGCGTGTTCGTGTCCGGAGTCATCTTCGGCGCCGGCCTCGGGCTCGCGGGGATGACCCAACCGGCCAAGGTGATCGCATTTCTCGACGTCACCGAGCACTGGGACGCCAGCCTCGCGTTCGTCATGCTCGGCGCCATCGGCGTTCACGCCACGTTCCTGGCACTTTTCAGCCGGCGCGTTCCCGGCGGCGACGGGGTCGGCGCGCAGGCGCCGGCCGTTCGCGCAAAGTCGCCGACTGTCGACCTTCGCCTGGTGATCGGGTCCGCGATCTTCGGGATCGGATGGGGCATGGCGGGGTTCTGCCCGGGGCCCGCCGTCGTGTCGGTGGTCACGGGCTGGCGGACACCGCTCCTTTTCGTCGGCGCGATGCTGGTGGGGATGGGTGCTCACGCACTCGCGTTCGGCCGGCGGGCGGAAGACGCGGGGGGACGCGCGGTCGAGCGAGCATGCTCGTGAGCCCACGAGGCGGCAAGCGACCATCGACGCCTCTTGCGCTCATCATCCCGCATAGTAGACAAGAGGGCCGAAATGCCGAACGTTCGGGGGCCACGCACGACGGTCGGCCGAGTCGAAGCGATCGGCACTCGGACCCGCGAACAGACCGCCGCGGCGGAGACGGGGGATTCCGAGCCTCGACCGACCGAAACGGCACCCGCCGAAGGATCGCAGGGCTTCACCCCCGAAGTCGGCGCGAACCTGCGCCGACTGCGCACCCGGCGGGGACTGTCGCTCGAGCGGCTCTCACGCGCCTCCGGAGTGAGCCGGGCCATGCTCGGACAGGTCGAGCTCGGACGCAGCATTCCGACGATCAACGTGCTCTGGAAGATCGCCCACGCTCTCGGCGTTTCGTTTTCGGCGCTCATCACCGACCCCACCGGCACGCATCCCACGGTGATCCGCGCCGCCAACGCGAAGGTGCTCACGTCTCACGACGGAGCTTTCGTCTCGCGCGCTCTCTTCCCGTCCGACGCGCCCCGATCCGTCGAGTTCTACGAGCTGCGGCTCGCGCCGGGATCGGTCGAGCGGGCGGACGCACATCCGCCTGGAACGCGCGAGAATCTGGTCGTCGTCAAGGGCGAGCTCGGCCTGGTCGTCGGGGGCAAGCGACACCGCCTGTCGGCCGGCGACGCGATCCTCTTCGAAGCGGACGTGCCGCATGAATACTGGAACGAAACCCGCGAACTCTTGCACATGTACCTCGTCATGACCTACGAGGACGACCGGCTCCGCTGAACCGATTGCCCCGGCCGGTTAGCCCGGCTCCGACTTTTCCCGAGGGTGGACGGACACTTGCGTGCCCTCGCGTTTGCGTGGCCTTGCCAAGGGCTATTTGTCCGTTATAGTGGACATATGATCGTTCCCATCACCCCCCACGCCGTTCAGGAGCTTCTGGCCGGCGGGGAAATCGAAGTGGTCGATGTACGCGAGGCGCACGAGTGGGCGACCGGGCACATCCCTGGAGCCCGCCGCGTGGGGCTGAACGAGCTTCGGAACAATCCGAAGGGCGCCCTGCCGCGAGACGGGGTCGTCTTCGTGTGCGCGGCCGGGGTCCGCAGCGAAACCGCTGCGCGGATCGCCCTCTCGAACGGCCTGACGCGCGTATACAACCTGACGTCGGGGATGCGGGGCTGGGCGAAACTCGGACTGCCGCTCGCCCTTCCGGAGCTGGCCGCGGCCGTCTGACGACGCGGGCTGTCCCGGCTACGCACCGTTGCGGCTGACGGGGGGAGGGGGCCGGCTGCCCTGCAGTCGAAGGAGCGCCGCGACGAGCGCGTCGACGTCCTCGCGCGTGTTGTACGGAGCCAGCGAGGCCCGCACGGTGCTTTCGAGCCCGTAGCGCCGCAGGATCGGCTGCGCGCAGTGGTGGCCCGCCCGCACGGCGATGCCTTCCTGGTTGAGCTCCGCCCCGACGTCCTCGGTTCGAACCCCGTCGAGCACGAACGACATCACTCCTGCCTTCTCGGGTGCGGTCCCGATCATCTGAAGACCCGGCACCGTGGAGAGTCTCCCGGTCGCGTATTCCAAGAGGTCGTGCTCGTAGCGGGCGATGTTCTCGATGCCGATCCCGGACACGTAATCGAGGGCGGCACCGAGGCCGACGGCGTCCCCGATGCTGGCAGTGCCGGCCTCGAACCGCTGCGGCGGGGGCTGGTACGTGGTTTTCTCGAAGGTCACGTTCGAGATCATGTTTCCGCCGCCCTGCCAGGGAGGCATCGACTCGAGCACTTCGCGCTTGCCGTACAAGGCGCCGATGCCGGTCGGCGCGAAGATCTTGTGGCCGGAAAAACAGTACAGGTCGCAGTCGAGCGCTTGGACGTCGACAGGCATGTGCGATACGGCCTGCGCGCCGTCCACCACGACGACCGCGCCGTGCCGGTGCGCCATTTCGATCATCTCGCGCGCCGGCACGATGGTCCCGAGCGCATTCGAGACGTGACTGAACGAGACCAGCCGGGTGCGCGGACCGAGAAGACGCTCGTACTGGTCGAGGATGACCTGGCCGCGCGCGTCGACCGGCGCGACCTTCAAGCAGGCCCCTTTTTCCGCGCAGAGCATCTGCCATGGAACGATGTTCGCGTGGTGCTCCAGCCACGTGATGACGATCTCGTCGCCGGCGCCGACGTAGCGGGCGCCCCAGCTCTGCGCGACGAGATTGATCGCTTCGGTGGTCCCTCGCAAAAAGACGATGTCCCGTGCGGACGGTGCATTGAGAAAGCGGCGTACGGTGTCGCGGGCGGACTCGTACGCGTCGGTCGCCCGGGCGGCCAGCGTGTGCGCCGCCCGGTGGACGTTCGAGTTCTCGTGCTCATAGAAATACGAGAGCCTGTCGATCACGACCTGAGGCTTCTGGGTCGTGGCGGCGTTGTCGAGCCAGACCAGCGGCCGCCCGTTCACGCGCTCGCGCAGGATGGGGAAATCCTTCTTGATCGCGTGTCCGTCGAACAGGGGGCGAGATACCGCCACGTCGGGGACGAGCTGGGGCCAGAAATCACTGCCGGCTGCGAGCGGGTCGGAGTGCGGCAAAGCGTACGCGGGGGTCGCGCGGGTCGAAGACGCGGGGGCGTCGGGTGGCGGAGTCGGAAGCGCGAGAGAACCGGCGGCCGGCACCGACGACAAGGAGAGGGGCTGGGGTGCGGCCGTTGCGGGAGCCGGTGCGGGCGTTGCGGAAGGCGGCGCAGGCGGCGCAGGCGGTGCGAACGGCGGCGTGGGCGACGCGGCCGGCGCAAGCGGTGCGGAGGGCAACCCCGCGATCTGGAGAAAGTACGGAGTGGTCGTCGCGGCCTCCCCCGTGCTCGCGAGAGCGACCGGCGACGACACACCGAGCGCGTCCGAAACGAGGCCGGGGATCACCCGGAGGTCGCTCTCCTTCGGGGGCGGCGCGAAAGGCAACGGGGGCTGCTTCAGCGGACCAGGGATAGGCGGGGCCGTGAGCGCCGGAGACGCGCCCCCCGCTCCCATTCCGAGAGCGCTTGGGCCCCAGGCCGGCGGACTGACCCAGCCGGGCGAGCCCGCGCCCGCCAACGGGGGTGGGGTCGCGAGCGAACCGATGGGGGCGACCGATGACGTCACGGGGTCGCCCGACGGGGCGGGCGAAAGCGACGAAGGGGGCAGTGACGAGGCGGGTAAGGAGGGCGATGAGCCCGCGGGCACGGTCGAAAAGAGCTCATTGGCCAGGCGCCGGATCTCGCCCTCCATCGCCGCGGCGTCGGCCGCGACCGTCGTGACGTCACTTGTACTCATGATACTGGCCGACATCCACGTTCTCGAGAACCCCGAGAGCGTCGTCGACGAGAATGGCCGCGGAGCAGTAGAGGGAGATGAGGTAGGCGGCGGCGCCCCTCTGGTTGATGCCCATCAGCCGAACCGATAGTCCGGGCGTGACCTCGCCGGGAAGCCCCGGCTCGAAGAGACCCACGACGCCGCGCTTCTTCTCCCCGGTACGCATGAGCAACACGCTCGTCTTGCCGTCCTGGATCTTCACCTTGTCCGAGGGGATGAGCGGAATGCCGCGCCAGGTGAGAAACGGCGAGCCGAACATCGTGATCGTCGCCGGGGGGACGCCCCGCCAGGTGCACTCACGTCCGAATGCCGCGATTGTTCGAGGGTGGGCGAGAAAGAACGCCGGCTCCTTCCAGACGCGCGCGATGAGCTCGTCGAGATCGTCCGGCGTCGGCGCTCCCGCGCGCGTGCCGACGCGCATCCCGGGGCCGACGTTGTTGAGAAGACCGTAGTTGGAATTGTTGACGATCTCGTCTTCTTGCCGTTCCTTGACCATTTCCACGAGAACGGCGAGCTGCTCGCGCACCTGATCCATCGGACTGCGATACAGATCCGAGATGCGCGTCTGAACCTCGATCGTCGTCGTGACGGTGCTCAGCGTGTACTCGCGGGGGTGCTGTTCGTAATCGATGAAGGCGCAGGGAAGGTCGTCGCTGTCGCTCGGGCTGCATTCGATGGCGATTTGCGATTCGCCGCCCCCTTTCACCTTGTTGACTCGATAGGTGCCGGCCTCGACGGGCGTCCACGGAAGGAGGCTGACCAACCATCGGGGTGTGACCCCGATCCATTGCGGAGGTGTCTTGGTGGTATTGGCAAGCTGGCGAGCTGCTTGGGCGCCGAGCGTCTCGTGAGCTCCAGTGGGTCCGGGCATGTCCGATGGGTCTCCTGGTTCTCGTGAGGAGCGCGGACGAGAACCGCGTGAATTGGCTACCGGCTCCGGAGCCCATTTCGCGCACTCGATGCCGTCATGTCAAAGGGCAACGCACCCGTGGATGTCGCTTAAATCCGCTATGCACTGCAATCCATCCGACATGCTGTGCGGAGCCGGGGGCGCCCGCGTCGGCGAACGGAGAATCGCGTCCCGCGCGTTCGTGCGACGGCGACGCACCGCGCGAGCGGCCGAGCTCGTCAGATTGCCCGCCCCGCTCGCGTCGCTTCGGGGACTTCCACGAGCCTGCCCGTTTCGACTTGATAGATGTATCCGTACACCGCGATGTCCCCGGGAACGAGCGGGCTCCGGCGGATACGCTTGACGTCGTCCGCGACGCTCAGCGGCTGGTCCTTGATCGTCAGCCAGTCGACGAACTGCGCCTCGGCGGACCCGACGCCACCCCCGGGGTCCTTCCACTGGGTGCCGTCGTGCGACGCCGTCTTGAGGCTGCTGGCGAGCAGATCGCGGATGATCTCGTCCGTGAAGAGCTCCATGCCGCAGTTGGTATGATGGATGACGAACCACTCGCGCGTACCGAGAAGCTTGTACGAGATGACCAGCGATCGGAGGGCGTCATCGCTGGCGCGACCGCCCGCATTGCGAATCACGTGCGCATCGCCTTCGCTCAGGCCGGCAAGCTTGGCCGGATCGATGCGCGCATCCATGCACGTCAGAATTGCGAACTTTCTTGCCGGCGGGAGCGCAAGCTTCCCTTTCCCGCCAAAGGTCGCCGCGTAACTCGCGTTGGCCACAAGCACCTCTTCGACAACCTTGCTCATCGTGGATCTCCTTCGGAACGACCGGAGTCCCGGTCCCTCGGTGCGCCGTCCTTGTCCGTAATAACAACCATAGCGTCTATTTAAATGAGCCTCGGGGTCAAGCACGACTTCGTCAGGACACGCCCGCCGCCCGGTACCGTGGGATCGCGCCGCGGCCGAAGCCGCTCGCCAACGGGCGAGCTCGCCGGACAAGCCGGCGGGAGAGGCGGCCACCTGCAAGCCGCACCCGTCGGGAGCTTTCTCCCGTTTTTCCTTGCCACACTCTTTCGACTGCGCCAACCCGACACTAAGAATGCGCGCGAAAGCGCGAATCGATGAACGCCCTGGGCTGGAGCCGCCTGCAGTTCGCCTTCACGATCACGTACCATTATCTGTTTCCCCAATTGACGATGGGGCTGGCGCTGCTCATCGTCGTGATGAAGGCCCTGGGGCTGAAGCGCTCGGGCACCCGCTGGAACGACCTCGCTCGGTTCTGGGGGCGCGTCTTCGCGCTCAACTTCGCCGTCGGTGTGGTGACGGGCATCCCGATGGAGTTCCAGTTCGGCACGAACTGGGCAAGGTTCTCGAATGCGACCGGCGGCGTGATCGGGCTCACTCTGGCCATGGAAGGCCTCTTCGCATTCTTCGCCGAATCGGCGTTCCTGGGGCTGTTCTTGTTCGGCGAACGCAAGCTCGGACCGCGCGGCCACCTCCTCGCCGCGCTGATGGTGTTTCTCGGGTCCTGGCTCTCCGGCTACTTCATCGTGGTCACGAACGCATTCATGCAGCACCCGGTCGGCTATGCGCAGGACGCGAGCGGGCGCCTCACGCTGGCCAGCTTCTCCGCGTTCGTCTTCAACCCCTGGGGTCTCTGGCAGTATGCGCACACGATGACGGCGGCGGTCATCACGGGATCGTTCGTGGTGAGTGCGGTGGCCGCCTACTGGACGCTCATCGGGCAGTTCCCGGAGCACGCTCGCGCGTGCCTGCGTCTCGGGGTCGTCGCCGGTCTCATTGCATGCACAATGCAAATTTTTCCGACCGGCGACCGGCAGGGGAGACTGGTCGCACGGTTCCAGCCCGCCTCGCTTGCGGCGATGGAGGGCAAGTTCGAAAGCGGGGGTCACGCGGAGCTGGACATCATCGGCCAGCCCAACGTCGAGGAGCGCCGCCTGGAGAACCCGATCGTCGTCCCCGCGACGCTCAGCTTTCTTGCGTACGGCTCGTTCGGCGCGACCGTCGAGGGGCTGAACGACGTTCCTCGCGACCAGTGGCCGGACAACGTCGAGCTTCTCTACTTCGCCTACCACATGATGGTGGGCCTCGGAACGCTGCAACTGGGCCTGATGGGCGGCTCTGCGCTGCTTCTCTGGCTTGGAAGGCTGGAGCGAACGCGCGCCGTCCTGTGGATCCTCATGCTGGCTTTTCCCTTTCCGTACATCGCGACGACCGCCGGGTGGACGACCGCCGAGCTCGGACGCCAGCCGTGGATCGTCTACGGCCTCCAGAGAACCGCTCGCGCCACGTCACCCGACCTCGGCGCGGGCGACGTCGTGTTCACCGTGCTCGGTTACGCCGGCCTCTATTTTCTAATCGGGATCTTGTTCCTCTGGCTGGTTCTTCGTGAGATCGCCCACGGCCCGGCCGAGCCCGATGCGATGGCCTCGAGGTGACCGTGCACGCCCTCTGGTTCGCCATTCTCGCTCTGATGCTCACGGCGTACGTCGTCCTCGACGGTTTCGACCTCGGAGCGGGC
This sequence comes from Polyangiaceae bacterium, assembly GCA_035622655.1. GTDB lineage: Bacteria > Myxococcota_A > Polyangia > Polyangiales > Polyangiaceae > Palsa-1150. The sequence continues at coordinate 16,966 of DASPUY010000075.1, forward strand.
ATCGTTCACACGTTCGTCGCCCGCACGAACGAGGACCGGCGCACGGTGCTTGCAGCCATCGGTCCCCTGTGGGACGGCAACGAAGTGTGGCTGCTGGCCGCCGGAGGCGTGTTCGTCTTTGCCTTCCCGCGGGCATACGCCGCGGCATTCAGCGGATTGTACCTGGCGCTGATGATCGTTTTGTGGCTGCTCGTCCTGCGCGGAGTCTCCATCGAATTCAGATCCAAGGTCGATCATCCGCTGTGGCGCTCGGCCTGGGACAGCGTCTTCGCAATCTCGTCGACGGCGTTGGCGATCGTCCTGGGAGTCGCGATCGGCAACGTCGTCCGCGGGTTTCCCATCGACGCGTCCGGCTACTTCCACGAGGATCTTTTCGGCGCAGCACGATCGCGACATCCGGGCGCCATCGACCTCCTCAGCACCGTCTACGGCGAGCTGGGGCTCACAGCGCTCGGCGCGCACGGAGCGACGTTTCTCGCGTGGAAGACTTCGGGGGCGCTGGGCGTCCGGAGCGTCGCCGCCGCGCGGCGGCTCTGGGCGGTTTCGCTCGTGCTCTTCACCCTGGCGACCGCGCTCACGGCGGTCGAGGCGCCGGTGTTTGCGCGACACGTGGTCGCCCGCCCGTGGCTCTTGCCGTTTCCGATGGCGACCGTGGCGGCGGCAGGGATCGCCCGTGCCAGCCTGGGCGCGGGTCGGCCGCTCCGCGCGTTCCTCACGTCGTGCGGCTTCCTCGCATCGATGCTCGTCGCGACGGCCGGCGCATTGTACCCGGCGCTCTTGCCGTCGGTCATCGACGAGTCCTTCACGCTCGACGCGTACAACGCCGCTTCGGATCGTGCGGGCCTCGAAATCGGCCTCTGGGTCTGGGTGCCCGCGATCGCCCTTTCGATTGTGTACTTCGCGTACCTCTTCTGGTCTTTCCGTGGAAAGGCCGAAGGGACGCACCACCACTACTGAGCCCCGCGGTTGCGCAACCCCCAGGGGCTTGCACAATCACCGCCATGAGCCTTCCATCGTCGCCCCGAGCGTCCGCGGTGCGAACCGCGAACGGGACATGATAAACCCCACACGGCGCGATTCGCTGCGCATGGCCGCCCTCGCCGTTCTCGCCGCCCGGTGCTCGAGGTCGATGCCCGCCCGCCCGGAGCTCGGCGAACGCTCGCGGCGCGAGATGCGCCTGTGGTACCGGCAACCTGCGCGCGAGTGGGTGGAAGCCTTGCCCCTGGGGTCGGGGCGGCTCGGCGCCATGGTGTTCGGAGGGATCGAGTCCGAGCGACTGCAGCTGAACGAGGACACGCTCTGGGCGGGCGGCCCCTACCGCGCCGACAACCCCGATGCGCTCGCCGCCCTCCCCCGCGTGCGGAGCCTGATCTTCGAGGGCAAGTACCGCGAGGCTCAGGATCTCGCGGAAGCCGCGATGATGGGCAGGCCCATCCAACAGATGCCCTACCAGAGCGCCGGCGACGTGGTTCTGACCTTCCCGGGTATCGCCGCCGTCGAGCGATACGAACGCGAGCTCTCTCTCGACACGGCCATCGCCCGATCGACCTTCGTGAGCGGCGGCGTGGCCTTCAGCCGCGAGGTGTTCGCGTCGCCGGTCGACCAGGTCATCGTGGCGCGGGTGTCCTGCGCCGCGCGGGGCGGCACCCACTTCGAGCTGAGCCTGGTCCCCCCGCACCCTGCCCGCATGGGAGGCTCCGCTCCCGTCCCGGGCGCCCGTGTCGAGGTCGACGGACCTGCGGCGCTGGTCATGCGCGGCAAGAACCGAGGCGAGGGCGGAGTCGATGGGGCACTCGCCTTCGAGGTGCGTGTCGAATGCATCTGTCCGACCGGATCGGTGACGGCGCGCGACGGCGTCATCGAGGCTTCGAACGCCGATTTTGCCGTCGTGCTCGTCGCAGTCGCAACGAGCTACAAGAGCTTCCGCGACGTCTCCGGGGATCCCGGCGCCGTGACCACGCGCCAGGTCGCCGCCGCCCGAGCCAAGGGCTACGAGCGCCTGCGCACCGATCACGTCGCGGAGCACGGTCGCCTGTACGGCCGCGTCTCGATCGATCTCGGAACGGGCGCGGCGGCCCCGCTGCCGACGGACGAACGCGTCCGGCAGGCTGTCCACGTCGACGATCCCGAGCTTGCGGCCTTGTACTTCCAGTTCGGCCGGTACCTGCTCATCGCCTCCTCGCGTCCGGGAACCCAGCCGGCCAATTTGCAAGGGCTATGGAACGACTCGCTCACTCCTCCATGGGGGTGCAAGTACACCATCAACATCAATACCGAGATGAACTACTGGCCCGCCGAACCGGCCAATCTCGCCGAGTGCGTGGAGCCGCTCGTGGCGCTGCTCGAGGACCTGTCGACGACAGGGGCCGAGACGGCCCAGGTGCACTATGGGGCGCGCGGCTGGGTCGCGCACCACAACACGGATCTCTGGCGGGCGGCCGCCCCGGTCGACGGCGCGCGCTGGGGGCTCTGGCCGACCGGCGGCGCCTGGCTGTGCCTGGCCCTGTGGGAGCACTACGAATACGGGCGCGACGAGGCGTATCTGGCTCGCGTCTATCCCATCATGAAGGGCGCCGCCGAGTTCTTCCTCGACACGCTCGTCGCAGAGCCGAAGCATGGGTGGCTCGTGACCTGTCCGTCGCTCTCGCCCGAGAACGTGCACCCCATGGGCGCGTCGGTGTGCGCGGGTCCGACGATGGACTCGCAGATCGTGCGCGACCTCTTCACCCACTGCATCCGGGCTGCGGAGATCCTGGGGGTGGACGAGCCGCTGCGCGGAGAGCTGCGAGAGAAGCGAGAACGGCTTGCACCGAACCGGATCGGCGCCGCCGGCCAGCTCCAGGAATGGCTGGACGACTGGGACATGAGCGCTCCCGAGATGCACCATCGCCACGTCTCGCACCTCTACGGCTGCTTTCCAAGCGGCCAGATCGACGTCCGGACGACACCCGAGCTCGCAGCTGCGGCCCGCCGTTCACTCGAGATCCGGGGCGACGACGCGACGGGGTGGGGCATCGCGTGGCGCCTGAACCTGTGGGCCAGGCTCGGTGACGCCGAACGCGCTCACAAGATCCTGCGCTCGCTGCTCGGCCCGGATCGCACGTACCCGAACCTCTTCGATGCCCATCCGCCGTTCCAGATCGACGGCAACTTCGGGGGAGTCTCGGGCATCTGCGAGATGCTGCTGCAGACCCACGGCGGCGTCATCGCGCTCCTTCCCGCGCTGCCCACGGCGTGGCCATCGGGCTCGGTGATCGGGCTACGGGCGCGGGGGGGCTTCGGTGTCGACGTGCGCTGGAAGGACGGCGGCCTGGAGGCGGCCACGCTGCGCGGGCGTCCGGGCGCGCACGCCGTCGTGCGCTATCGAAACCGCGAGCTCGTGGTTCCCATCGCCCCGAGTGGAGTCACGCGGATCGTGACTCGGGGAGACGACGTCGCCGCCGTACCGGCGTGACCCGCCACGCGGAAATCACGAACCCGACTGGGGCGGCATCGTCAGCTTGATCGAGCGAACGATGTCCAGAAAGCGCACACGCGCCTCGGCCAGCTGCTGGTCCAGCTCGATCGCTTCCTTCGTGATGGACTCGAGGCGAAGCGAATCCTTGGCAAGACGCTCGATGAGCTGGTTGCGGAGATCCCCCGCAACACGGTTCTTCTCCAGGGCTCTGACATTCTCGCGCGTTTGCTCGGTGGCGTTCTCCAGCTCCCGCTTCTCGGCCGCCAGCTTGGCGCGATCGTTGTTGACCCGGACGAGCACGGCGCGGATGTCCCACGCCGCCTTGAGCTTCGACACGATTGCCGGATCGGCCTTGCGATCGCCGAAGTAGGCTCGCACCGCGTCGTCGGCGAACGGCGAGGTCCAATCGACCTCCCTGCGGACGATCCGTCGCTCGGCGACCACGAGATCGGCGGTGGCACGGGGCCCGACGTTGACCGGCACCAAAGCCGACCCCGTTCCGACGTTGTCCTCGGTGCCGATCGGAGGATCGGACAGCAGCGTCGATTGTGCGCGCGGATGCTTCACGAGAACCTTCGCAGCCTTGTCGCCGCCGTTACGGACCCGGTACTTCGTCCGCGTCACGGCATCGCGCTCGATGGTCAGCTGGCCGCCCTCGATCTTGCCGATGCGAGCGCCTTCCTCGAGCGCGTCTCGGGATTGTTCGACGGCCAGACCACGCTCCAGCGCGAACGGGACGGTCGCCGTCGCGCCGTCGGGCAACGAATCGACCATTCCCTGGCCGAGAAACGCGCCGTCCTCGAAGACGGCAATCGGGCCGCGCTCGAGCAGACCGCCGGTCCGATTGCTGAACCGCACGACGCGGAAGGGATGGGTCGCCGAATCGGGAACGCCGGGGTCGGCGCCGAAGAGATAGATCGATTCACCAGGGACCTGCTTGGAGAGCAGCATCACCATCGTCGCGCTCTTGTCGGGCACGGTGACTGGTTCCGGGATGTCGTAGCGCGTCGAGCCCTCGTCGACCGCGACGCCGGCCAGAGCGGCGAGGTTGCGAGGCCCGGACGGATTGGCCGGCGGCGATGGGGGCGGAGGCTGCAACGGGGAGCGCGCCACGGCGGCGACCGACGGCGCGGACTTGCGGGCGGGGCGCGCCGCCCCGCTCGCGCGGTCTCGAGCCACGGCCCCGGCCCCCGCGGCCGACGCCGGCGCTGGCTCCACGCGACTTTCGTCGACCTCCTGCTCGGCAGGCTCGGCAGGCGCCGATCCCTCGAGTGCGGCCGCCCCGGCTTGGTTCAGGCTCGTCTCACTCGAGGGAACGGCGGCGATCACTTCGCCCTCGTCGCTCACGGTGGGCCGGTCCGGAATCACCGGGGTGCCGAGTGACGCGTGGAACGCGAGAGGCGCGCCGGCGATGAGAGAGAGCGTCACGTCCTTCCAATCCTCACCCGAGACGTTCTGCACGATCCCCCATTCCTGCAGATCGGCTCCCGCCGGGCGCACGATCAGCCGGTACGAAGGACGCCAGACTGGCGTCTCCGAGATGTATCCCACTTGGAGATCGTGCTCCTTGCCGTCGAGCTCGAGGACCACCGTCTCGAGCTTGTCGGCGCGCGCCCCCGCGTCGCGTGGCGGATCGGGGTTCGCAGCGGACTTCGCACCCGGGTCATCGTCCGGGGAGTGGATCGGAAAAGATGCTGCCCGGACGGAGCTGCCGCCGCGCTCTATGACAGCGAGCGTGGCGAGAAAATCACCGACCTCTCGCCCGCGAACCTTGAAGTCGACCTTGTCGTCGGCGACGTGCCCCTGCCGCTCGAAGTATCCGACACCGTTTCGGTAGACCACCACGCGCCGCAGCGCGAGACCGTCCGCCGAAACGGCCGGCCCACGTGCGCACCCCACCGACACGAGCCCCACCACCGCAAGGCATGCACATCGCCATCGATCCATGGCTCTCCTCATTTGGTCTCCTGCCGCCCGCCCAACCCCAGACGCCGCTCCGAACCGGATGTTCCCGGCAGAGGTGTCCGGCAGGACCGAATCTCGAGGATCGCCTGCCCGGGTGGGAGGCTCACCTCGAGCTCCCACGGACCCGAGACGTGGCGCGTTACGCGCTGAAGAGCGCGCGGACCCTCGTCCGCTCCCCGGACAGGATCTCCATCGCTCGCCCGAGGCCGATTTCGGCGGCGACGGCCCGAAGCAAGCTTTCGACAGGCGACGTCGAGGACACGGTCCTGGGCAGCGACCCGCCGCCCCTGGCGACGGCGCGACGCGCCGCTTGCTTCACGACCTTCTTCCGGGCCCCGGCCTTCGCTGCGCCGCGCACGTTGTACACGTACCCCACGTCGAGCTTGATTCCCTCGGCCTTCGCCTTGGCCACGATCTCTTTGGGCGACAGGTTCGAGTGGGCACGCACGAAGGCTGCTTTGCTGGCGGGCGGCTTTTTGGCCACCACGCTCTTTGCCACGACCGCGCTCGCTTTGGGCGCGGCCTTCTTCACCCCAGGCACTTTCTTGGTGCCGGCCGTCTTGGCCTTCGCCATCCGACGGACTTCGTAAACGAGCCCCGCACGAAGCTCGATGCCTTGGGCTTTCGCCTTCTTCACGACTTCGGCTGCGGACATCGTTGCAGGTTGCTTGCGTATGAAGTCCGACTTGTTCGGCTTCGCGGCACTAGTAGTTGTAGGGGCCATGTTTGTGATCCGGGAGTTCAGCACAGACGGGGCAAGAAGGCCAACTTCGAGTTGGCTCAAGGGCGACCTCGACGGCAGCGCCCGCGCCCCTGACGAGGCCGCGGCGGTGTCGACCCGGGGCACAGACACCTACCTCAGACCGGGCCGTGTCCCAGAACGAGGGAGACGTACGTCCCCCCGAACCCGAACGAGTTCGACACTGCGATGGCGGCCTCGGACGCCGTCGGCTCGAGCAGAGGGGGGTAGTCGGCAAACTCCTCGTCGAGCGGGGTGGCCCCGGCTGACGAGGCCAGCCAGCGGCCGCGCAGCATCTCGAGCGTCAGGATTGCCTCGATCGCGCCGGCCGCGGAAACACAATGGCCCGTGTATCCCTTGGTCGACGAATAATGCACTCGCCTCTGTGCGAATACCCCACGCATCGCTCGGACCTCGATCGCGTCGCCGGCCCTCGTCCCCGTTGCATGCGCATTCACGTAGTCCACGTCCGCGGCCTGCACGCCTGCGTCGTCGATCGCGCCCTGCATGGTCGCCACCGCGCTCTCGAGATCCGGATCCACCATGCCGCCATGACCGTTGGACCGCATGGCAAAGCCACGGAGCATCCCGATCGGCGGGACGTTGCGCCCGATCGCGAGCGATCGGGTCTCGAGAACGAGAATGCCTGCGGCCTCCCCGAAGGCAAAGCCCGTACGGTCCGCGGAAAATGGACGACACGCGCGGTCGGGACGGTCCTCGGTCGTGTATGCCCGGGCTGCTTCGAAGGCGGCGTGAAATATCGAATCGGCGGCCTCGGCTCCACCCACGATCGCGATGTCCGCCAGTCCGGCGCGGAGGAGCAACGCACCGACGCACATGCTCACCGCGCCACCCGCGCACGCCGCGCTCACGACGAACGCGGGCCCGGTGGCGCCCAGGAACAGCGCCAGGTTCGCCGCAACGGTAGACCCCATGATGCGAGGCACGGCAGTGGGGGAGACCGGACGGGTCGTGCCTCGTTCTCTCAAGAGATCGTACACCTCACAGACGGCGTCGACGTCGCCCGTTCCACTGCCGACGACCACGGCAACCCGATACCTTCGCACCGTCTCCGCGGAGATCTGGGCCGCGAGACAGGCGTCGGCCGCGCCGGCGCATGCCATGCGCGCCGCGCGACCCATGAACCGCAGCGACCGCTTGTCGAGATCGTCCTGTCCCTTGTAGAGCGCGACGAGATTGCTTCGCGACCGATACTTCACCCGCGGCTGCCATCGATCGAAGTCCGGCGCCTTACCGGCGCGCACGGCACTGCCGACCTCCAGCGGGGACCGACCGAGGTTGCAACGTATCCCCGTGCCGGTGACGACGATATCCTCGCGGTCGCTCCTTCGAGGCCCGCCCGGGGCCCTCACCACACGCCTCTCACGCTTCTCGATCGGTCCGCGGCAGCCACAGGGGGGGCCAGCGTACATCGGTTTCGGGCCGTGTTGAGCGTTCCCGGCGGCGGCCCGTGGAAATGGACCTCGTGCGTCCAAGCGAGGCTCCATTGCGTCTCGGTGCGCCGGCCGAGGCGGCGGCGGGCCCCTTCC
>DASPUY010000076.1:0-3193 GCA_035622655.1 Polyangiaceae bacterium
ACATAGAAGAGCTGCTTGAGGCGCGCGGCGATGCGGGCCCGTCCCGCGAGACCGCCCAGAACTCTGCGTGCCAGCGCGTCCTGCTCGTCGGCCCATCGCGCGACTCGGGGGCTCTTGTCGTCCTCGAGCCACCTGTATGGATCAGAAACCCGCACACCGTGGATCGCGTCCTCGACGTCGTCGCGGGGCGCGGGCGGATATTCGAGCGGCGAGTGGGACGGCGGCGAAGACGAGGGGACACCGGCGGTCATCGACGACAGGCTCTGCGGCAAAGACGAGGGGGAACTCGGGACGGGATGCGGCGCTGCGCTCTGGGCGCCGCACGCGCAGACGGCGCACAGCGCGACGAACCGAGCGTGGCCCACGGCCGGACGATAGCGCGGGCGCGCACTTGCCGCCCTCGCGGGGCAACGTGCATGCGCGGCAAAGGGCTCAATTGGACCGACCGAGACTGACCGCACAAAGTCGTTCGGGCCTCGCGTCGAGAGGGGCCCGCCGACATTGTAGACTTCTCGCCGAATGCAGCTTCCGCCGTCCAATCTGAAGGTCGGCCGCGACCGGCTCGATCTGGGCAACGCGCCGCGCCCGAGCCTGCTGAGCGTGGCCCGGCAGTTTCTGCGCGCACACGGGCGCAAGCTCTGGTGGATGCACTCGGCGTACGCCCTCGCGCTGGGTTTCGGCGTCGTCGCCTTCGCACGAAAGGGCTTTGGGCATGCGAGGTGGCTGGCGGTCTCCATCGGCCTCGCGTGGCTGCTCGTCGTGCTCGTCTTCCGTCTGACGCGCTCGGACGATCGAGCTGGGGCCTTCGACGGTTCGGACCGAAAGGTTCGCGCGCGCTTTTACGTCATGACCTACGCGCTGAAAAACCTTTACCAGGGGATGCTCTTTTTTCTGCTGCCCTTCTACTGGAATTCGACGACCTTCGATGCGCCCAATTGCTGGTTCGTCCTGGTGCTCGCGACGTGCGCAGTCGTCTCCACTCTCGATCTCGTCTTTGACCGTGTGCTCATGCGACGCCGCTGGCTCGCATCGATTTTTCACGGCATCACGCTGTTCGCTTGTCTGAACCTCGTGACGCCCGCCCTATTTCCGGACACCCGGACGCTCTGGTCTCTTCTGGCCGCAACCGCTTTCGCGGTCGTCAGCTTCTGGACGCTGCACGTGACCGCGCGGCAGCTCAAGAAGAAGATCTACATCGCGGTCTTCCTTTTCAGCCTCTGCGCAGGGGTGGGGCTGGCGTACGTGGGGCGGTCCACGATTCCTCCGGTGCCGATGTACGTGTCCTCCGCGGCAGTCGGCCCGAAGCAGCTGGCCGATGGTCGGCTCTCCATGGCCGTCAAGACCCTCCATCCCTCGGTAATCCAGGAGCTCATCGCGGTGACCGACGTCGTCGTCCCGGGGGGAAAGGGGGATCGCCTGCGGCACGTATGGCGTCACAACGGCAGAGAGGTCCATCGATCCAGCGAGGACACCTCACGAATCGAGGGGCCCAAGGGGGGAGTGCGGCTCCGGTCGACGCTGAGCGACCGCGACCTTTCCGGCGATCTCGTGGGAAGCTGGTCGGTTGACGTCGAGACCGAAGATGGTCAACTCGTCGGGCGCACCGAGTTCAGCGTTGCGGACTGACGAGACCGCCGCGGTCTGGGCCCAGGCCGTCGCCGAGGATCGTCGATGGGGCGCAGACGCTCGGCACCCCGCGTGGTGTCCACGCGGACTCGTCCGTCGGAGTTGAAAAATCGCGCGACTGTTGGAGCTCCCGCCGTCCGGGCTGGACGAAGCTGAGCGCAGCATAAATCGTGCCTGGACCTGGACCAGCCATTGCTGAGCTTCAGAACGGCCGAGCTCGATCGCGGAGAACCGCGCGGAGCAGGACCAGGCAGTTTTGGCTCAGTTGGAGGTCGTGATGGAGAGTCTCGTGACGTATCTCGTTGCCGCCATGGTCGCGTGGGTGCCGCCCTATGCGCATGCGCCCACGGAATCGGAGGTGGACGTTCGGGCGCGGTACGAAAGCATCGCTCACGATCTCGCGTCCGTCGTTCTCGACGAGGGCGAATCACCGCTCTTCGCGGGTCGGGACGGTCGAACGCAGACGGCGCTTCTCATGTTGTCCGTCGCGTCGTTCGAAAGCTCCTTCCGAAAGTCCGTGGACGACGGGGTAGGCAGGGGCGATGGCGGACGGTCCTATTGCCTGATGCAGATCCGCGTCGGGGGCGGGGTTACTCGCGAGGGCTGGACGGGCCCCCAGCTCATCGCAGATCGACGGCGGTGTTTTCGTGCCGGGCTCCACATCTTGCACAGCTCGTTCGGAATCTGTCGCTCGCTTCCGCTCGAGGACCGACTGAGCGCGTACGCCACCGGGCATTGCATTACCGATGCGACCATTTCGCGATCGCGCGTGGTCAGGGCGAAGGCGTGGTGGACCACTCATGCTGCGCCTCCGCCTCCGCCCGTCGAGAGCTGAACATAGTAAAGGTACAAAATCGACACGACTGTGTAAAAATGCCTCAAATCGGGGGGCAGAGTAAAATCTGGCGATCGAACGCCTCGTGAAGGAAACCTACGAACGCATGGTGTCCGACACGGCTGCACGGGATAAACCGGCGCAGCCTCTTGCTCCGGCGGCGGGGCTAGCGCCCCGAGCGCGCGCTCCGTACGGCGGCGGCACGGCCAGTCCGGCCCCTCCACCGGCATCCGGCGGCTGGTGGCGCTTCGTACGTGCCTACGCCACCACCTTCGTCGTCATCGCCAGCTACGTCAGTCTTGGGCTCCGGGCACGGGTGCTGGGGCGATCATGGCGTGACGCCAACGTCGCCGCCGTGCACCAAAAAAATGCGCGCCGCGTCTACGCGACGATCGTCCGACTGCAGGGGCTCTTCATCAAGGTCGGGCAGCTTCTGTCGATCATGGCGAACTTTCTGCCCGATGAGTTTCGTGCGGAGCTCGAAGCCCTTCAGGACAAGGTTCCGGAGCGGCCGTACGCCGAGATCGCGGAACGACTCGAAAGCGAGCTCGGCAACCTGATGGCGATGGTGGCGTCGCTCGATCGAGAGCCCGTTGCGAGCGCGTCGCTGGGGCAGGTGCACGCCGCGACCTTGGTGGATGGCCGTCGAGTATGCGTCAAGGTGCAGCATCGCGCGATTGATCGGATCGTGGTCATGGACCTCGCGACGATCCGGCGCATCATGACGATCGT
>DASPUY010000077.1:0-2268 GCA_035622655.1 Polyangiaceae bacterium
TCGCGCCGGACATCGAGGCGGAAATCCGCCGCCTGTTCTACGCGGAGCACTGGAAACGGGGGACCATCGCGGCCCAACTCGGCGTCCATCCCGACGTCGTCGTACGGGTCATCGGCCACGTCGGACGCAAGGCGCACGCCGGTCGGCCGTACGTTCGGGTGCTCGAGCCATTTATCCCCTGGGTCGACGAGACGCTCGCGCGCTACCCGCGGCTGGTGGCCACGCGCCTTTACGACATGCTGCGCGAGCGCGGCTACGAGGGAAGCGTCCGGACGCTTCGCCGCTATGTGCAAGACGCGCGGCCCCAACCCAGGACGGAGGCGTTCCTGCGACTGCAAACGTTGCCCGAAGAGCAAGCCCAGATCGACTGGGCCCACGTCGGACGGTTGCCCGTGCGCGGCGGACAGCGGGCGCTCTGGGTCTTCGTGCTCGTTCTGGCCTACTCGCGCGCCTGCTTCGCCGAGCTCGTGCTGTCGCTCGATGTGCATTCGCTTCGCCGATCGCTGGTGCGTGCCGCCATGGCGCTGGGCGGGCTGACGCGCCAGTGGCTGTTCGACAACGCCAAGACCATCGTGCTCGAGCGGGCCGGCGACGCCGTGCGTTTCCATCCGCTGCTGCTCGATTTGGCGGCTCGCCTTCACGTGCAGCCCCGGCTCTGCGCACCACACCGACCCCAGGAAAAAGGAGGGGTCGAGCGGGCCGTACGATTTTTCAAGGAACGCTTCTTTGCCGCACGGACCTTTCACTCGATCGAGCAGGGCAACGTGCAGCTCGGCGAATTCATCGAGACCATGGCGCATCGTCGCCCTCATCCTCGATGGCCCGACCGCTCCGTGGCGGAGCTCTTTGCCGAAGAGCAGCCCCGCCTTCTGAGCGTCCCGGACCCGCTGCCACAGACGGACCTGGTGACGCTCGTGCCCGTCGACCGTACGGCGTTCGTGCGTCTGGACACCAATCGGTATTCGGTGCCGCACACGTATGCCAGCCGCACCCTGACGCTGGTGGCGAGTGACACCGAGCTGCGGCTGCTCGACGGCGACCAGCCCGTCGCCCATCATGCGCGCTGCTGGGGCCGCAGCCAATGGCTCGAGCTGCCCGCTCACCGTGCGGCTCTCGTCCAGGAGAAACGCGCCGCCAGCGAGCTCAAAGGGCGCGACCGGCTCCGCGCCGAGGTCCCCGAGATCGAGCCACTCTTCGAGCGCTGGGTCGACGCCGGTCGAAACCTCGGCAGCATGATCGCCCGGGTCATCGTGCTGCTGGACGCCTACGGCGCCCCCGTGATGCGCCGCGCCTTGGCCGACATGATCGCTCGGGGGACCCACGACCCCGGGGCCCTGGCCATCCTCTGCGAGCAGCAGCGTCGTCGTCGCGGCGACGGGCCCGTGCGCGTCATCGTCTTCGGCGATCACGTCCGCGAGCGCGACGTCGTTCCCCATGACCTGGGAGGCTACGATGAATGACCTCTTCGACCTGCTGCGCCGCATCGGCCTACGGCTATCGCGCGAAGCCTTCGAGGCGCTGCTCACCCATGCGCAAAAAAGCCGCCTCTCGCCTGCCCAGATCTTCGAGCAGCTCTGCGACATCGAGCAGCGCGAGCGCGACGCCCGCAATCTCGCCCGTCGCACGCGAGCCGCCACCCTCGGCGCCTGCAAGCCGCTCGACAAATTCGACTGGAACCACCCGCGCTCCGTCGACCGAGCCCTCTACGAGCAGCTGCTCACGCTCGACTTTCTCAGCCGCGGCGAAAACGTTTTGTTCCGAGGCCAGGCCGGCGTCGGCAAGACGACGCTCGCGCAGAATATTGGCCTCCGCGCACTCGAACGCGGCCACACCGTGCGCTTCTCGACGTTGCCCGCCGCCCTCGCCGATCTGCTCCGGCAGGAGTCGCTGCCCGCCACCGAGCGCCGGCTGCGACGGTACACCTCGCCCGATCTTTTGATCTTGGACGAGCTCGGGTACGTGCCCTGCGACAGCCGCGCCGCAGACCTGCTGTTTCACATCATCAGTCGGCGCCATGAAAAACGCGCCGTCGTGCTCACGACCAATCTCGCCTACAAGGCGTGGGGCTCCGTGTTCCACGACGCCTCCTGCCTCGGCGCCCTCGTGGATCGCTTTGCCCAGCACTGCCATCACCTCGATATCGACGCCGAGTCCTGGCGTCACAAGGAAGCCCAGCAGCGCTCTCGCTCCAAAAAGAAACCCACCGAAGACGACGCGTGACCGCGTCGGGTGCCCCGCGGTCGGGCACCGTCTCGGCGCGGGGCGTCC
>DASPUY010000078.1:0-12721 GCA_035622655.1 Polyangiaceae bacterium
ATGTTCGTGACGTACTCTTGAATGAAGGCGTCGAACGACTCGAACTCCTTGTTGATCGTGACGCGTTCGCCCGATCGCTTCTCTGCGTCGCTCATCGCTTGCTCCGCTCGTCGCTCACTTGCCCGTCAGATCGAACTGCTCGAGGTGATACTCGGTCCTCGCGCTCACCTGGATGCGTCGCATGTACTTGGTCTCCGCATCCTGGAGCGCCGCCTTCTCGCTTCCAGTGAGCAGATCGGCCACCGCCGGATGGCAGTTGACCAGAATCGTGTAGCCCGGCAAGTCATGACGCTTTCGCCGGACTTCGCGCAAAATTTCGTAGGCCACGGTCTCCTTCGATTGCAGGTGACCCGTGCCGTCGCAATAGAAACACGGCTCGTGCAGCAGTCGACCGAGGCTCTCTCGCGTCCGCTTCCGGGTCATTTCGATGAGCCCCAGGTCGGAAATGCGGTTCAGCGTGGTCTTGGCCTTGTCTCGCTGCAAGTACTCCTCGAGGGTCTTTCGGACCTTCTCCCGGTTGGAGGGCTTCTCCATGTCGATGAGGTCGAGAATGATGAGGCCCCCGATGTTCCGGAAGCGAAGCTGGTAGGCGATTTCGCTCACCGCCTCGAGGTTGGTCTTGAGGATGGTCTCCTCCATGTCCTTGCTGCCCTTGCCCACGTATCGGCCGGTGTTGACGTCGATTGCCGTGAGGGCCTCGGCTTCGTCGATGATGAGATACCCGCCGCTCGGCAGCGGCACTTTGCGCGACAGGGCGCGCGAGATCTCGTCCTCGATTCCGTACGCGTCGAAGATCGGCTCGTCGTCCCCGTAGAAGGCTACGTCTTTCATCCGCTCGGGCATGAACATTTCGACGAACCGGCACAGCCGCTCGTACTGGCTCTTGTCGTCGATGACGATCTCATCGACGTCGTCCGAAAAAAGGTCGCGCGCCGTCTTGAGAACGATGTCGAGCTCGCCCAGCAGGAGCGCTGGGGCCTTCGCCCCCTCGCGCTTTTTCGCGACTTCGCCCCAGAGGTGGACCAGGTAGCCGACGTCTTGTTTGAGCTGCTTCTTGGTGAGGCCTTCGGCGACGGTTCGCACGATGAGGCCCCCGGCAGGCGGCTTCATGCCCACGATGGCCTCGCGCAAGCGTGCCCGCTCCCCTTCGCTTCCGATTCGCTTGCTCACGCCGACGTGCTCGAGCGTCGGCAAGTACACGACGTATCGGCCCGGTAGCGAGATGTGGCTCGAACAGCGAGCGCCCTTCGTCCCGATGGGCTCCTTCGTGATCTGGACGATGATGTCCTGCCCCTCCTTGACCACGTCGCGAATCGGCGTCGACTTGGATAGCCGGCCGGGAAGGACCGACCGCAAGCGATCCCGGGGCTCGCCGCGAGTCTCGCGCACCTCCCGCTGGGGCTCCTCTCGCCCGGCGCGCCCCCACGTGCGATCGCGCCCCCTGCGGCGGCGCTTCCGATCCCCTCCACGCCCGTCACGCGGAGCGTCGCTCCGCGGCGCCGGGGCTCGAGGCATGGGCGCACCCGGTTCCGTCACCGTGAATCCGGGGAGGTTCGGGTTGTCGAGCAGATCCTCCAGGTCGTCCTCTTCGCCAGCGGGCGGTGGAGGTTCGCTGTCGGGGTCGTCGAGGATCGGCACCGTCGGCGAATCGGACCCCGCGCTCGTGGCGGACACGACCCCCTCCACCGAGACGGCAATGGAAGCCGCGAGCTCGGACGGATGACCCACAGCCGATAGCGCCTTTTCCTTCGCGGACTCGACGACGGCGACCCGGGCGACGTCGAACGCCTCGCCGGCAGCCCCGCCGCCGGCCTCCTCGGGCGAGGGGGGCACGGAGCCCTCCGCAGCGAGCCGAGAGTCGATGACGCCGGCACCACCCTCCTCTCCCTGTCCCTGCGGAACGGGGGTGCGGCCGTTGCGCCCTCCCTCCTCGCCTTCGCCCACGGACTCAGCGTCACTCGGGCTGTTGAGCTCCGCTTCATTGCCCGCAGGGACGGACTCGTGGAGTTTGGCCGTCTCGTCCGCCAGCTCGACTTCGCCCGGAGCGTCAGCGTCCTCCGGCGTTCCGTTCCCGTTTCCGTTCCCGTCTTCCGAGCCGAGCGCGTGCTTCCTACCCCCGGCGAGGTACGCCTCGAAATCGTCTGGCCGGATGAGATCCTCGACGTGCAGGAAGGCGGCGCGCTCCAGCCCGATGTCGACGAATGCCGCCTGAAGCCCCGGCAGGACGCGAGTGACTTTGCCTAGGTAGATGTCGCCGACCGTACCACCGCGCGGTTGGCCTCCACGCCGCTCGATATGAAGCTCGGCGATGATGCCGCTCTCGATGAGAGCAACGCGTGTCTCGGCGATGTCGCAGGAGATGACCAAAATATTCTTGCCCATGCCATGGGGAGCTTTCCCGCCCGGAGGCAGGCATCGCATCCGCACGGGCCCCTTCGCGAATCGCCGTCGAAGGAACGGCTTGCCGACGGACAGTCACGAAGACGAGCGTCGAAGTTTCGCGTGGTTGGACCGGAACAGAGCAACGGATTGCCTCGGGCGCCGCCGAACGGGGGTACCGCCATGCTCATGCAGGGCGTCCGCGGCGACTGAAGTGACTTCGTGAGCTGCGGCCCGGCAAGGGCCGCAGGCAGGAAACCTTTGGAGCAGCCACAGGTCCCAGCCGAGGCGGGGAGGCGGCCTTCCTCGTTCTCGATTAGCGGAAACTCAGGCCGCTGGCCAGCGCCACGCACCCTTGGCCCTCTTCTCGAGCTCCCCCGCCCGAGCGCCGGCGCGGCGCGCGGCGCAAGGAGAGCGGCCTCCCCGCGAGCTTGCCGGCAAGAGCGACCGGGCACGTTGGTGCGGCGATATCGCCGGCTTTTTTCCCAGATGAGGTGGCGTCGTTGCCTCGCGCGCAGGAAGGTACAAGGCCCCGCCACACGCTTCCACGCTACCGTTGCTCCCTTCCGGGCCTGGCGGGGTTCACGCTTCTACGTCGGCAGGGCCGCACACGCGTCTCGCTCGCGCCCCCAACCTCTAACGCGACCCCCGCGCCGCGTCGACCCGAATCGACAGGGCCTCTTCTCGAGCGCCCGGCAAGGGTGAGACCAGCAAGGGTGAGACCAGCAAGGGTGAGACCAGCAATTCGCCTGGGCGCACCCGAGAAGCGAAAGCGCTTCACGCATTTGCAAAGCGCACCTAGCGTGGTGGCGATACGACATGAGCCCGCTCGTCGAGGTGCAGCTCATCGCATGGCGCGAACTTCGAAAGAGCGTTCGCAGCGTCAAGGGTCTGGTTCTGGCTGCCATGACCCTGGCGGGCGGAGCCGGGGCCTCGATGCTTTTCGCGTGGATCGACCGCTTGAAACGCGAAGCGTTGCCCGACGGCGTGGATGTGCAGGCACTGCAGCAGCAGATGTTCACGCAGCTGTACGGCGCGGAAACCGGGCAGGCCCTTGCCGGCTGCCCGCACTCGCTCTGGATGATGCTCATGGCCACGCTCTGGCTCGGGCCGCTGCTCGTCGCGCTCTTGGGGTTCGACTCGATCCCGAGCGATCTGCAGCACCGGACGGTGCGCTACTGGGCCTTGCGCGCGCGCAGGAGCTCGTATGTGGTGGGCAAATTTTTCGGAGCGTGGCTCGTCGTGCTCGGCGTGACCTTGGGGATGAACGTCGTCGTCTGGGCCGTGACTGTGGTCGTCGCCCGGCTCCCTGCAGGCGACGTCCTGTCCTGGGGGGTCCGCTTCTTCGCCGTCTCGATCCCGATCAGCGCCGCGTGGTGCGGCATTGCCACGCTCGTCGGGTCGACCATCAAGACCCCGTTCTTTGCGCTGCTCGCGATCTGCGCCACGTTTTGCGGTCTCTGGCTGGTCTGGGTGGTCTCTCACCTGGCCGACATTCCTGCGCTCAGCTACGTGTACCCGAACTCCTACGGTCCTTTCTTTCTGTCGCCGCGGCCGACCGAAACGGCGCGGGGTCTGGTCGGCACGTGCGCGATCGCCGTCCTCACGGCCGGCGCTGCGGCGCTTCTCTTCGAACGTAAAGACCTGTGAGCGTACAGCCGGACCTTCCCGCGCAGCTTCCTCGCGCGACGGTGGACGATTCCGCCGCCGTCCGGTTGACCCGCGTGACCAAGACTTTTGGCTCGAACCGGGCCGTCGACGACGTCACGTTGGCGATCGCGATGGGCACCGTGTTCGGCCTCATCGGCCCGAACGGGGCGGGGAAAACGACCACGTTCTCGATGCTCGCGGGGTACCTTCGACCGTCGGCGGGACGAATCGAAGTTTTCGGCTTGGCCCCCAGCCGGGTCGACGCGCTGCGCGGCCGCCTCGGAGTGCTCCCCCAAGACGCCCTTTTGCCCGACCGCGATACGGTCGGGGAGTTTCTCGTCTGCATGGCGCGGCTGCAAGACCTGCCGCCGCGGCAGGCCGCTGCATTCGCCCGAGAGGCACTCGACCTCGTGGGCGGAAGCGCCTGGTGGCGACAGCGTTGCAGCAGTCTTTCGCACGGCATGGCCAAGCGCGTCGCACTGGCACAAGCCTTCCTCGGCGAGCCGGACCTCGTGCTGCTCGACGAGCCCACTGCGGGATTGGATCCGCGAGCCATGTGGGAAATTCGGCAGATCGTGAAGGCGAAAAGGGGCGCGCGCACGATCGTGGTGTCGAGTCACAACCTGCACGAGCTCGAAGAGATTTGCGATGCGGCCGCGATCCTCGATCGCGGGCGGGTCGTGGCGTCCGGCTCGATGACGGAGCTGACCGCGGCCCACGAGGAGATCCGTGTAAAGGTGCCTGCGGGCACTTTGCGCGGATCGAAGCCCGGTCAGGTGCCGGTGCAGGCGCTGCGAGAGCTGCCGTCGGTGAAAAGCGCGGAGCTCGACGAACAGCGGCTCGAGATCGTGATCTGCTTCGACCGCGCCGAGACGGACGCGGAGGCGGTGATTGCAAGGCTTTTGCGTGTGCTGCTCGATCACGAGGTTCGCATCAGCGGCGTGGCGAAGGGCCGCGGACTCGAGCAGCGTGTCATGAGTCTCACGTGATGGTCATGAGTCTCACCGGATGGAGGCTGCTTATCGGGGCGTGTTCGACGACGGCCCGATTTCGACGACATCCCAGAGCGGCGTATGGTTGCTCTGCGGCGAGCCGGCGGGCGCGGCCGGCGTGCCGACTCCCGTGTAGGTCGAGGCCGCGGTGGGCTGGTTCCAGATGAACACGCCCGGATAAGTAGTGAGGTTGCCGGAGCCGTCGTCGACGATCCCGGTGAGGTAAAGCTGAGAAGTGACCTCGTTCGCGCTCAGCGGGTTGACGAGCAGCGTCGGGCTGAAGGGATAGCCGAGACGCGTCGAAGAAAAAATGAGCCAGTAGTAGGTCTTGCCTCCGCAGGAGGGACTCTCCGGCGACCACTTCGGCCAGCTATTGGTCACGCCGGGACTCCGTGAGGGCATGCCCGTCGCCTGCGAGGTCATGCAGGTGGGCGGGTCGTTCGCCGCGAGACGTGTCGGCGCCGCCGCTCCCCCCGCCTGAACGACGTACACCTCCGCGTTCGAGTCGTAATAAAGCGTGTCTTGCCCTGGAGCTCGGTCGAACGCGATGTAACGGTCGTCCGACGAATAGCTGGGGTAGTACTCCGCGACGATCGGATCCGAAGCGCCCGGAACCCCCGCCGCCGTGCCCCCCATCCCGCCGCTGTATTCGACCGTGTAGAGGTCCGCTTCGCCCTGGTCCAGTCGGCCGTCTTTGCCGGCGGTGGTCGACACATAAGTAATTTTCGTTCCGTCGTGAGTCCATGCGGGGCACTCGGCGCCGCGCGGATCCCCCGTCGGGATGAAGCCGAAGCTGGTTCCGGCGTTGGCGGCGAGCGCTGCCTGCTGCGCCGGTTGAGCGTTGGACGCAGGGACCCCGGCGGTCGAATCGAGGACCGGCGGCGCGTTCGTGGACAGATCGATCCACGCGAGCCGCGGCGAGATCGGGGGATTGCCGCCGCTGAAGCTCATTCCGTTCTCCCAGGGGTCCACGCCCGGTGAAATGGCATACGTGGTCACGACGCGATGGGTGCCCGCGTTCCAGACGGTCGGGGAGAAGGTCATCATTCCCAGCCAGGGCTGGCTCAGCGCCTCGGCGCCGCCGGGGCTCAACCAGGCGGGCAGCACCCCGGCCGGCGGCCCCGCTTCCAACACGCCGACGTTCGCCGTCGCTCCCGGCCACGGGTAGAAGTCGAGAAACGTGACGCTCGTGTGGTCGGGAACGGCGGCGTGACAGCCGATGCACTGAATGGTTCCCGGTCCGTTCGCCAGCATTCCGCCGTTCTGCGGGCTTGTCACGAGGTTGCCCCCCTGGTCGCGAGAGAGGTTCCACTGGACGTCCGGAACGGTGAGAACCTGGGTCACGCCCTCGTCGCCGACGTGAAACCCTTCGAGCCATGATTTGCCGTTCTGGTTGCCGACCGCGGCCCAGTAGATCATCGAGCCGTTGGCCAATGCCGGCGCAATCGTGAACTTCATCGTCGAGGCGGCGGGCGGCGAGCCCGCCGCGGCAATCGTCACCGTGATGGCGTCGGAGCCGGAGCCGTCGTCCCACGCATCGGCGGCGAGCCCTTGCCACATTGCGGCCGGCATCGTCCATTGTGAAGCCGTCGTGTAGACGACGTAATCGTTCGACTCGCGCGGCGATTGGAGCGTAATCTGAAATAGCGATTGGCCGGAGCCGGCAACCCAGCGAAACCGCGGGCGCGCCCAGTTATTGGGCAGCAGGGCCCCATCGCCCGGCTCGAGGATGCATGGACCCCCGGCCGCCGTCGGCGGCGCGGCGAACTGGGACGCCGCGTTCGCGGGAGCTGCCGATCCCCCGTCCGGCATATCGAAATTGGGCGTCCCGTCGCCGAAGTCGCCGCAGCCCGAAGAGCACGATCGCGCGGTGACACACTGCGGTCCCGTATCGGCGTTGGTCGTTCCGCCGAGCGAGCCGTTGCCCAGACCATTGGCGCTGATCCCGCCGGTCCCGTTCCCGCCCGGCGGCGCCGGGTTTTCGGGGGATTTCGCGCAAGCCGCAGCGACCGCAAGGACGCCGCAAACCATCCACGGAGCCACTCTTTGCATTGCCACTGAGTCCTCGTCGTTCGGAGGGCCGCCCGTGAAAATGGCCGCCGGTGCCGAAACCCGTGGGACAGGCCAAGGCAACAGCCCGCGTTGCGGCGGCGGGCCGCGCGCTTCGGCTGCGACACGACCGCAAGCGGCACCGTAGCACCGGACGCTCAGGGGAATCCGGTGGAATGCTGAGCCTATCCATACACTGATCCTATGACGACCTGATCGAGACCGCGGGTAAACGAGGCGCGCGCATTGTGGGGTAGGATGGGCCCATGCTTAGGAAATGCGCTGAAATTGGGTGCTTGACGTCGGCGAGCCTGTCGGCGCTCCTGGCTACGGCGGCCGGATGCTCGGGAGCGAACGGGGCTCTCATCGCGACGGCGGATGGCGCCGCGGAAAGCGTAAGCTCTTCGAGCCCAAGCGCGGCCGCAATCGGGTTGTCCGACGGGGGGATCGACGCCACCCTGACGGATGGGTTGAGCGACGCCGGGGGCGACGCCGCGGATGTCGTCGAGACAGGTCCACCCTCCCTGTGTACAGGTATACAGGTGTGCGACGATTTCGAGACGACGGCGGTAGGCGCGGCTCCAAATCCTTCGCTCTGGACCGTCGGAGCCCCCAACTGCGTTGGACGGGGCACCGCGGTCGTCGACGACTCGATGGCGTACACCGGGCGTCACTCCGTCAAAGTCGTGAACGACTTCGGCGATGGGGGCCCGCCTCAGTACTGCGACCACGTCTTCTTTTCGAATGAGAGTGCATTTGCGGTCGCCGGCGCCGAGCAGGTCTACACGCGTTTCTTCGTGACGCTGGGGGAACCGCTGGCCATGACGCATGCCACGTTCTCGACGATGACCAATACCGCCGAAAGCGCTCAACTCCGCTTCGGCTTCGACGACGGAGTGCTGTCCTGGAACAACGCTTCGACGGGCGCATTTCTCCCCGAGCTTCAGAGCGGACCGGTGACGAATGCCGCCTCCGATCCCATCGACGTGATGGAGAGTCTCGCCCCGCCCGGCGGCTGGTTCTGCGTCGAGTTTCACATCGACGAGGAAGCGGGGACGTACGAAACGTGGATCGAGAGCATGGAGGTCCCCGGGCTGGAATTCGACGGATCGGCGGTGACGAACATCAGCACCCAGTGGGCGATGGACACGTCGAAACCGCTCCTCAGCAATCTCGGTTTCGGATGGGAGACCTATTTCTCGATGCCGATGATCCTATGGTTCGATGACGTGGCCATCGACACCAAGCGCATTGGTTGCACCCCGCAAGATCAATGACGTCGGCAGCCCGAGCCGGTGTAGCCTCTTTTGCCTTCGGGCTCGATCGGAATGTCGGACTGGCCGCTCCGCGTCATCGTCGCGTTGGCGATTCTCGTCGCCCTCGCCGGGTTTGCGCGCGCCGTATTGCCATGGACCTTGCACGTCGACATGCGCCGCGAGCTCGAGCGGCATCGCAACGTGTCGCTCGGGATCGGTTACTCCGGGTTTCTCGTGGGCGTCCTTCACATCGCAGGGTCGGCCCTCGGCCACACGTCCGGCGCGCAGATCGCGGGCGCGTCTCTCGCACTGGGCCTCGGCGCCGCCTCGATCGCCCTGTTCGCTGCGCTCGGCCACGTGGGCCTGCGCCTCCTGGCGACGGTCGACCTTCGCGCAGGGATGCGCGCCAACAACGCGGGGGCCGGCGTCGTGGCAGCAGGCGCCTACATCGGCCTCGGGCAGGTCATGGCGGGCGCAGTTTCGGCCGACAGCGAGGGCGGAAGCTGGGCGACGACCATGGTCTTTCTCGCCATCGGCCTCGGGGCGTTCGTCGCCGTGTCCCGACTTTACCGTCGGCTCACGCGTTACGACGACGACGCTGAAATCGCACGCGGCAACCTCGCGGCCGCGCTCGGGTACGCGGGGCTGCTCGTGGCGGTAGGCATGATTGCGGGCCACGCGATCGAGGGCACGTTCCTGGGCTACGCGACGTCGCTGCGGCTCACCGGTCAGGCGCTGGCGCTGGTGGCGCTGCTGTACGTCGTGCGCCAGTTTCTCGTGCAGGGCATCCTTCTCGGGGGCGGATTTCGCCTTGCGGGGGGGCGACTCGACGACGAGATCGCCGTCGATCGCAACGTGGGGGCCGGTGCGGTCGAGGCCGCCGCCTATGTCGGCGCCGCAATCGTCGCGCTGAGAATCGGACCCTAGGGCATGGTGGGCTCCCACACGGCTTCCGACGAGGCGTTCTACGAAGACTGGCAGCTGCAAGGCGTGAGCCTGGCCCCGTTCATCGACGGATCTCCCCGCTTGCGCCGAACGCCGCGGATCATCTCGACGCAGCAAAGGCGAGCGCTGTCCCGCGCGGCCGTCCACGTCTGCGAGCTGTACGACGAGCTCGCCGACATCGTCGCGTCCCATCCCGACCTCTTGAGCCGGTATTTCGGGCTGACCGCGACGCAGCAGGCGCTCTGGCTCGCTTCGGCGGGCGGCTGGCACACGATCGCGCGCGCGGACCTGTTTTCCACGACCGAGGGCCGGATCGTCGCCTGCGAGCTCAATTCCGATACCCCGAGCGGGATGGACGAAGCCTGGTTGCTCGGCTCCGCCGTCCGCGGGCCGTACTCGAACCCCAATCGCAATTTGCGCCGCGATTTTCTCGACGCCTTTCCGGGGCCGTGCGACGGCAGCGTGGGGATTGTCTACCCGACGGATCTGCCGGAAGACGAGGGGCTGCTGCGGCTGTACCGAAGATGGCTCGAAGGCTCCGGACGTCGAGTCGTCTCCGGGGCTCCGGCGAATCTGGGCATCGACAGCGGCGGCTTCGCCACGCTGTTCGGCGAGCGGATCGACGTACTTCTTCGCCACTACAAGACCGATTGGTGGTGTGAGCGCCTGCCCCTCTGCCTCGACCGCCCCGGGCCGCCTGACGTGCGCCCTCTCGCCAGGGAGATCGGGTGCCTGCTGCGCCCGCTCGAGGCCGGAAAGCTTGCGATCGTGAATCCCTTGGGGGCCATCGTCTCGCAGAACAAACTGTCGCTCGCGTTTTTCCACGACCACGAGCACTGGTTCTCGCCGCGCGCGCGGGCGCTCATCGCGCAGCATCTGCCGCGCGCGCGAAGGCTCAGCGATTGCGAGCTGGCGCAGGTCGAACGCGACAAGGACGAGTGGGTACTGAAAAGCGACTACGGCTGCGAAGGAACCGACGTTCTCGTGGGCAAGGACACGTCGCCCGGCGACTGGCGAGACGCGCTCGGTCGCGTGGTGCCGTCGCGCTGGATCGTGCAGACCTACTTCGAGGCCGAGCGGGACCGCGGGGAGCTCACGAACTACGGTGTGTTCGTCGTCGCCGGCCGGGCCTCGGGAATCTACCTGCGAGCCTCGGCAGGGCCCACGGACCCGTCAGCCCGTGTCGTTCCCGTCGTCGAGCGGCCCCCGCTCGGGCTTCCCCCGCCGCCCGGCGCCGTCGCAGCCGACGAACATTGTTCGGTCCCGGCAAAGACGCTGCTCGACGCCTACGCTCCCACTGGGGCCTGGCGTCCTTTCCTGCGGCTACTCGTCGCGTACACCGAGGACGCCCCACGACCGTTCGTTCCTACGGAGGCGACCACTCGCGCGGCCGAGGCGGGACGCACCCTGGCCGGCGAGCTGCGAGACGCGGACGCCGCTTGGCTGGTGGTCTGCGACCTTCCGGGACCCGAGTCGGTGGCCTTCGGGGCAGCCATGGCCGCGGATGCCGAAGTGATCGTCCAGATCGAGAACCTGTCCCATTCTCGCGAGGTCGTACCGCTCCGCGAGACCCTCGCGGCACTCGCGCACTTCGCCCCCGTCGTTCGCGCGGCGAAGGGCCCGCCTTCGAGACCCGGCCCCGTCGCTTCGGGCGTGATGCGCGACGGGGTCATCGTCCTCGAGCGTCGCCGCCTCTCGATCCCGCGGGCACCGAACACCGAGTTCGACAACCGTCACTGGGCCTATCCGCCCTCGGTCGCCGCCCTCCAGGCGCGAGACGTCCGGCGCATCGTCTACGTGCACCCGCCCGGCGAAGCCGAAGAGCTCGACGACCTCAACGAGGATTTCGTTCAATACGAGCTCCACGACATTCCCGTCCTGTTCCTGGAGTGCGGCGCGCCCTTCCTCGACCGCGGTCGTCTCGCTTCGCAAAAGGCTGATTTTGCCCGACACCGGGTCGTGCGGCGGCGGACCCAGTTCGCCCACTGGGTCGGCGTCGATCCGGGAGACGCATGACCCAGGACATCACCGTTCAAGCACTCCGTGTCCGCCCCGGAGTGATCGACGCGGCGCTCGGCGACCTGGGAGGAGCCGTCGGCGTCGCGCGTCGCTCGTTCGAGGTCGACGGCATCGAGTACGTCGACATCGACCTTTCGGCCGAAACGCTGGACGAGTTCGCGATGGAGCGGCGGCAGAGTTTCTACGACAAGAAGATCGTCTTCACGCGGGTCCGGATGAACCGGCGCAACGTCGAGCCCTACGACCTGCCGCTCAATCCCATCGCCGTGGCCCTTTACTATCGAAGACGCGCCGAACGCGTCGATGCCATTTCGCGCGAGTGGTACGAGCGCGTCGGCAACGCGGAGCAGGATCCCACGGCCGACGCCGTCGACCTGGCAGCCCGGGTGAGCAGGCGCCGCGCGCTGCTCGTTGCTGCGGGGTTGGGTGCAGTCGCCGTCGGGGTGGTGGCGTCGGCCATCAATTCATGCGAGTCGGCCATTTCCCGGTCGGGAAGCTGGGACCGCGCAGACGGCGGGTCCGTGGGCTATGGCTGGCATGGGGGGTATGGGGGTGGGGGGTACGGCGGCTACGGGGGCGGCTTCGGGTCATGAGGTCCGATTTCGCCGGCTTCGCTCTCCTTGGAGAGGGCCAGCGCAGCGCGGGCAACGCCGCGTTCTTCGCGCTGCAACTCGCCGCCGCGTCCTTTCCGGGTGACTCCGCCCGTCGAGAGCTCGTCGCGCTCACGAGCCGGATCACCGAGCCGCCGCCGTCCGACCCGTCGGAATCCATCTGGCGCTGGTTCGGCACGCTGGCGGCGTGCCTTCCTGTGGTCGACTACGGGGTTTGGGACTTCGCGCTCGTCCCGTCCGTCGCAACGACCGAGTTCCACTCGTGGGTCGACGGGGTTCGGCAGGACGCTGCGCTGCCCGCCGACCCGTCGGAGACAAGCGCCTTCTCGACCGAGGAGACGGTGTACTTCATTGCCACATTTGCCGCCGTTTCGGGCGATGCCCCATGGGTCGACTGGATCCGTTTCTACGCGGAGGCGGTCGACCGCGAGCGGTACTTCGAGCGACGGACGTTCGAGGCGCTCGTCGACGCCCTCGCGCAGCAGTCGGTCGGCCTCGCGCACGGGCGCACCGACGTCCTCTTTTCGGTCATGCCCGGCGTGGGCGCACCGGACGCCGCGGACGAGCGCTTCATCACGGCGAGCGCTCTGCGCTCGGAGGGGTGGAGCTACATTCGGCCGATCTTCTGAGCGCGGGACGGCCACAATGTCCTGGCGCACCGGCTGCATCAGCGGCGCCCATGTCGAGCACTTCGCAGGCAGCCGCGCCGCCCCTCTGGACCAAGGGCGTCAAGGATGCGCGCGCGCGCAAATATCGCGCTAGGACCATTCTGGAGGTGGTCCTGGGGATCGGAGTGTGCGCGGCCGGTTCGATTGCGGGC
>DASPUY010000079.1:0-12555 GCA_035622655.1 Polyangiaceae bacterium
CCAATCGTGCCCGTCGGCGCGAGTGGGAGCCGGCGACCGTTGCACGCGACGGCGTGACGGCCTTCGACGATACCGCTCGCCTTGACCTCGATGCGCTCGACCGACGAATCGACGTAGCGCGATGTCCCCGACGCGGACGTCTCTTCGCCGAGAACGTGCCACGGCTCGATGGCCTGCCGGAGCTCGAGCGTGACGCCGCCCCGACCCTCCACCCGGCCGAGCAGAGGGAAGCGAAACTCGTAGTGAGGAGTGAACCATGCCGGGTCGAAGTCGAATCCACCGCGCCTCAGGTCGTCGAGGACTTCTTCGAAGTCTTCGTGCACGAAATGCGGCAGCATGAAGCGATCGTGAAGCTCGGTCCCCCAGTCGATGGGGGGTCGGTCGTACGGCTGCCTCCAGAACCATCCGACGAGAGCGCGCACGAGCAGTTGCTGCGTCAGGCTCATGCGCGGATGCGGCGGCATCTCGAAGGACCGCAGCTCGACCAGTCCGCGACGTCCCGCGATCCCCTCGGGGCTGTACAGCTTGTCGATGCAGAATTCGGTTCGGTGCGTGTTGCCGGTGTCGTCGATGAGCAGGTTTCGCAAGGAACGATCGATGAGCCAGGGAGGTAATGTGCCCGAGGCTTCCGCTCGCGCGCTCAATTGCTGAAATGCAATCTCGAGCTCGTAGAGACTGTCGTTTCGCGCCTCGTCGACGCGTGGTGACTGGCTCGTCGGTCCAACGAAGAGGCCAGAGAACAGAAATGACAGTGACGGATGATTCAGCCAGTAGCCGACGAGGCTCTTCAGCAAATCCGGCCGACGCAGAAGGGGACTATCGGCCGGCGTCGGTCCGCCCAGGACCACATGGTTGCCGCCCCCCGTTCCCGTGTGCCGGCCGTCCAGCATGAACTTCTCCGAGCGCAGGCCGACTCGGTGGGCCTCCTCGTACAGGATCGAGGTGTTGCGCTCGAGATCGCGCCAATTGGTCGCAGGGTGAACGTTGACTTCGATGACGCCCGGATCCGGAGTCACCTGAAAGTGCCCGATCCTCGGATCGGGCGGTGGCGGATACCCTTCGAGGCGCACAGCCACGCCTTGCTCCTCCGCCGTCGCCTCGATGGCGGCCCAGAGCACGAGACACGCTTCAATCGATTGGAGCGGCGGCAGGAACACGTGCAGGACACCCCCCCGGGGCTCGACACACAGTGCGGTCCGAACGACCGATGAATCGGACTGGAGCCGGTCCGGCGGTCGCTGCGCTGCCTGCGGTGAAACCGCGCGATCCTGCACCTCGGCCACGAGACGCTCGCGGGATGGCAAGGGGCGCCTTTCCGCGAAGGGGTCGGCGACGAGGAGGCCCGGGACGTCGCCGGTCTCGGCCCATGGTAGCGAATCGAGCGGAAGGCGGTAGCCCATCGGGGAATCGCCCGGAAGCAGGCACATTCGTTCCCGTCTCAGCAGCCAGGGTGCACTCTGCCATGCGACGGCGCCTTCGGCGGCCCCCGGCAGCTCCCGCAGCGGCAGCGCGTAGCCGACGATGGCCTTCAAACCCGCCTCGAAAACGCGCGCCAGACGCGCACGCTCGAGTTCGTCTTCCAGGCGGCTATTGTGAGGGTCGGTGTTGACCGGCAGCCGCCGCTCGCGCCACAGGTAGTACCAGGCGTCCTCGTACGCAGCCTGCGCGAAGCTCGGGTCGACCCCAAGGCGGCGGGCGAGCTGTGTCGCGAACTTCGACGCGTCGACGTGGGTCGCCGTGCCCGTCTCGGATTGCGCGAACAGCGCGGGGTCACGCCAGATCGGCAACCCATCGTTGCGGAAGTACACCGAGAGGGCCCACCTCGGCAGGGGCTCGCCCGGGTACCACTTCCCCTGTCCCTCGTGGATGAGTCCCCTGGGTGCGAAACGCTCGTGCAGCCTTGCGACGAGTTGCGATGCATACCTTCGCTTGGTCGGTCCCAGCGCGGCGACCGTCCATTCAGGCGCCTCCGGGTCGTCCGCCGCCACGAACGTCGGTTCCCCTCCCATCGTGAGCCTCACGTCTTCAGCCGCCAGATGCCGATCCACGTCCGCTCCCAGCGCATCGATCGCCTTCCACGCCTGCTCCGTGTACGGCATCGTGACGCGAGGGGACTCGTAGACCCGCTTCACATCCATCGAGAACGAGAAAGCCTCGGCGATTCGATCGGACTCCTCGCGCTTGTGCCATCCGTAGGTCCCGGTGATGGCGGCCGCCGTCTGGGGATGCGGCGTGCACGCCATCGGAATGTGCCCCTCGCCCGCCAGAAGGCCGCTCGTCGCGTCCAGGCCGACCCAGCCCGCTCCGGGAAGAAAGACCTCCGCCCAGGCATGCAGATCGACCATGTCGTGCTCGACGCCTGCAGGTCCCTGGAGCGGTTTCTCGTCGGGTCGGAGCTGTATCGAATAGCCGGACACGAAACGCGCGGCGAATCCGAATTGCCGCAGGGCGCAGACCAGCAGCCAGGCAAAGTCGCGACACGAACCGTGCCCGCGCTCGAGCGTCTCGTCAGGCTCGAAAACGCCGGGCTCCATTCGAACGTCGTATCGCACCGTCTTTTGCAAATGACGATTCAGGTCGACCAGTACATCCACGCTGCGGCGGCCTCTGAGCATCATCCGCGCGCGCGCCATCTCGATGAATTCGGCAAGCCGCGGTCCGCACGGCGCCGCGTGCAGGTAGGGGGCCAGGTCCCGGGCCAGTGCCGGACCGTACGTGAACGGGAAGACCTCGACTTCCTTCTCGAGGAAGAAGTCGAACGGGTTGATGACCGTCATGTCCGCGATCAGGTCGACCTCCACCCGCAGCTCCAGCGCAGGCTTCTGGAAGACGATGCGCGCCTGGTAATTTCCGAAGGGGTCCTGCTGCCAGTTGATGAAGTGGCTCGACGGCTCGATTTTCAGCGAATACGAGATGATGGGGGTCCGGCAGTGCGGCGCGGGCCGAAGTTGCACGACGTGGGGCGAGAAATCGACGGGCCGATCGTACGTGTATCGGGTCTCATGGTGGACGGCGACTCGAATGCTCACGGTGGTGGGCAAGCTACGATGTCTTGATTGCCAACGCGTTTCGTTCCGCCTCCGGCGAGGCGCACGTCTCAGTCCACGAACTCGCGCAGCCACAGCTCGAGAACGAGCAGCGTCCAGAGGCGGTCGGGGGCATTTCGATCCCTGGGGGCCGAGTCGACCAGACGCTGCACGCTTGCGGGATCGAACAGCCCGCGATCACGCGCCCTCCGATCGAGCAGGACGTCGCGGGTCAGAGTGGCGAGATCTCGTTTCATCCAGCGCCGCAGGGGAAGGCCGAAGCCGCGCTTGCTCCGCCGCAGAATCGGCGCGGGCACGAGATCCTTGATCGAGCGACGCAGCAGGCGCTTGCCACGGAGCCCCATGAGCATGCGACGCGGCATGCGGGCGGCGAATTCCACGACGTCCGTATCGAGGAATGGACAGCGCACTTCGAGCGAGTGGGCCATCGAGGCAATATCGACCTTCGCGTTGATGTCGTCGGTGAGATACGTGGCCCAGTCGAGGTCGATCAATCGACCGAGCCGGGATCGTCGGGAGCTCTCGCGAAGCAGACGGTCGAATCGCCGCGCCGTCGCATCGCTCATCGCCGCTCGGAGAACGGGACCGTACAGGCCCGTTTTTTCCTCCGGCGTGAACTGACACATGATGTACGGATAGCGGACGGCCTCCCCGTCTCCCAGGTGCGCAGCGAAACCGGCGACGTGCGGCGCTGCGGCTCGAAATGCAGCGGCGAGCGCCGCGCGGAACGGTGTCCGCAGGACCCCGGGCAGCGCATCGTGAACGTGCCCGACCTGGGCGGTCGCGTAGCGCGCGTAACCCGCGAACGTCTCGTCGCTGCCGTCTCCCGAGAGCGCCACCGTCACGTGCCGGCGCGTCACCTGCGCGAGGCAATAGGTCGCGATCGCGGAGCTGTCACCGAAGGGCTCTCCGTGATGACGCACGGTCTCCCGGAGAACGTGAGCGACGTCGGGGCCGACCACAGTTTCGTGATGGACCGTGCCATACCGCTTGGAGACGACGCGGGCCCAGCCAAGCTCGCTGTCGGATGCGTCCGGGAAGCCAATCGAGAACGTTCGTACCGGGCGCGTCGACTGCGTGGCCATGAGCGCGACCACTGCGCTGCTGTCGATGCCTCCCGACAGGAACGCTCCGACCGGGACGTCGGCGACCAGTCGGCGACGGACCGCTCTCTCGAGCAAATGCCGGAGCTCGACGGTCAGATCGGCGTGGCGGCCGGGACGGTCGGGCTCTTCCGGCTTTTGCCAGTACCGCCACGTCTTCAGGCCGTTCGCGGGCTCGACGACCGCGACGTGGGCCGCCTCCAGCTTGAAGATGTCGCGGTACGCCGTGCGCGGGCTCGGTACGTACTGCAGGGTCAGATATTCGTCGATTGCACCAAAGTCGGGCAAGGCCCTGAGACCGGGAAACGCGCTCACGAGCGCCGGAAGCTCCGATGCAAAGGCAACGCCTCCGCCCGGCAGATGTCGGTAGTAGAGCGGCTTTTTCCCGGATCGATCCCGGGCCAAGACAAGGCGCTGCCTTCGGGCGTCCCAAAGCCCAAGCGCGAACATGCCGGCGAGCTTCGCGACGCAGTCGACGCCGTATTCCTCGTAAAGGTGAGGCACCACCTCGCAGTCGCTCTTCGATCTCAGCGCGTGGCCCTTCTTCAGCAGTTCTTGGCGGAGGTCCGCGTAATTGTAGATCTCACCGTTGACGACCGCGCCCACGGACCCGTCCTCGCTGAGGATGGGTTGATTGGCTTCGGGGCTCAGATCGATGATCGAGAGACGCCGGTGGCCGAGCACCGCCCGGCCGCATCGCCACAGGCCCTCCGCATCGGGGCCACGGTGGCGAAGGGCGTCGGTCATTCGGCGGACGGCTCGCTCGTCGGGAGGACCCCCGTCGCCCGAGACCAGGCCCGCGATACCGCACACGGCGCCCGAGTAGCACGCCCGCTCGCTGGAAACACCCCGACCGAAATGATACGTCGCTGGACGATTGCGGGCGCCCGGCCGGATGCTCGCTCCTGGTCCTTTTCGAAATGACCGCGCCTCGCGTGATGCACGTCGTCGTCGGCGGTGAAATCGGTGGCGCGGAGAGGATCGTGACCGCGCTCGCGCAGCGCCCCGAGCTGACGTGCGCCGACCACCAGGTGGCCGTCATCACGCCGAACCGCGCGCTCGTGGCCTTTCTCGCCTCCGCCGGCCTCCGCATACACGATCGAGGCGCCGCACGCGAGAATCCCCTCGCCTACCTGGTCACTTCGCTCGGCCCCTCCGACGTCGGCTGGCTCGAGACACTGCTCGCGCGTGAGCGCATCGATGTCGTTCACACCCACACGTTCGGCTCCCACGTTCTCGGAGCCAGAGCGGCGCGGCGCGCTCGCCTGAAGAGCGTGCGCACCGAGCACGACTTCAAGCATTACTTCGACCCGAGCTGCGCGCTCTTCACCCGGTGGGCGGGAGTGCGCACCGACCGACTGGTCGCTGTCAGCCAGTACATCCGCAAGGTCCTCTCGCGAACGGCGCCCCGCACCTCCGAGCGAATGACCGTCGTCCGCAACGGGGTGGACCCGTCGTACTGGGCCCCCGCATCGGCGCTCTCGCTCGAGCGTCCGTTTCGGGCGGCAGTGGTGTGTCGCCTGGTGTCTCGCAAGCGCGTTCACGTCGCGATCGAAGCCGCCGCCCGGGCAGACGTCGATCTCGTCGTGGTGGGCGATGGCGAAGAGCGCGCCCGCTTGATCCGCTGCGCGCGTCGATCCGGGGCGACGGTCACGTTTGTCGGCCACCGTTCGGATCCGCGGCCGCTGGTCGCCGAGTGCGATGTCGTCCTGAACACTACCGAGAACGAGCCGCTCGGGCTCTCGGTCCTCGAGGCGCTCTCCATGGAGCGTCCGGTCATCGCATCCGCCAGCGGCGGAATTCCGGAGATCGTCCGGGACGGCGTCACGGGATGGCTGGTCTCGGAGCCGACGGCGGCCGCCTTCGCCGAGGCGCTCGCACGGGCGCGCCAGAACAGGCATGCGCTGAGCGCCATGGGAGCCGAGGCGCGCCGATTCGTGATGGCCGAGTGCGGCATCGACCGAATGTGCGAGGGATACGCCGCGGTTTACCGATCGGTGCTCGAGAACCCATGATCGAGACGGAGGTGGCCGTACGCCGGTCGCGGCCACCAGCGCTGGCGCGGACGGCCCTCGGCCTGTTGCCGCTGCAGATCGTTCTCCGCGCTGGAGAGGCCCTTTTGCCCCTCGGGCTGGCGGCGTTCTTCGGCCGGACCCTGGAGACCGATCTTTATTATGTGCTCGCGGCGTACTTCGTCTTCGTCGCTTCCGTCGTCGCCGGCGCGTTCCAGGACTCGGCGGTCGTGCCGGTGCTCATCGAGGTGGCTGAAGGCCGTCCCGCGCTCTTCCCGGGCGTGGCCGGCTCGCTGCTCGGACACACGCTGGCCTTCGGCGGCTCGGTCGCGCTGGGTCTGGGAGTGTTCGCCGCCCTGGTGGCGGGGGTGGTGTCGCCGCTCCACGTGCTGGCGCTCGAGCTCGTCCTGGGGATGTCGCTGGCGACGTTCGCCGCGAGCGTCCGGGCCTTTTACGTCGGTCTCCTCAACGCCCGCGGCGTGTTTCGCGCACACCCGATAGGAAGCGGTCTCGGCATGGGGTTGACCTGGATCGTGCTCTTCATGGGCCGGAGGGCGCTCGGTGTCAGGGTCGTTCCGGTCGCCATGCTGACCGGGGAGGTCCTCGCCATCGTGGTCCTCCGGGCGCTCACCGTTCGGGTTCTGGGCCTGCGCCTGTCGCCCACGCTGGAGAGATCCGAGCCGATGCGCCGAATCCTTACGCTCGTCCGCCTCGAGCTCACCGGCTCACTCATCACCCGCGTCAATCCCCTCATCGACCAGCTCATGGCGGGGCTCGCGGGCGTCATCGGCGGGGGCACTCTCCTGCGGTACGCGAGCGACGTGGCGGCACTGCCGACGTCTCTGCTCCAAGCGACCCTGTTTCCCGTCTTGCTCACCCGACTTTCGCACGAAGCGAATCGTCCGCCGCAGCTCATCGCCACCACGCGACGGACTCTCGTGGTGGTATGCGCCGTCCTGGCGCTGCTGGCGGCGACGACCGTTCTCGTGCGCCGTCCCCTCTGCGTGCTGCTGTTCGGCCGGGGAGCCATGGATCCCGCGGGCGTCGCGCGCATCGCCTCCATATTGCCTTGGGCCGTCGCCGGCTCGGTGCCGTTCGGAGCGCTCCTGGTGCTCGCGCGTGCGCACGTCGCTCTGCAGAACAGCCGCATCATGCCCAGCATGGGCCTAATCAACAGCGTTCTCAACGCGGTCTTCAACGCCGCTCTCGTCGGGGTCCTCGGTCTTTCGGGCATTGCACTTTCGACGTCGCTCACTTACGCGGCGGTGGCCTTCGTGTTCTGGACCCGCTTGCGAAGCCGCGTACGCTCGTGACCGTTTGACGCGCGGCGGCCGTTGATACATGACGCCGGCCATGTCTCTGGATCCTCGCGCCGGCAAGCCTGCGACCGAAGAAATGCTCGCGGACCTGTCCAAGCTCGAGCACGCTTACTACGATGAGCATCCCGATCCGTCGCGCTCCTCCGAGCGCGTCGCATTCGGCACGTCCGGCCACCGGGGCTCCTCCATCCGGCGCAGCTTCAACGAAGATCACATCGTGGCCATCACGGAGGCGATCTGCGACTTTCGCGAAAACAATGGCATCTTCGGGCCACTTTATCTCGGCATGGATACGCACGCGCTGTCGGTGCCCGCGCACGCGACGGCCGTGGACGTCCTCGGCGCTCGGGGAGTGCGCGTGCTCGTGGCGCCCGGGGGCGCGTACACTCCGACACCGGCTGTGTCGCGCGCCATCGTGACGCACAATCGCGATCCAGGAGCGCGCGCGGATGGCATCGTCATCACGCCCTCGCACAATCCGCCGGAGGACGGGGGCTTCAAGTACAACCCCCCCCATGGCGGTCCCGCCGAATCGGCCATCACGTCGTGGATTGAACGTCGGGCGAACGATCTGCTCGCGCGCGCGCGCGAGCAACGGGCGCGCACCCCCACCGGCAAGACCTCACGACCCGTCGAGACTTATGATTTTGCCACGCGCTACATCGAAGACCTGAAGGAGGCGATCGACGTCGAGGCCATCGCGCGCGCCCGTCCCAAGCTGGGCGTCGATCCGCTGGGAGGCGCCAGCGTCGAATACTGGGGGCGAATCGGCCAGCGGTACGGGCTCGACTTGACGGTCGTCAACAGCACGGTCGACAAGACCTTTCGCTTCGTCCCCGTCGACCACGACGGGCGCATTCGCACCGACTGTTCGTCGCCCTACGCGATGGCGAACGTCCTTGCCCAGCGAAGTCGCTTCGACGTTGCTCTCGCCAACGACGGCGACGCCGATCGGCACGGGGTGGTCACGCCGAAGGCGGGATTGCTACCGCCGAATCATTATCTGTGCGTGGCGATCGATTACCTCCTGCAGCATCGACCCGCGTGGCCATCGGCGGCCGCCGTCGGGATGACCGCGGTGTCGAGCGACCTGATTCGCCGCGTCGCCGAGCGCCTCGGCAGGAGCGTGCTGGAGGTGCCGGTCGGATTCAAATGGTTCGTTTCCGGTCTGCACGAGCGGACGCTCTCCTTCGGCGGCGAGGAGAGCGCGGGCGCATCGCTGCTGGCCCGCGACGGGTCGACCTGGACCACCGACAAGGACGGCATCCTGCTCGCCATGCTGGCGGCCGAAATCGTCTCGGTGACGGGGACGGACCCGGGAACGTACTATGCGAGGATCGACGAGGCGCTGGGCCCATCGTTTTACGAGCGCCGCGACGCGCCGGCGAGCGCCGCGACGCGGGACCGGCTGCGCACGCTCCGGGCGGACGACTGGAGCGCCCCGCTGCTCGCCGGGGATCGGGTGCGCGCCCGAAGGACCACCGCCGGTAGCGGGGCGGACCTCGGCGGTCTCAAAGTGACGACCGATCACGGCTGGTTCGCGGTTCGTCCGAGCGGCACCGAGGACGTCTACAAGGTGTACGCCGAGAGTTTCCGTTCCGCCGATCACCTGCAGGCGATCATCGGCGAGGCGATCGCGGGGGTCAGCGCTCTCCTGGGGCAATGACGCTGCCCCTCGTGATCGCCCGCGGCGTGGTCGTCCCCGCCGATGCGATCGAGATGCGTGCCGCGCGCTCCGGAGGTCCGGGGGGCCAGAACGTGAACAAGGTGGCGAGCAAGGTGGTGCTGCGCGTCGACGTCTCGCGGATCGAGGGGATCGACGAGCCCGCGCGCGAGCGCCTTCGAGCCCTCGCGGCCGCCGCGCTGGACGCAAGCGGTCGGCTGCTGGTCACGAGCCAGCGCACGAGGGACCAGCGAGCGAATTTGCAGGACGCGCGCGCGAAGGTCCGGGAGCTCATACGCCGAGCCCTGCAGCGCCCGCGCGCGCGGCTGAAGACGAGCCCCAGTCGCTCAAGCGTCGAGCGACGCCTGCAAGACAAAAAGCGACGCGCGGGGGTGAAGGCCCGCCGGCGGGGCGGGACAGACCACGCGTAGCGCGGTACCCGGGGGGGGAGCGGCGCTCCCCACGACGAGAATGGTTTGGCTGGTCGGCCGCAGCGAAGATCACAGCAAAATCGTCCGCTGGCCCTCCACGATGACGCGATGTTCGAGGTGTGCCCGGACGCCGCGCGCCAGCACGATGCGTTCGACGTCGCGGCCGACGCGCGCCATTTCTTCCGGTCCCATGCGGTGATTCACGCGCGCCACGTCCTGCTCGAGGATCGGGCCCTGGTCCAAGTCCGCCGTCGCATAGTGAGCCGTCGCTCCGATCATCTTCACGCCTCGCGCGTGAGCCTGGTGGTAAGGCTTGGCGCCCTGGAATGCCGGCAAGAAGCCGTGATGAATGTTGATGATCGGCGGCGCCGCGCCCAGGAAACCGTCGGTGAGCACTTGCATGTACCTGGCCAGCACCACGAGGTCGATGTGGTGGCGACGCAGTAGCTCGAGGATGCGATCCTCTTGCTCGCCTCGCGTCTCCGGAGTCACCGGCAGGACGAAGAACGGGGTTCGGAAGCTCTCCGCGACCGACTCGAGGGTCGGGTGGTTCGAAACGACGAGCGGGATCTCGCAAGGGAGCTCACCGCTCTGCTGCCTCAGGAGCAGGTCGTACAGACACGTGGCTTCCTTGGTGACGAGAACCGCCACCTTTGCGACGCGATCCGAGTAACGGACGGACCACGTCGCATCGAGCCTCGACGCAAGGCGGGCAAAGGCGTTCTCCAGCGAGCGCCGGCTGACCGATTCACCAAGGCTCGCGTGTGCCGCGGGCATTTCCAACCCTGCGAGATCGACCACCAGTCGCATGTAAAAGCGGGGCTGGCCCGCTCCATGAGCGTCGGTGTGGTTGCTCGCGTCGAGGATGTTCAGGCCGAGATCGGCGAAGAACCCGGCGAGACGGGCGACGAGACCGGCCTGATCGGGCGCCGCGACGAGAAACTTTGCATGGGACGGACCCGCGAGCATGGCGCGGAGAGGAGATAGGGTGCCGCCGCGCTCACGTCATCCTTCGGGAGTCTTGCGCCCTCGCAGGAGCAAAGCTCCGGTCCCGCTCGCTCAAGGGTCGACTTTGCGCCGTTTCGCGTGGCTTGCGAGCCCACCTTTGCGACCCGCCACACGAGCTTCCTCGCTCGTGAATTCGTGTGCGGTGCCCGCCGAGTGAGCGGCCCGGCCGCCCTTGCGAGCGATCTCACCAAGGAGCTTGCGATCGATTGCTGCGAATCCGCGCGGCCGTCGTGGCCTCGCCTCGGCGGGGGTTCCGGCGTGTCCCGGTTCGGTCTGCGGGAGCGATCGCGGGGGACCGTCCGGGCGTAGCTCCTGCTCGGCTGGCCCGGTGGCCTGCGATTCGGCGCGATTGCCCGTCGGGGAGTGCTCGACGGGGTTGGTCTGTGGCATCGGGGTGATACTGCTCATGACGACATCCTGCTGATACGTACGCGTGCGGGGTAGATGGGTTCCGGGCGCGAATTCGTACCTCTGCTTGTACGTTCAGAACGTAGGCACGACTTGCGCCTGCGCAAGGTGCAACCCGCGCGCCGGAGCCTTGATTCCCGCTCGCCGTGTCCGACCTTCGCCTCGCGCAGTGGGTCCGCGCTTGCGACTATCGGGCGCGTCCCGGCAAGCCCATGTCCGCCGTCTGGGCCCCTGCAGTACCCGCCGTACTCGTTTTTCCGTTTAGGCCACTACCGCCAATGCAAATAATGGCTTCGGACGAACCTCCCCAGCCAGATACCGAGCACCACGAGCAGCAGGAACACCAAGAGCTTCATGGCGGACGTACGCCTCGCGCCGTTCGCCGGGGCCACGGACGCTGCAGGCCTGACCTCGCTTGGGGGACGCTGCGCAGCGGGCGGCGCCGGCGTGGCCGCTCGCGGCGCCACGGCCGGTGCGATGGCTGCGATGGGCGTGGGCTGGGCGGGAGTCGCTGCCGCCGGCGCGACAGGCCCGGACTCTACGGTCGCCGCCGGTTTTGGAGCGTCAGCGATGGCAGGGACGGTGGGAGAGGGCTCCTTTTCGGGCCCGCGGACGGGCGAGGGGCCGGCCTCAGGTCCGAATGGCACGCTCGCCGACGCGGCAATCGCTGGGCGATCGACGGGCTGGGCCGGCGCGCCGATGCTGACGATCGGCGCCGGTGTGAGCGGGGCCATGGCGGGCTCCGGCGCCGACGTTGCGGGCTTGCCTGGCGCCCCGGCAGCGACCGGCGGGACCTCCTGCGGTTTGCCCGCGGTCTCCGCGGGACGCGCGGCCGGTTCCGGCTTGCCCTGGACGGCTGCCACCGGCCCGATGACCTTTTCCCCTTGGCCCTGCGGGGCCCCGGCAGCCGTCGCCGCGGCGGGCTTGTCCGCTCGACCCGCTGCCGACGGCTTGTCCAGCCGGCCCACCGCGGCAGGCGCGAGTGGCATGGCCGGCTCGCCCGACGACGCGGCGACGGGCGGCCGGAGAGGTTCCGAGAGCGCTGACGTGGGCCGCTCGACGGACGCTGCGGCGGGCGTGTGGGCGCGGGTCGTCGGTTCGTCCCGCAAGGGACCACGGACCGTCCAGCGCGGCGCGGCCTCCAGGGTGAGCGTTCTTCCTCCGACATGGACGTCGAGTGCCGCCAGGCTCTCCTTCGTGGCTTCCCCGTAGAGGGGCACCTTCGCCGAATCTCCTCCCGATGCGTCGGCCGCGGCGAGAGCCTCGACGAGCCTGTGTGCCGCGACCTCCCAGCGCTCGGAACCGTCGGCGAGCGCGCTGGCGTGCGCCTCGAAGGCGTCGAGGTCCGTGCCGGAGAGGCCCGTTCCGTCGCGTGACAGTCGAGGCAGGGCGTTGGCCAGCTCGACATCGAGCTCCGAGACCGCGCCGCCGGAGAGCTTCACCAGCAGCCGATCGATCAAGTCCTTCAGCAGGGCCGCGATGTCCGCATTCGTACTGGAAGCCGCGAGGGACGGCGCGAGCATCTCGACCAGATTGCCCTGGACCTGCACCGCCGGGCCCTGGC
>DASPUY010000080.1:0-9487 GCA_035622655.1 Polyangiaceae bacterium
GCAGATACCTGAGGAAGGTCGCGATGACCCCCCACGCCACCACGAAGGAGACGACCAGACCGATGGTCATGCTGGCCGCCCCCACGTGCAGTTCCAAGACGGAACGCGCCTTGTAGGCTTCGAACAAGGTTGCCGCGCCGAGTGTCGGGAGGGCGAGCAAAAACGAGAACTCGGCGGCGGTTGCCGTCGACAGGCCCGCGAGCTGCCCGGCGACGATCGTGCACATCGACCGGGACGCGCCAGGCCAGAGCGACAAGCACTGGCCGAGCCCGATCACGAGGGCTCGCGCCGGGGTCACGTTGTCGAGGCCCTCGAGGCCGGCCAACCGACTGGACCGAGCCTCCTGCACCGAGCCTGAAGGACCCGCCGAGCGCGAGTCGGAGACACGCGCAGCGCGCTGTCGGTCCAGCCAGCGCTCGAGCGCGATCATGGCGATGCCCCCGGCGATCAACGCCGCGCTGACCGTCACGGGTCCGAAGAGCCGGGCCTTGATGGTCTTGCGCAGCACGAGGCCAAGAGCGGCGGCGGGGGCGAAGGCGATGCCGAGCGCTCCGAGCAAGCGCAGAGAAGCGTCGTCTCCGGTCATCAGGCCACGAAGCTTGCCGGCCAAAAGTCGTCGATAGTGGGCGACGACGGCAAGGATGGCCCCGAGCTGGATCACGATCTCGAACGAGGCCGTCGCAGGATCCTCCTCGTCCAGGCCCAAGACGCGACCGGCCAGCACGAGGTGGCCGGTCGAAGAGATGGGCAGGTACTCGGTCAATCCTTCGACGACGCCAAGCAGAGCGGCAACGCCGGGCGGCATGGGAGGCGGGCTCCCAGTAGCACGTGACCGGACGAATGCTCCCGCCTTCCGGCGTAGGATCGCACCGATCGGTGCTGCATCTCGAGATTTCGGATGGCTTCTCGGCCCGCTGAGGATGCGGCAGGGGCGACGCGCCGCTGCGCTGCGCCCTGACGCTGATGTCATAGGCCCTTTGCGCCCGCCTCGCGCCGGACGGTAATCCAGCAGGTGGAAGCTCTTAAACGCGTCACGTCCGCTTTTTTCGGGTATATGAACGTGCGCTGAGCGTTCGGCACTCTCGTTCGGCCCCCCCCCAGAGTCGGAGGGCTCCCTCCCTCGGCTGTACGGCGCGCCGGAAGGAACATCGCACTTCGAGCTTGGCCACTCGCGGAAAGGGAAAACGTTCATGTTCAAGAAGCCTATCTCCTTAGCCCTCACCGTCTTGGGGGCCACAGCAACCTGTTGGGTCGCCGCGTGCGGCTCGTCGAATAAGAGCAGCCCGACCACCAGCACCAGCACCAGCACCCGTAGCGTCAGCACCGGATCCGGAACGAGCACCACGAGCTCCGGCAGCACGAGCACCGTCGGTAATGGCAGCAGCTCCACCGTGACCAGCACCGGCAGCAGCAGCAGCTGCAGCGCGGTTCTCGCAGACGGCGGTTCGGATGCGCTCATCGACAACATGACCAGCACGGCCACCGGACCGATCGCCTTCGTGGCGACGTGTGCGGAAAAAGGCGCATGGTACACCTTCGCGGACGATGGGGCCACGGTGACGCCGGCCCAGGGATCGCAGTTCACTTACTCGGCGCTCCCGTCGGGTTATCCGGGGCCGGGAGGCGGGGGCTCGTCGTCCACCTCGGACGGAGGCGATGGTGGATCGAGCGCCCAGGCGGCGTGCGTTTCGGGAACCACGGCGGCGACGCAATATGCCGTGGCGGGGATGGGGGTCCAGCTCGGATCCGTCAATCCCCCGACCGACGGCGGCGCGTCGCAGCCGGCGCTCATCAATGCAAGCTCCTTTACCGGGGTCGAGTTCTGGCTCTGGGCTTCGTCGGCCACGGCCGCGGAAGTTTCGAGCTCGCTCATTGTCCAGTTCGGCGACGTCAACGAGGATCCGAGCTATGGCGTCTGCAACCCGGACGCGTCCGGGCTTCCCACATCGTGCGGTTCGGCGGGTGCGGCGGTCTCCGGAAGCCCCGTCTCTTCGAGCAACGGAGCGGGGGCTCTGACGGTCGAGGACGGAGGCAATGCCACGATTGTGTCTGGATGGCAGCTCATCCAGGTGCCGTGGACGAACTTCCTCGTGAACCAGTACTACGGTGGGGCGCAAGAAACGCAGCTCGACCCCGCGGCGCTGACGAAACTCCAGTTCCAGATTCAGCAAGTGGCCGCTGACGCGTCGGCGGGAATCATGTTCGACTTCTGCGTGAAGGACGTCTCGTTCTACTGATCGACGGGCGGTGGAATCCTGTCGGGGCGCGAGGGGCCAGGAGGCAGGCCGCTCGCGCCCCAAGGCTCGTTCGGTGAGCCGAGCGGGCCATCCGACACGGCGACTCGTCGGCCGGTGACAGGGCGGCTCATCGGCGCGTCGTCGCGCTCGCTTCGCTCTCGGCGTGGTCGATTCGAGAGAAAACCGCGCTAGGCTGCGAGCCGTGTCGACCGAGACTCTGCCGTTTGCCACGCGAATCTGGTTCGCGTGGCTCTGCTTGTTCCGGGTGCTCTTCGACGGTCGCTTCGCGATGCGTCTCTGGGGCGCACGCGATGCGCCTCAGCTTCCGGCGTCCCCCCACGTGGCGGGGGCGGATGGAGCACGGGATGGGCCGGCGCCGTCCGCAGTGACGTCCCGCGCCGCCGACACCGCGGCGGGACCGGCGTTGCAGCTCCTCTCGCTGCTCCAGCGCGATGGGCGTCTGGTCGATTTTCTCCAGCAGGACATCGCCTCGTTCTCGGACGCGGACGTGGGCGTCGCGGCCCGAGTGGTGCACGAGGGTTGCCGACGAGCGCTCTTCGCGCATGCGACGGTCGAGCCGGTGCGCTCCGAAACGGAGGGCGCGCGCGTCACCCTTTCGGCCGGATTCGACGCCGACGCGGTCAAGCTCGTCGGCGAGGTGACGGGACAGCCGCCTTATGCCGGAGTGCTGAGGCACCGGGGGTGGCGCGCATCGAGAATCGAGCTTCCCCAGACCGTCGGTGCGCACGACCAGCGCATCCTCGCTCCCGCCGAAGTCGAGCTCGGATGACGCAGTTCGCGGTGGGCATCGATCTCGGGACGACGCACTGCGCCCTCGCCGTCGCGCCAATCCCTGACGCGCACCAGGATAGTGAGCCGCCCCATGTCATCGCTGTTCCCCAGCTCGTGGCACGCGGTCAAGTCGAAGCGCGGGCGCTCCTACCGTCCTTTCTCTACTGCGCGCACGAGAGCGACGGCCCGCAGGCGCTGCCCTGGGACGCCAACCGCCGTTTCGTGGTCGGCGAATTCGCGCGCACGCGCGGTATCGACGCGCCGGCTCGGCTCGTCTCCAGCGCCAAGAGCTGGCTGTCGCATCCTTCGATCGACCGACGCGCAGCCATCCTCCCGCTCGGAGCCCCCGAGGACGTTGCGAAGGTCTCTCCAGTCGAGGCGTCCCGCCGCTACCTGGAACATCTGTCCGAGGCATTCGAGGCCCACTTCGGCGGAGTGGCCCTCGCGAAACAAGAGATCGTCGTCACCGTACCAGCGTCGTTCGACGCAGCGGCTCGAGAGCTCACGGTCGAAGCCGCGGCGGCGGCGGGAATCGAGAGGCTGACACTGCTCGAGGAGCCCCAGGCGGCCCTCTATGCGTGGACGCTCGCCATGGGCGACGCATGGAGGAAGCACATTCGCCCAGGAGACGTCGTGCTCGTCGTGGACGTCGGCGGCGGCACCTCCGACTTTTCGGCGATTGCCGCCGTCGACAGAGCAGGCGCGCTGGACCTGGTGCGCGTCGCGGTCGGTGACCACATTCTGCTGGGTGGCGACAACATGGACCTCGCGCTGGCCCATCGGGTTCGTCAAAAGCTCGAGGCAAAGGGCTCGACCGTCGATCGGTGGCAGCACGCCAGCTTGGTGCACGCTTGCCGGATCGCGAAGGAGCGACTTCTCGGCGATTCGGCGGTCGATTCGGTCCCGATCGCGATTGCGTCCCGTGGAGCCGCGCTGCTGGGGTCGACGCTTCGAGCCGATCTCACGCGCGACGACGTCACCCTGACCGTTGTCGACGGGTTCTTTCCGGCGGTCGATTCGAACGCTCGGCCGGCCGCGCGCGCGCGATCGGCGCTCACCCAGCTCGGACTACCCTATGCATCCGACCCGGCGGTCACACGTCACCTTGCTGGGTTCCTGGGGCGGCAAGCAGGCGCGCTCGCGGAGGTCGAGGGGTTCACGGGCCGGTCGGACGGCTCCCTTCTTCATCCCACAGCAATCCTCTTCAACGGGGGCGTCATGAAAGCCGCGAGTGTGCGAACGCGCATCGTCGAGACGATCGACGGCTGGATTCGCGAGGACGGCGGCGCGCCGCTGCGTGTCCTGGAGGGGGCCGATCTCGACCTGGCGGTGGCCCGAGGCGCGTGCATGTACGCGCTCGTCCGAAGAGGAAAGGGGCTGCGCATCCGCGGCGGGACGGCCCGCGCGTATTACGTTGGAATCGAGAGCGCGGTGCCGGCAGTGCCGGGCATGACGCCTCCGGTCAGCGCGATGTGCGTTGCCCCGTTCGGCATGGAGGAGGGAACCGAGGCGCAGTTGCCTCCTCACGAGCTGGGCGTCGTGGTCGGCGAGCGCTGTACCTTTCGCTTCTTCGGCTCGAGCGTCCGGCGGACTGACGCGGCCGGGACGTTGCTCGACGACTGGCGGCCCGACGATCTTCAGGAGCTGCCGCCGATCGAGGTAACGTTGCCCTCGGAGGGGCGACGGGACGGTGACGTCGTTCCCGTTCGTCTTCGACCTCAGGTGACGGAGCTCGGAACGCTGCGGCTCGAAGCTGAGCCCGTCCGGCCCCTCCACGCCGGCGAGCGCTGGCGCGTCGAGCTGAACGTGCGACCGACTGCGTGAACGACGCTGCGCATGATGGCCCGTCACGCCGTCGGAATCGACCTCGGAACGACGAACACCGTGATGGCGTCCGCGCCGCTCGAAGACGTGTCGTCCCCGAGCATCTTCGACATCCGGCAATTGGTCGCTCCTGGAGCCGTCGAAGCGCGGGCGCTCTTTCCCTCGATGCTGTATGCGCCGCTCGAGGGCGAACAGATCGAAGACGCGTTCGGCGACGCTCCCTGGGCGCTCGGTGAGATCGCACGACGACGCGGTGCCGAGGTTCCCGGGCGGCTCGTCGCCTCGAGCAAGAGCTGGCTGGCGTATTCCGCCGTCGAACGGACGGCGGCCATCTTGCCGTGGGCCGCCCCTGAGGCAACCCCCAAGATATCGCCCGTAGACGCGGCAACGCGCGTGCTCCGCCATGCGCGCCTGTGCTGGGACGCGGAGCACCCCGG
Organism: Polyangiaceae bacterium; assembly: GCA_035622655.1. Lineage (GTDB taxonomy): Bacteria > Myxococcota_A > Polyangia > Polyangiales > Polyangiaceae > Palsa-1150. Next base: position 5,291 of record DASPUY010000080.1, read on the forward strand.
GGCACCCCTCGCCGAGCAGGAAGTCGTGTTGACGGTGCCTGCGTCATTCGACGAAGTTGCGCGCGAGCTCTCCCTCACGGCGTCGCGCAATGCCGGGCTGGATCCGAAGTTGCTCGAAGAGCCGCAGGCTGCCTTCTACGACTGGATGTCACGCAGCGGAGCCGACGGCATCGAGCGCCTGCAACGGGAAACGTCGGCTGAAGCCGTCGTTCTCGTCGTGGACGTCGGGGGTGGGACGACCGATTTGTCCCTGATTCGCGTCGGGGGGCCGGATCGGGTCACCCGAGCGGCAGTCGGACCTCATTTGCTTCTCGGGGGTGACAACATGGACCTGGCGCTGGCCCACGCGCTCGAGGCGCGGCTCGTAGAAGAAGGGGGCAAGCTGGAGGCATCCGCATTTGCGAACTTGGTCGCCGCGTGCCGAGCGACAAAAGAGCGCTTGCTCGGCCCCGACGCGCCCGATGAGCTCCCCGTGGCCATCGCGGGGCGCGGTGCAGCGCTGGTCGGATCGGTACTGAGGACCCGGCTGACGCGGAGCGAGGTCGAAGGGATCGTTCTCGACGGGTTTTTGCCCGTCGTTTCCGCGGACGCGCGACCGCAGCGAATGCGGAGCGCCATCGTGGCTTTTGGACTTCCGTACGAGCGTGACGTGGCGGTGACACGGCATATTGCCGCATTCCTAGGCAAGCACCTTGCGCCCGGAGAGTGGCCCCACGCGGTGCTGCTCAACGGCGGGGTATTCCGCGCAGCGCGCGCCGCAGATCGCATCATCGAAGTCCTCGCGCGGTGGCGGGGCGGGCCGGTCGCCCGATTGCCGGACGCCGATCCCGATCTGGCCGTTGCCCGGGGCGCCGTCGTCTACGCACGGGCGCGAGCTTGCCGAGGCACCCGGATCACGGGGGGAACGGCGCGCAGTTACTTCGTCGGGGTCGCCGGCGATCTGCGTTCCGATGAAGAACGGCCACGGGCGGTCTGCGTCGTGCCCCGGGGCGCCGAAGAGGGAACGGTGCACACTGCCGCCGGCCGGACCTTCACTCTGGTCGTGGGTCGTCCGGTTCGATTCGACCTGTTCTCGAGCGACGTGGTCGAGGCCACCCCGGGCGACGTTCACGACGTCGACGAGGAACGCTTCGTGCGGCTGCCGCCCGTCGTGACGACGATCGACCCGCGGCCCGGCGCCCAAGACGAGGAGGTCTCCGTCGGCATCGAGGGCGAGCTGACCCCCGTCGGTACCGTGGATCTGGCCTGTCTCGAGCTCGGCGTGAGCCGAGGCGCTGACGCGGAGACCCGCCGCGCCGCTTCCGCATCCGTCGCCGCGCCCAACCGGCCGCGGAGATTCCGTCTCGCGTTCGACTTGCGCCGCGGCGGACCCGCCTCGGTTCGCCCGTCGGTCTCGTCCCCACCCAGGCGACTCGACGACGCGCTTGCACGAATCGAACGCGCCTACGGCAAGGCCCGGACGGACACCACGGGACGGGAGGCCAAGGATCTGATGCGCGACCTCGAACAGCAGCTGGGTGAACGGTCCCAGTGGACGACGGAGACGAATCGAGCGCTCTACGATGCGCTGCTGCCGGGGGCGGCCGCCCGCCGTCGCTCTCCGGACCACGAGCGCATCTTCTGGCTCCTCGCGGGTTGGTGCATCCGCCCGGGCTTCGGTGATCCGTTGGATGCGCGACGTGTCGCCGAGCTGTACGCGCGTTTCGACGAGCGACTGTCGTACCCCGCGGAGATACGGGGCTGGCAGCAGTTCTGGATCGCATGGCGCCGCGCGGCCGGAGGGCTCGACGAGACGGCACAGCTCAAGATCCGAGACGCCGTCGACGCGTACCTCGGACTTTCGCCCGAACGGCGTCGTCCGAAGAAGGCCGCTCTCGCCCTCGACGAGGCGCTCGAGATGGCGTCGGCCCTCGAGCGCGTGCCGCCCGGCCGCCGCGCGGAGCTTGGCGGGTGGGTGCTCGAACGCACGTGGACCGAGCGCGATCCTCGCCTTTGGGCCGCGATCGGACGGCTCGGCGCTCGCATTCCGACCTACGCCAGCGTCCACCACGTCGTCACGCCCCAGACCGCGGAACGATGGTTGGACCATCTGCTGCGCGAAAAATGGCAGTCCGTGCCCACCGCGATCGACGCGGCGGTCCGTCTTGCCCGACGAACCGGCGACCGAGCTCGGGACGTCAGTGAACGGATGCGGAGCGAAGTCGAGAGGCGACTCGTCGCGGCGGGCGCCCGACACGACCAGATTGTCTCGGTCCAAGACGTCGTTCCGGTCGGCGAGAGCGATCGCGCAGCATTCTTCGGCGACGCCTTGCCACTCGGACTGAAGCTCGTCGATTGACGCCGAGGGTCACTTCCGCCGTTCGAAGACGAGCATCTCGCCCAGCAAGTCGTGCTCCCGCACGCCGGCCTGGACCATCCCGACCTTCTCCAGCACGCGCACGGACGCACGGTGCCAGGCAAACGTGACGGCCTGCACCGTCGCGACCCCCGGCTGGTCGAGCGCCCAGGCGATGCAGGCGCCGACTGCCTCGGTCGCAATGCCCTGGCCCTGCGACGCCTCTTCCACGCCGTATGCGATTTCCGAGGTCCCCGTTTCGGGCTCGCCGCGGAAGACGACGCTACCGACGACCCGCCGCTCTGCCCCGGCGCGCTTCCAGATCATGACGCGAGCGCCCCAGAGCCGCGCGGCCGGATTCGCACGGATCCCCTCCAGAGACACGGCGAACGCCCGCTCGATGAGCTCCCGGTTCGGCCATCGTTCGGGCATTCGCGCGGTTGCCAGCGATTCAGCCGCCTCGCGGCGGCCCAGGAGCACGGCCTCGACGATGGCCAGGGTCATCGGCATCAGCTCGAGACGCGCCGTGTGGAGAACCCCCGTCATGTGCTCCCCCAAAGTAGCACCTGTTCATGCGGCTCCCCTCCACGCCTCGACCACGTCGCGCAGCCGCCGCTCCTCGTCGCGCTCCAGCAGACCCACGGCGACCACGTTCAGGCGATCGGGACGGGCGACCCTCCGCGCGGCCTCTCGGACGTCGCTCGCAGTGACACGAACGAGCTCGGCGACGTGATCCTCTACCGTCGCGAACCGCTCGAAAAGCAAGCCTGCCGCGAAGAACGAGGACATGTCCTCCGCCGAATCCACGAGGGCCAGCGCGTCCCACGCAATGCGCCGGCGCGCCTTCTCGAGCTCGTCGCCCGTCGGCCCTTCGCGCGCCAGCTCCTGGAACATCGAGAGGACCTCCCGCGCCACCAGACCGACTCTCTTGTGCTGAACACCCGCGGCCACGTCGATTACGCCGTCGTCCTCGTAGCCGTCATAGCCGGCCGATACGTCGTAGCAGAGACCGCGTGCGTCGCAGAGACGATGGTAAAGCCGGGTGGACATCCCGTCATCGACGATCCGCATGAGGACGTCGAGCGCCGGGCGCAGGGGATCGCGCTCGGACAAGGCCCGCAGGCAAACGCGCAGCTCCGTCTGGCTCGAGACGTTGTCGACGACCTGCAGGCGGGCTTCCGCCTGCGCGTGCTCGGGTGAAACGCCGCGGATTGGCACACCGCCGAGCAAGCGGCCGAAATCGCGTTCTGCGATGCGAAGCGCATGCGCCTCATCCACGTTGCCGGAAAACGCAAGGACGAGGTTGTCCGCGGTGTAGTGCAGATCGTGGTGACCGCGGAGCGCGCCCTCGTCGAACCTTCGGACGTGGGCCTCGCTTCCCGTTATCGTGAAACCCAGCGGGTGATCCCCGTAGATGAGCGATCGCGACAGGTTGTCCGCGTCCACCTGTCGTCCCTCGTCATCGAGGTCTTCGAGAATCTCCTCCAGGACGATGCCGCGTTCGATGTCGATGTCCAGGAACGCCGGCTGGGACAGGACCTCTCCAAACAGCCCGCACGCGTCGTCGAAGGAGTCAGGAGGCAAGGTCAGCGAGAAGATGCCGTGGTCGACCTGCGTCGAAGCGAAGAGCGAGCCCCCCAGACGCTCGAACGCGAGGTTCACGGCGTGAGCGCTGGGAATGCGCGGCGTGCCTCGATAGATCATGTGTTCGAGGAAGTGGCCGATCCCGTTGTTCTCGTGCGTCTCGTAACGAGAGCCGACCCGGGCCCAGAGGGCGACGTGCGCCCGATGAAGCTGTCGCTGGGAAGCGACTACGACGCGAAGCCCGTTGGGAAGGACCGCCAAACGAGGAACGGCAATCA
>DASPUY010000081.1:0-32619 GCA_035622655.1 Polyangiaceae bacterium
CACCACGTGATCTGGCGGCGCGGTCGCATCCGGCGGTCGATCGAGCGCAAGCAGATCAGCTACGCGCTCGTTCGCTGGAAGGGGGGAGATCTTTCGCTTGGAGACCTCGTGCTCGTGCGCGCAGTACCCACGGGCGCTCTCCGGCGCACCCTGTCGCTGACGTTGCACGACGTGGCAGCGCCCGACCGCCTCTGGGCGCTCATCCGCGGAGTCGAGCCCGGTGCTCCGCTCGGCAGCGGCGGGCGGCCTCTGGCCCAGCGGCTCGACCCCGGCGAACGCGTTCTGTGGTCGGGCGCGCCGCTCGCCTCCCGGTGGACCGCGCGAAGGGCGGCCACCGCGCTGGTCGGCGCCATGCTTCTCTTCACTTTCGTACGCCACGTCGCCCGTGAGGTTCCGACGCTCGTTCGCCTTCTGCGACTGCACACGCTGACGCCGACCCTAGCCGTCGTGCTGGTATTCGGCGTGGCGCTGGGGATGGCGATGCTTCTCGCGGTGACCGCAGGGGTTGCCTACGCGGCCGTTTTCCGCCCGGGCCGACTCGCGCGACAGACGCGGTATTTCGTCACGGACGCTCGAGTGCTGATCCAGCGGGGTGAAGAGGAGCTGTCGCTCGATCGATCCCACATCGCGTATGTGATCGACGCACCGTCACGGAAACTGCACGATGTTTTCCTCGTGCTCGACGGTCCGCAGGCCCGAGCGATGGCGCCGAGCGGCGCGTTCGGCAGCGAAGAGACCCCGGTCGACGGGCTGCGCCCCGTGTTCACGGCGATCAACGACGCCGATACGGTCGGTCGAATCCTTCGCGGGCGAGAGCTCGCCAAGGGCACCGCATAGATTTGCCTCGCGGGCGGAGTGCTACTCTGGCGCCAGAGCGCGTGATCGGGATCGGAAGCGTCGTCAACGGGAAATACCGTCTCGTCCGCCTCCTGGGCGACGGGGGCATGGGGTCCGTTTACGAGGCGCAGCATGCGATGCTCGGTACGCGGGTGGCTCTGAAAATGCTGCACCCCGAACTGGGCGGACGGACGGGACTTGTCGAGCGGTTCTTGCAGGAAGCACGCGTCGCCGCGCAGATAAGGAGTGCGCACGTCGTTCAGGTCACCGATGTCGACCGCACACCCGAAGGCAATGCATACATCGTCATGGAGCTGCTCGAAGGCGAGCCGCTCTCGGCGGTCCTGGATCGGCAGCGCAAGCTCGCCGTCTCCGTCGCTTGCGAGTATTCCGCGCAGATCCTGGAGGCTCTCGAGGCGGCCCATGCCATCGGTGTCATTCACCGCGATCTCAAGCCGGAGAACGTCTTCGTGACGTTCGCGGGCGGAAGGCCCGTGCTGAAACTCATTGACTTCGGCATCGCCAAGGCGAGGCGGATCGACGTCCAGCCGAAGAAGCTCACCGTCGCGGGCGTCGTCATGGGGACGGCCGAGTACATGGCGCCCGAGCAGGCGTACAGCGCGGACAAGGTGGACGCTCGATCGGATCTCTATGCGGTCGGGGTGATGCTCTACGAGATGATCGCTGGCGTCCGTCCCGTAAGCGGCGGCGATGCGCGCGGGATTGCATGGAAAGTCGAGCGCGGACATGTCGTGCCCCTCGTTCAGGCGGCGCCCGACGCTCCTCGCGAAATCGCAGGACTGGTGCACCGCGCGATGGCTGCGCGCCCCGAGCTGCGCTTCGCGACCGCGACCGAGATGCGCTTGGCCCTGCAGGGCACGCTCGGCACGAAGCGGTCTTCGGGGGGCCTTCCGGCCGGACGCACCCCCGCCGGCAAGACGGTCGAGCTCTCCCCCAGCGCGAGCCCGTCCTCTCCAGGGAGGATCCCGTCAAGCTCGGCCGGCCGATCCGTCGAAATCGAGCCCCACGTGGACACCATCCGCGCACCTCCGATCGCGACTGCGCTGGCGTCGTCGCCCTACGCATCGACGCCGGGCGCTGTCGCGGACAATTTCGCGTCTGGCCGCCGTCCGTCGGGATCTCGAAACGCGACCGTGGCGCTCGTCACGATTCCGCTCGTGCTGGGTGCCGGGGTCGTCGCCCTGGTGGTCGGCACCGGCAGATGCTCGTCGAGCGCATCGGTGCCGGCAGCGGCCATTCCGGAGCCCACCCCGGTCGAAGCGGGCATGGCCTTCGCGCCGGCGGTGGATGCGCCCTCGGCGGCGCCGCAAGACGTGCCGGCGCTCGCGCCGACGCGTGCCTCCGGTGGCCGGCCGGCGCCCTCTGCGCGCCCCGCCGGAGCGGCGGCGGAACGCGGGCCGTCACCCCCTGGGTTTGCGTCGGCGCTTCCGCTCGAGGCGCCGGCGTTTCCGACGTCCTTGCCGGCCCTCCTTCCGAGCGGTCTGCCCCTTCCGGCGGGGTTCCCCACGGCTCTGCCCAGTGGGTTCCCCACGGCACTGCCGAGCACGTTTCCAAGCGCGCTGCCGACTGCTCTGCCGAGCGTCTTGCCGGCGTGGCCGCCTCCGTCGCCCGCCCCCTCCGCCTCGAATTCGTCGGTGAGGCCCGAGGATCGAACCTACTGAACGCGGGCGGCTCTCTTCCGGGTCACGATGGCTTGCTAGGATGGGCCGGTGCTATCCGCGACGCAGCCGCTCTTCGAGCTCGGCAAATCATGGCGATCGGTCACGCGGCCGGCGCGTCGCCGTCTGGCTGTCGCGCTCGTCGTATCGGCGGGGGTGCTGGCGTTGCTCGGCGCTCGCCACGGCACGGTCGGGGCGCGTGCGGTGGGCGCCGCGACAATCGTGGCGGCCCTGGCCTTCCTCGTGGGGTGGCGCCAGCTGGGGCGTGCAAGGCTTGGCGATCCGGAACGAGTCCTCAAGAGCTTGGTCGGTCCGGTGGACCCTCAGGGAGCGCAGCGGGCGCTCCGAGCACTGGCGCTGCGTGCGCCAGGCGCGGGGTCGGCACGCGACGGAACCTCCGAGTCGCTGGCTCGGATTCACGTGGAGCGGTCGCTTGCGCGTTTGCCATCGCGAGAAGCTCTGGCGCATGCGTCGCGGATGGCTGCGCGAGTCGGCGTCGGCGCCACGATCGTGGCCGCCTGCGCGCTGGGGGCTGGTCTCGCCAACGGCTGGTCGATCCTGGAGGGCGCGGACGTGCTTCTGGCGCGGCACGGGGTGGCCCCCGTGAGCATGACCTGGATCGACGTCTCCGAGATCCTCGCTCGACCCCCCGATTACTTGCATCGACCCGAGATCGACGAGCCCACGGCTTCCGCCGCGCCGCTCGTTCTGCCTTACGGCACGACGATCACCATTCGTGGCGCCGCGGCGCGCCCGGGCCGCACGTTGCTGCTCAGCGATGGGTCGGCGGACGCGCCCTTCGTCGACGACGGCTCGGGATCGGTCGTTTCCAGGTGGAAGCTGACAGGGAGCCGAACGCTTCGCGTGGTCGCGCGCTTCGGCGATGTCGTCATTCCGCAATCGTCGGTCTTCGATGTCGTGTCGATCGCGGACGACGCGCCCATCGTTCACCTCGAGGGCGCACCCCGACAGCTGCGTCTCGTCGATGCCGTCGAAGACATCCCCATCCGCTTCGACGCGGCCGACGACCACGGCCTCCGTGAAGTGCATCTCGTCTTGCGTTCCGGCGTCCGCGAGGACCGGCGCGTTCTTGCGCGGCTCGACGGCGAGACGAGGAGCTTCTCGGGCGGGAGCGTCGTCAAGCTGCGTGACGGGTTCCTTGCGAAGAGTCACGCGCCGGTGACCATCGTCGTCGAGGCCAAGGACAACGACCCCTTGACCGGCCCGAAGTGGGGCGCCAGCGAGGCCATCGTCGTCATCCCCCCCGACGTTGGCGAGCCGCAGGCCATGCGGCTCGACGCACTCCGCCGTTGCCGGGACGCATTCGTGGACACGCTGGCGTGGAGGCTTGCGAGCGACCGAGGTGGCGAGGACGGCTCCTCTCCCCGGGACATCGAGAAGAAGCGGCGCGCGATCGCGGTCGAGAGCGGGAAGCGCGCGGACGACGATACGCGGCTGCTCGCTGGCGCGCTCGCCCAGGTGTACGGTGGCGTCCGCGTTCCGCCGCGCGTGCGATCGGTGCTCTTGGGCCAGCAGCGGCAGATGCGAAAAGCCGTGGAGGCGGAAGTCCAGGGCCCGTTCGAGAGCGCGCACCCGACCGCGATCAAGGCCACCGAGCGATTCGTGCTCGTGACCGACGCGGTCGTGCGCGGTCTTGGCGAGAGCGACACGAGGACCTCGGCCCTCCAGCTCGCCGACGTTGCGGACGACATGGCGGAAGCGGCTCGCCAGATGCAAGAGGAAGGAAGCGCAACCGAGGCCCGAGCCCGTGCCGCCGCGCGAATGGCCGCCGCCGACGCAGTGCTTGCTGCGGGAGGTGCCGTCATGCGGAGGTTCGGAGCGACCGGTCGCGATCTCGGCGAGATCGTCGGCGCCGATCTGATCCGGGTCCGGCGGGCAACGGACGCGCGAGATCTCGCTCATGCCGAGCTCGCCGCTCGGGATCTTGCCGCACGGCTGCGGCAGCCCGATCCGTCTTTCGACACGCGCGGCGGCGTTGATCGAGGTGGTGGCGAATCGGGGGGCATGCAGGGTGCGTCGGAGGACGATTCGGATGCCCTGGACGACGTTGAGCAGGCGTTCGAGGAAGCGCTGCAGGATCTGGACCGGCTTGCACAGGATCACGCGGGCGAGATCGCGAAGGTCGAGCGGGCGATGGCTGGGGCGAGCGACGACGCCGAAACGAAGCGGTTTCTCGAGGAGGCCAGGCGGCACGCCCGAGCGGTGCGTGACGCCGCGCGGCAGCTGCCCACGGTCGGAATGGGGAGCGATTCCTGGACGAGCAAAGGCGCTGCTGCGCGCGAGCTCGCAGAGCAGATGGCGCGCGCGCTCGAGGACGGGCGTCAGGACGAGGCGGCGGAAAGCGGCCGAAGCGCCGTCGGTTCGCTCGAGGAGGCGATTCGAATGCTGCAGCGGGGGGGGTGGTTCGAGGACCCCCATGGTCAACGTCAACGTGAAGCCGAGGACGCACGGCGACGGCTCGAGAACGAGTCGGAGTGGATCGAGCAGCAGAGAGCCGAGCTACGCAAACGCGCCTCCGAGCGTGCGCGCGCTCCGCTCGAGCAAGACGGCGAAGACGAAGATCGGCTCGCCGAGCGCGCCCGATTGCTCGCCCAGCGGGGGCGCAATCAAGCTTCGTTTCCGGAGCAGGCGGTCGAAAGCATCGACCAGGCGCAGCGGGCGGCACGGGAGGCCGCTGGTCTTCTCAAGCAGGGAGATGGGGATCGCGGCCTGGACAAGCAGCGGGAGGCACAGAGGGCGCTCGAGGCCGCCCACGAGGAAATGCAAGGCGAGGAGGGAGCCAGCGGTTCGGGCGACGCTGACAGCGCACGGCTTTCGTCGCGCGATCCGGTGGCGATACCGGATGCGAGCGAGCACAAGGGGCCGGCGGAATTCCGGGACCGCGTCATGCGCGGTCTCGCCCAGCCGGCGAGCCCGCTTTTGAAGGACGCGGTGAAGCGCTATGCGGAAGGCCTTCTGCGATGAGGCCGTCGCGATCGCGGGCGCTGCTTTGGATCACCGCATGTCTGGCGGTCGTGCTCGCGCTCTTTGCTCCGACCCCGTCGCGAGGTGGGGGTTTTTCGATCGCGGTCGACGAGCTGTGCAAGCGCATCGAAGGATCGATCGTTCGACTCGACTTCGACGACGCGCGACGCGATTTCGAGGTGGCGCGGGTCGTGATCGACGATCCGCGCGTCGCCCTCGAACGCGCGCGGCTCGCTCTCTACGAGCTCGATTGTGATGCGGCGGTCGCCATCCTGGCGCGCCCGGAAGTAAAGCGCGTGGGAGACGGGGAGGTGCTCGCTGACACCGCGCGCGGATGTCAGCGCGTCATCGCGTCTCTTGCGACGAGTATGGACCCGGCGCGCGGAATCGAGGTCCACTGGCAAGACGACAGCGACGCCCCGCTCGCTCCGCTGCTGTTCGAGACCGTGGCCCAGGCCCGCGAGTCCCTGTCGCGCCACCTGGGGGTGGACTGGCCCCTCCCCACGCGCATCGTCGTGGTCCGAGACTTGTTGTCCCTGTCGGCGATGACGGGTTTGCCGTACGAGAGCGCAAGGACCACCGGCACCGTCGCCGTCGCGAAGTGGGGCCGGGTCACTCTACTCAGCCCCCGCGCGACGCGGCACGGCTTTCCCTGGCGAGACACGGTTGCGCATGAGCTCACGCACCTCGCCGTGACTCGAGCGACGGGCGACCGCGCGCCACTCTGGCTGCAGGAGGGCATCGCGAAGCGCGAGGAGGTGCGCTGGCGAGCCCCGGGACCCTTCGACGACCAGCCCCCGGCGGACGCCGTCGCCCAGGAAGGTGTCGAACGGGGACTTGCGGTGCATCTCGACCAGCTCGGGCCCAGCATCGCGATGTTGCCGACGGCCGAGGCCGCACGGGTGGCTTTCGCCGAAGTCACGAGCTTCGTCGGGTTCTACTTGGAACACCAGGGCCCCGAGGCGCTGCCGAGGCTGTTGCAGGAGCTGGGCGGGGGAAAGGACCCGGACGCCGCCCTCCTCGCGTCGAGCGGGGCCGACTTCAAGACCTGGGACCGCAGGTGGCGAGCCTTCGTCACCTCGCGCCCGCAAGCGCCGTTGCAAAAGCTCCTCGCGCCTGCGGCGGGGGACCGTGGACGCGAGCGCTCGCCAGTCGCGGCTCTCCGCGAGCTACGCGATCGAGCTCGCCTCACGGAGCTGCTGCTCGCCCGCGGTCATGCCGCAGAAGCACTCGATGAAATTGTGCGCATCGACCCACCGGCCGGGGGGGCAGGCGCGGGACCCGTAGGGGGAAATGGCGGAGCGGGAGCGATAGCAGCGAGAGACCCTGCGGATGTACGCTCGGCTCCCCTGGATCCGGGCATCGTCTGGTTGCACGGCCGTGCCCTCGAGATGCAGGAGCGCACGTCGGAGCTCGCGCCGCTCGTGTCCGCGCCAGACCACGTCGCGTCGTCGTATGGGCCCTGGTGGGCCCTGCGGGGCCGATGGGCCTCCGCGCGTGATGACACGGCCGTTGCGCTCGATTCCCTCTCCGAGGGCCTTGCCGCGGACCCGCTCGACTTCGAAGTCGCTTGCGGGACCGTTGACGAAGGGCAGCTGCCGGCGCTGCCGGCGTCGTTGAGCGCGGCGGTGGATCGCGCGTTGTGCGATGCGGCAAGAGCAAGAGGCGAGCCTCCCTTCGATGGCGACTGAGGCGCGCGGTGCGCCTTCTCGAGCCTCTCGACCCGATGTCAGCGTACTAGGGTTTTTGCAGGAGATTGACCGCCTCTAGCGCCGCCGCGTAGCATGATTGAAGAGGCGATTCAGAATCGCCGGCCCGTAAATCCCCAACGAGACGCAAGCGAATGGTTCTGGGCGCCTCTTCGCTCCGTGCGCGCGACCGGAACCCTCACCCATGAGCGCCGTCAGCTATGCTACCGCTCAGATTCTGCGTGTTCTTCCGCGAGCTCGCATCGGTCACGCGATCGGTCGCCTTGCCGATCGAACGTGGTCCCCGGCCGTCGGCAAGGCCGTGGTCGCCTTGTATTCGCGCGTGTACCACGTGGCCTTGGACGAATACGAAGACGGAGACTGGGCTAGCTTCGATGCCTTCTTCACGCGAAGATTGCGCAACGGGCTTCGGCCGCTCGCTGCCGACCCGACGGCTGTGCTCAGCCCGGCAGACGGTCGCATCGAGTCGGTGGCCCGAATCGATGACAATTGCGTCTTCATGGTCAAGGGTAGGCCCTACGCGGTCGCAGATCTCATCGGGGACGCGACCGAGGCGCGGCGCTATGTGGGGGGCGCGGGCTTCGTCGTGTACCTGTCGCCACGCGACTACCATCGGGTCCACGCCCCGGTCTCGGGCACCATCCACCACATTCGCTCGATGGCGGGAGATTATTTCCCCGTGAACGCGGTCGGCATGGGTCACGTACCGAACCTACTTTGCCGCAATCGGCGCGTGTCCATCCAGATCGAGACCGAGGCGGGGCACGGTCGCGTCGTCGTCGTCATGGTCGTCGCGATGATCGTGGGGCGGGTCACTACGATCGGCATCGACGCTCGCGATGTCCCGTTCGGCGCCCACGACTTTGGGCAGCCCCTCGTCGTGGCGCGCGGTGACGAGCTCGGGGCGTTCCACCTCGGATCGACCGCGGTGGTTCTGGTGGAGAAGATTGGGCAGGGTTCCCGGCTCGCCGGCGTAGGACCCGTGCGCTACGGCGAGGCGCTCCTGCACGGACCGTTTTCGACGAACGCCGACGACTACGTGGCGGCCGCGCACGCTCCGGCGGCGGTCGGTCCGTTCGGAGAGAGTCGAAGATGAGCAACGATCGGCGGCACACCGCATCGATCGAGCAGCCGGTCGACGGGACCGTGAAGGCGCCGGCAACCCCTTTGCCGGCGCCCGTGCGTGAAGGTCGGGATGGCGGCGTGGCGCGGCGCCGCCACGCGCTGCGTATTCCCGACGACGAGGTCTCCCGCCCGCAGCTGTCGGGAGCGGGAGCTCGGGCGGCTCCGCCCTCGGATCCCGTGATGCCCCCCGAGCCCGCACCGGTGGTGAAGCCCACGCGCATCATCACGATTTCGGAGCCTCCACCGGCGCCTGATGCCGATGTGAGCGAATCGAGCACGTCCCGTGCGACTCCACAGGGCCCGATCGCTGCGGCGTTGGCTCCGTTCGACGACGACGAGGGGCTCGAGGTCTCGATGGGCCCGGAGGGAGACGAGGTCGAAGTTCGATTCGACGACGACTTTCCCGCGGCGCCGACCCCGGCGTCAGCCTTGGAGGAGCCACCGGCGACGGCGGACCCCGCGAGGTCGCCCGAGCTGGCTCGGGGCGGGACCGAGCCTGTCGGTGCGGCTGTGGAGCTTGCGGAGAATCCGGAGGAGCCGTCTGCATCCCGTGCTCCGGTGGAGCCACCTTTCGCGGAGCCCGCCCGCGCGCCCATGGAGGCGGCGCGGGCTCCCGCGGAGCCAGCTGTGTCCTCCCGCGCTCCCGCTGAGCCGCCGCGTCCGTCCGTGGAACTCGCCCGGACTCCTGCCGAGGCAGCACACGCGGCGGTCGCCGCCTCGCCCGTTCGGACCGAGGAGGCGCTGCAGTCGTCTCCGGACCTCGCCGGCGAAGCGGAGGGCGAAGCGGACGTGCTCGGGGAACCCGAGCGCCGGAGCCACCCGAGCGACGCACCGGAGGTCGCCGCCGAGGACGTCGTGACGCTGGAGCCTCCGCCCGTTCGACCGATGTCGGCGCTGCCCCCGATGCGACCGCGTGCGATGTCGCAACCCGCGTCGCAGCAATTCGTGACGCAGCAATTGGTGTCGCAGCAGTTCGCGCTGCAACAGCCCCCGCTCCCGCAGCAACAACCCGCGTTGCCGCAGCCCACGCCGCCTCAGCCTCCGCTGCCCCAGTCGACGTCCCCGCAGCCCGCCCCCCTCTCCGTTCTCAAACCTCCACGGATTCCGACGCCCAGGACTTCGCTCGTCATCGTTCCGCCCCACGTCGGCAGCATGCCTTCCCAGCAGGACGGGCCCGCAACGCGGCGGAAAATACGCCTCTGGTGGGAAGAGCTATTCAATGACGATTATCTGCGCGCCACCGAAAAGATCGGCGACGACCAGTTGAAACAAGAAGTTTCGTTCATCGAGGAAAGTCTGGGCGTCGAGCGCGGAGGAGCGCTCCTCGACCTGGCGTGCGGGACCGGACGCCACGCGATCGAGCTGGCGCGGCGAGGGTACGAAGTGGTCGGCTTCGACCTGTCGCTCGCAATGCTCGCGCGCGCGGGAGAAGAAGCGCAGGACCTCGGTGCGAAGCTGAACTTCGTGCAGGGCGACATGCGCGAGATGACGTTCGAGGAGCAGTTCGACGGCGTGTACTGCTGGAGCACGAGCTTCGGCTATTTCGAGGAAGACAAGAACTCGCAGGTCGTCGCCCGGATCGGCCGGGCGCTCAAGGCGGGAGGAACCTTTCTTCTCGACGTCGCGAACCGCGACTTTCTGGTCCGGCAGTCGCCGTCACTCGCCTGGTTCGAAGGCGACGGATGCGTGTGCATGGACGAGATGAACCTCGACTTCATTACGAGCAGACTCAAGGTGAAGCGCACGATGATGCTCGACGACGGGCGATCGCGTGAAATCGAATATTCGATGCGTGTCTACAGCCTGCACGAGCTCGGGAAAATTCTGCACGAGCACGGCTTCAAGGTGCGCGAGGTCAGCGGAAGGCTTGCCACCCCGGGTGTGTTCTTCGGAAATGAATCACCTCGAGCCATCATTCTTGCAGAGAAAAAATAAACGATTGGGCTCGGATCCATTTCGATCGCGGATTATCTCATGACCGTGCTCTCGATCGCGACCATCGGGAACCCCGTGCTGCGCGAACCGGCGCGGTACGTCGCTCGGGACGAGCTCGCGGGCGCACCGATTCAGCACCTCATCGACGACATGATCGAGACCATGCACTCCGCCGCAGGCGCGGGCATCGCGGCGAATCAGGTCCACCGACCCGTTCGAATCTGCGTCATCGAAATTTCCAACAATCCGCGTTATCCCTACAAGCCGAACTGGCCACTGACAATCCTTGTCAATCCGACTCTGGAGTGGACCACCGACGAGACGTTCATGAACTTCGAGGGCTGCCTGAGCGTCCCGAACCTGCGCGGCCAGGTTCCACGATCCGTCGGAGTCCGCGTCCGCGCCTGGGATCGGGCGGGGTGCGATCTGGACTTCGTCGTTGCCGGACTGACCGCCGGTACGTTCCAGCACGAGGTCGATCACCTGGAAGGAAAGCTGTTCGTCGATCGAGTGGTCGATACGCGATCGCTCTGCACCTGGGCGGATTTCGACAGGTTCCACCGAGACGAGTTCGTGGGGCGCGCTCGTGCGCTCGTCGCAAGATTCGGATCGTAGAAGCCCCGCCGACGAAGCTGGAGCGCTGGGCCGTCAGCGGGCCGCGGCGCAGCAGCGGAAGCCGGTCTCGGTCCCCTTGTAGAAGCGGTCGTGTCCGGCCTGACCGTCACGACATGCGTTTTTGCCCGGCTGCCACCAATTGCCCTTTTGGACAACGACGGTGCCTTCGGGCGCTCCGTCGACGCTCACCCACTCCGCGACGTTGCCGACCATGTCGACCGCACCGAACGGGCTTACACAATCCGGGTGGGCCCCCCGAGGCTCGCGTTCGTCCTTGAGGCGGCTGCGATCCCCGGGCACGAGCAGGTCGACGCGATCCGCGTTGCATCGCGCCGGGTCGCGCGACCATCCGTAGGGGTAGGGACGCATCGTTTCGCCCTCGCAGGCGAACGTCCACTCGCTGTCGAGGCAGACGCGAGCTCCCGCGCTCTCGCATACCCGCTTGGCATCCGTCCACGATTGCCGATTGAGGGGCAGATCGGTGTCCGCTTCGGCACGCTCCCGTCGGTCGATGCAGAATCTCCGGTGCACGCGCGCCCCCCGGCAGCGTGCCGGGCGCGCGTATTCCGCGCATCGATACTCGTGGAAGCGGCCGGGAGGATCCATCCATCTCAAGCAGCGTTGATCGACGTGGGGGCAAAAATCACCCTCCACGAGCAACATCCCGGAGGGACAGAAATCCCGGTGCACGGCCCTCTCGAGCGCCGCGCTGCCCGCTCCCACCTCGACGATGGGGAGCGCCCCGTCGACCCCTGCGCCCCCCGCACCAGCCAGATGCACGGGGTCGGCAAGGAGCGGTCCCACGACGAGAATCCAGGGACGGATCATGGGCAGGGGCGGGAGGCCGGACGCTCCGGGCGGACGGGCCCGGCAGCACCAAGCGCACTCGCCCGCGTACCTCAGCTGCACGTGCGCACCAAGGAAAAAGCGCGCTCGTAGCCCCGCTCAGTACCGGACGGCGAAAATCTTCAGCTCCGCAAGGCCGCTAGGTCGGTTCACCCGGATGACATCGCCTGCGCGATGCCGGAGCAGCGCATTTCCCAGCGGAGAGCGCCACGATACGTGGCCGCGCAACGGCTCGACTTCGTCCTCACCGACGATCCGGTACGTCGTGCGTTGCCCGCTCTCGTCCTCCACGTCGACGTAGGCGCCGAAGTAGACGACACTGCCGGGCCTGGGTTCCACGACGACCAGGCTTTCGAGCCGTTTGGTCAGCCAGTGAATGCGCCCGTCGATCTCACGGAGTTTCTTCTTGCCGTAAATGTACTCCGCGTTTTCGCTGCGATCGCCCTGCGCGGCGGCGTCGGCTACTTGCTGCACGATCTGCGGTCGTTCGCGCGAGCGAAGGCTGGCAAGCTCCGCCTGGAGCCGCTTGGCCCCTTCGCGCGTGATGTAGTTTCCGGCCCGTTCGCTCATCGAGCCGTCCCCTGTGGCTACACGGTCGCCGTCGGCGTCTGCAAAGCCTCGGAGGCTTCCGAAGCGCCCGGCTCGGGCTCGCTCGCCATGGACTCTCCGACCGGTCGCCTGTACCCGCACGCCTTGTCCGTGCACACGATTGCGGGCCTCGCGCGCGTGCCGCCGAGAACGAGAAACGGCGCACCGCAGCGGGGACATGCCTCCGCCAGGGGCTTTTGCCACACCTTGAAGTCGCACTTGATCGCTTCGTCGGCGTAGCTCGAGCAGCCGTAGAACGTCTTTCCGCCGCGCTTTTTCGGCCGAACCTCGATGAGGTCCCCTGCACACTTGGGGCACTTCACGCCGATGGGCACCGGCTTCGCGTTCTTGCACTCGGGATAGCCGGTGCACGACAAGAACTCTCCGAACCTGCCGCTCTTGATCACCATGGCGCGGCCGCACTTGTCGCATACGATGCCGGTTTCCCGAGGTTGGGTCGGTTTGCCGTCGGTGCCGAGATCGCGCGTGCTCTTGCACTCGGGATATTTTTCGCAACCGAGAAACCACCCGTTGCGCGACCAGCGCTTGAGCATGGTCCCGCCGCACTGCTCGCAGCTCAAGTCGGTCGGCTGGGGATCCGGGTTCCAGCGTTTCCCTTTCCGGCTTCGCTCGAGCTGAGAACGGAACCGCTTGTAGAAGCGCTTGAGCAACTCGACGCGCTCTTCCTTGCCGGCCTCGACCTCGTCGAGCTCCTCTTCCATCTTGGACGTGAACGCCGGATCCATGAAATCCAGCTCGCTCCGAACCAGCCCATCGACGACGAACTTGCCGAGGGTCGTTGGATGGAAGCGAGCGTTGTCCACCTTTTCCACGTAATCGCGTGCCTGGACCTTGCTGATGATCTCGGCGTACGTGCTGGGACGGCCGATGCCTCTCTCCTCGAGCTCGCGCACGAGGGAGGCTTCGGTGAACCGAGGGGGCGGTTGCGTGAACTTCTGCTCGGTGATCACTCCGGGCGGGGTGACCAGCACCAGCCGCTGACCTTCGGCCACCTCCGGCAAGAGGGCTTCCGCGTCTTCGGAGATGAGATCCTTGGCTTCCCGCGCCTCGCCATTGGTCTTGTGCGCCCGGTCCTCGTCGAGCCCGTCGCTCTCTCCGGCCAGGGAGCCCGATTTCGTCACGCTCTCACCCTTGCCGTAGGCTTCCAACCAGCCGCTGAACTTGAGCACTCGACCGCTTGCGCGCAGGCCGTAGGTGCCGTGGTCCGGCGTCTTCGCCTGAATCTCCACGGTCGTCTGATCGTAGAGAGCCGGCGTCATCTGGCAGGCGATGAAGCGGTCCCAAATGAGCTTGTAAAGCTTGAACTGGTCGTCCTTGAGGTGACGTCGAAGCGCGTCGGGAGGCAGATCCAGGGAGGTGGGGCGAATGGCTTCGTGGGCGTCCTGGGCGTTCTTTTTGGACTTGAAGACATTGGCTTGCGGAGGAACCCACTCCCGACCGTAACGCTTCGCGATGAGCTCTCGCGCGGCATTGACCGCATCCGGCGAGATTCGCGTCGAATCGGTGCGCATGTATGTGATGAGCCCCACCGAGCCGCCGTCCTTGCCGAGGTCGATTCCCTCGTAGAGCCCCTGGGCGATCTGCATCGTGCGTTTTGCGCCGAAGCCCAGACGGTTGACCGCGTCTTGCTGGAGCTTGCTGGTCGTGTACGGCGCAGGGGGATTGCGCTTGCGCTCGCTCCTCGTGATTTTGCTGACGACGTACTGCGCGCTCTCGAGATCCTGGCGGATGCGCCCCGCTTGGTCCGCATTCGCGACGGCGATCTTTTCGCCCTCGTGAGAGGCAAGACGTGCGACGAAGGCGTGCTGGCCCGCGCTGCCGTTGCCTTCGGTGGCGGAGAGGGCGGCCCCGCAGTTCCAGTACTCGACCGGTACGAAGGCTTCGATTTCACGTTCCCTGTCGACGATGAGCCGCAGCGCTACGCTCTGAACGCGGCCTGCGCTCAGACCAAACGCCAGCTTGCTCCAGACGAGGGCCGAGACGTCGTACCCGACGATCCGGTCGAGGACCCGCCGCGCACGCTGGGCGTCGTACAGATTCTTGTCGAGCTCGCGCGGATTGTTGACTCCGTGCTGGACCCCTTTCTTCGTGATCTCGTGAAATTCGACGCGCTTCGTCGTTTTTTTTGCGGGCTTGAGCTCCTCGGCGATGTGCCAAGCGATCGCCTCGCCCTCACGGTCGGGGTCCGTCGCGAGAAGCACCTCGTCCACGCCCTTGGCGGCTTGCTTCAGCTCCTGGAGAACCTTCTCCTTGCCCGGAACGACCTCGTACGTCTCCTGGAAACCCTTTTCGATGTCCACGCCCAGCTTTTTGGGAAGGTCCTTGATGTGACCCTTCGACGCCACGACGTCGAACTTCGAGCCGAGGTACTTCTTGATCGTCTTGGCCTTTGCGGGCGACTCCACGACCACGAGGGTTTTTGCCATCAGCGGCTTCTCTTTCGGTTTTCCGAACGATTTGACATGCTTACCGTGAATTTCGTCGACGGAAGAAGCCTGGCGGACCCTCTACTACTACGTTCTCCAGTGCCAGCGTCAAGAGAGCAGCGGCGGTCGCTTGAGCTGAGCTCTTCGCCAGCAGGCTGATGTGGTCAATATGAAGTGAAACACTCGATAAAACATCCAAGACATTATTTCTACAGTGGAAAATTGGGTCGAGCGGGGGATCGCTCCATCCGGCAGAGCTGCCGGGCTCCACGGCAATTTCCAACCCTGCATCCGCGCCGTCTGACGCGCCCATGGGGCCGAAGATCGCGGACTGTACGTCATCGAGCGAGCTCAGCAGTGCATCGACCGAGCCGAGGGGGCGGGCTCCTCGTTCGAGAAGCTGTCTCGAGCCCGCGAAGCGCTCGGTCCGAGCTGCGGGCTCGGCGACCCACACCGGCTTGCCGAGCCTGCGAGCGCATCCGGCTGCGTGCAGCGCGCCTGACCGATCTGCGGCCTGCATCACGATCACGGCATCCACGAGCATGGCGAGGACACGGTTGCGGCGAAGGAACGCAGGCGGCTGACGAAGCTCCGTGCGAAACGGCCAGAGCACCGCGCCGGGCCCCGCGGCGATCTCATCGAAAAGGGCGGTGTGACAGGCGGGAGCGCACTGGTCCGGTCCCGTGGCCGCGATCGCCCAGGTTCGCCCGGCCGCGTCAAGCGCGGCGCGGTGAGCCGCCGCGTCGATGCCGATGGCGCCACCCGAGACAATCACCACCCCACGTGCCGCTAGGGTGCAGCAGAGTGCCCGCGTTCGTACGACGGCGTCCGCGACGGCAGCCCGCGACCCGATGACGGCGACCGCGCGATCCGCTTCGAGCGACCCTCCACGGACCGTGAGCTCCTGCGGCGCGCACCAAAGGCCCCGAAGTCGCGAAGGGTAATCTCGATCCAGCGCCGTCAGGTATCGGGGCGGCCCCACGTGTCCTTGGTCGGCGAGGGCTGCGGCGCTGTTGCCTCAAGCGTTGGAAGCCGCCGCGCCGCAGCGGGCCTCACTGTTTGGCTTTCGAATAAAGCTGGACGGCGACCTCGCCCCCGCCGCTCCGGGCGAAAACGTCCAGTTTGTACTGCAGCGGGAAGGGGATGATGGGGCACACCGGGTTGGGCGACGCACCGATGGAGGGCGCATTGTCATGCGAGAGATCCTGTCCGGCGAGGGTCATGTAAAAGGGCGGGGCGAGCAGGTTCAAATCGAGGTCTTTGACCGCACCCGGAGGGGAGAAACCAAGGAGCGTGTAGCACTTGCCGGCTTGAAGCGTGACCATCATCACCGCATGCTGGCCCTCGGCCAAAGTCTGCTTCAGCTCGCTCCCTTCGGGCTGCATGCCCGGCGCGAGCCGAAGAGCTTGCGCTCGCAGCCCTGCCTCCGCGATGTCCACCGGAAGCGAGCCCGGAGCGACCAGGATGCCCTGCAGCGCGCCCTGAATTCCGGCCAGGATGGACTGCAAGCTGTTGGGGTCGGTGGGGGCCAGCGGAGCGGCGGCGGGAGGTGCCGCATTTGGAGCAGCGCCCGGAGAAGAAGTGGTCTGGGGGGCGGCGTAGGGTGCTGCCCCCTGGGGTGCGGGAATCGACCCCGGTTGCGCTGCTGGCGGCGGAGCCGCTGGAAGAGGCGCGGGGGGAGCAGCCTGAGGCGCCGCGGCATAGGGCATCGGTTGCCCAGGCGCGGCCTGCGGATAGGCCGCCTGCGGCGGGGCGTAATACGTTCCAGGATACCCAGGTGGAGGCGCAGTCGACCCGGCGTAGCCGACGACGGGCTGCGCCGGCGGCGGGCTCGACGGCGCATTGGCCGGCTCGTTGTTGCTGGCGCGGCAACCCGCCAGCGCAGCCGCAATGAGAGCGCCCGCAGCGGACAGAGCACGCAACGGCGCGCGATGGGTCCTCATCTCACTCTCTCACTCTTTAGCGAAGAAATGGGTGCGGTGAAACCGGTCGACCGCGAAAGCGTGCGGCTCGCGCCGCCAAGGCGCGTGGCTCAACCGATTCGCTCGGCTTCTGCGCTGGCTCTTTCGCATTTTCGCACTTCGCGCTTCGCGTGCGCGCAACCGCGCTGCGCTCCGGTCGGGCGGTCATTGCCTGACGAACTTGAACGGGATGTTCACCTTTTGTGAGCAGCCCATCGGCGGAAAGTGCCACGCGCGGACGTCATTCTCGATGCATTTTGCGACCGCCGGATCGTCCCCCGACGCAACGACTCCCTGGGCGCTCCCATCGTTCGCAATCGTCATCGAGACGCTGACTCCGACGGTCGGTTTCGTGTTCTGGTTGCGGTCCCAGCACGTTCGGCGAACGGCGACCTGATGTTGGCCGATGACCTGAAGAAGCTGGCCCTGAGAGATGCACTGCCCCGTGGCGGCCGCGCTCTCCCCGCCGGACGGCTCGTCGGTAGGCGCAATGTTCGTGCTTCCGGTGAGGCCATGGAGGTCGAGGGAGCGCCCGCCGCTCGTCGCGGGCGCCGGTGCGGTGGACCGGGCAAGCGCCGCCCCACCGGGTGTCTTGGCCGGCGGCGGCGCGCTTGCCATCGGCCCGACGCTTTCGACGGGTGCTAGCGCGGAGGACGCTGCCGTGGGCGCCGCCGCTGCGGCAGGAACGGGGACTTGCACGACGACGGGTTGGGGCGGCGGGGGATTGGTGCGAAGAGAAAGCGTTACCGCAGTCGTCACGCCGAACGCAGCGGCCGCCGCGACCATCGCGATTGCAAACCAGGGAGGGGATCTCCGGCCGCGCTCCAGAACCGGCGGCGCCGTCCCTGCGCTGTCGGCGATCGCTCCGACGACGTTGCCGACCGCAGTGGGGGGCGCAGGAAACGCGAAAGGATCCGGCGCTACGGAGGCGACCAGGCGCGTCTCCGCCGCCGGCGCGAGAAACGGCGATGCCTTCGCGGCCGGTGCAAGCGCAGGCCCTTCGTCGATTCTTTCGGCCGTCGCGAGACGCGACATGATCGGAACGACGTTGTTTCGGGGCGGCGCCGTGGGGCGAGGAAGAGACGTTCGAGGCGCTGCAGCGGGGGATAGGGGGCGAGTCGACGCGGGGCGCGCTGGAGGCGGCGGAACGCTCGAACGGGCTTCTGCGGGCGGCGGCGTCAACGATGCGCGCCCGGAGGTCGCCGCTTCGCGGACGATCGCCGCGAGATCCGCGAACGTCCGGAGCGGACGCCACTCGTCGAGTCCCTCCTGCCACACCAGGGAATCGACGGTGACCGCTCCGAGCGAAGCTTTGCGCCGGATCTCGCCGATCCGGATCGGGCCGACCGGGACGCCGTTGATTGCGACGTACCAGTCATCGGTCGGCGAAAGCTCGGACATGTCGAACGGGGCGGAGACCTCCTCTTCGCGCTGGACCGTGGTCTTGAACGTCCCGGCGAGCGTGCTGGGAAGGCGATCGGGCTTTGGCGCCGCGGGCCGCGCCGACGTGAGGCTCGCAGCGAGCGGCGTCGAACGCGGTGGAGCCGGCTTGGGAGGAGACCTCGCAGGCGGCGAGCTACCGGTCCCGACGGAGCCCGCGGGAGGCACGCTGACGGCGCTCGACTCGGTGACGGCGGCCCGAACTTCGATGAGGTGCCCGCACTTGCGGCACTTCATGCGCACCGTCTTGCCGACGACTTTCTCGTCGGCAATCTGGTACTTTGCCTTGCACTGATCACAGAGAAACTTCACGCGCCAGCATCCCTTATAGCGTGCTTACGTTAGCAGGGAAGAACTGCGCTTCGCGAGAGGTCAAATCAGCTGGCGCAGGTGTTCTTTGATGGGAGCGCGCGTGGAATCGTCAGGTGCTGTGGCTGCGCAGCGCTCCCACATTTCGATGGCCTTGTTCTTGAACCCCGCCTTCTCGTAGAGGACGGCGAGGTTCTTCAGCGCGGCGAAGTGGCGGGGGTTCAAATCGACCGCTCGTTCGAGCTCCTGGATTCCTTCGTATACCTGGCCTCTCTTGCCGTAGAGAAGCGCCAGGTGAAAACGCAGGCGATAGGCCAGCGGGTCGATCGACACCCCGCGCTTGAGGTGTTCCACAGCCTGGTCGATGTGACCGGCCTTGTAGGCGGCGACCCCGTCGCGCAATGCCTTCTCGGCTTCGGCTGACAAATGCTCCGGATCGCGCCCCTCCGCCGCGCTCGCTCCCTCGCCGCGGACGAGCAGGCGCTGGACGACCTCGAGCACGTCAGAGATACGGAACGGCTTTTCCAGGTACTCCTCGATGCCGTAGTTTTGCTTCAGGTCCTCGGCGATGCGCCACCCCCGGTAAACGGCGCTCATCATGAGGATGGGAATGTTGCCGTACTTCGCGCTCCCCTTGATCCGTCGCGCGATGTCGAATCCGTGCAGCTCGGGCAGCATCGCATCGAGAACGATGAGATCGGGGACGTGATCCTTGACGAGACGCAGAGCCAAGAGGCCGCGGTCGGCCTCGATCACGCGGTGGCCCTTCTGGGTGAGCAGCCGCCTGAGCAGTTTTCGGATCTCTTCCTCGTCGTCCACCACGAGAATGAGCTTGCCCTCGCCGGCCGTCAGCCCGCTTGCCGCCCGTGAGGCGCCCTGACGCAGGTCGTCGGGCAAGTGGTTGACGCTCGAGACTTCGTCGTCGACCACGCCAAACTCCGACGTCGACAATTCCGAACGCTGTCCGGCTGTCTCCACCGCTTCGTCCACCACGAGGGGGGGCTTGGGCGGCTCGATGGCCGGTTGCGGCGGGGCAGGCCTCGGTGGGGCATTCGCCGGGGCGGCGGCCGCCGCGGCAGAACGAGGCGGTGCGGGGTTCGGAGCGGTAGCGCGCTCCGTGCCGGCCGCGGGGGGGCGGGGCGCAGCCGCCGGTGCAATGCCAAGCTGACGCCGCGTCTCCTCCGGAACGCGAGGGCCGAGGTAATGCTGCTCACCGCGTGCCTTGGCATCGTACGCCGCGGCAATGGTCCTCATCAGCGTCGAATGCATGGCGATGTACGCGTAGACTTTTTTGCCGGTCACGAACTCCAGCTCGTCCACGACGCGTCTCTCGTGGGGGTCGGCCATGGCCAGAAAGAGCCGATCTCCACGCAGGAGCACCGGCAGAATTCGATTCGTCTCGGCGAGCTCGCGCGGCACGACGTCCAGGTGATCCAGCAAGATCGCAACCTGCCCGAGATCGATTCCGGGGACCCCATGCTGCTCGGAGAGCGCGCGAAGTGCGTCGACCTCGTCGACCTTGCCTTCGTCCACCAGCTGCGACGCCAGAGGCGCGGGCCTGTCCGATGCCTTCTGCGCCCGAAGCGACGCCTCGAGCTCCTGCTGCGAAACGAGCTTTCGCTGCAAGAGGATCTTGCCGAGCGGTCGCTTTTCGTCGCTGGACATGATTACGAGCCTGGAGAGTACGCATAGCAAGTTCGGGCGTCACTCGGATCCCTCGCCCTGCATGTCGGACAGCGCCCCCTGCGACCACAGCGCATACCGGCCCTGCTCGATGGCAATCCGAGCCTCGCGAACGAGCTCTCCATACCAGTGCAGGTTGTGAAGCGAGAGCAGGCGCAGGGCCAGAATCTCGCCGGCCAGAAAAAGATGACGAAGATACGCTCGAGAGAAGCCGCCGGCGCAGCATGCGCAGCCGCATCGCTCGTCGATGGGACGGGCGTCCTGACGCCAGCGTGCTTGTTTGACGACGACGCGGCCGAAGCGAGTCAACGCCTGTCCATTTCGCGCGTTTCGCGTCGGAAGCACGCAGTCGAACAGGTCGACTCCGGCGCCGATGGCGCGAACCATGTCGCTCGGTGTCCCGACGCCCATCAGGTAACGCGGCCGCTCCGCGTCGAGAGCGGGCGCCGCAGCTGCGACGGCCTCGTGCATGAGGTCGATCGGCTCACCGACCGAAAAGCCCCCAAGGGCGAGGCCGTCGAAGGGGAGCGCGCCCAGCTCCTCCGCGTGACGTCGACGCAGATCCGCGAAACAGCCACCCTGAACGATGCCGAACATCGCCTGTCGCTCGGGCCGAGCGACGGCGACCGCGCGCTTCGCCCAGCGCGTGGTGCGCGCGACCGCCCGCTCGATGTCGTCGCGCGGGGCGTCGGCGGGAGGGCACACGTCGAGCTGCATCTGCACGTCCGCTCCGAGCGATGCTTGGAGGCGGACTGCGCTCTCGGGAGTCAGCGTGTGCGTCGAGCCGTCGATGTGCGACTTGAACGTGAATCCCTCTTCGGCCGCATCGACTCGCGAGCCCCCTCGCGGGTTGCCTGGCGACGTCGAGAGTGAATACGCCTGGAACCCCCCGGAATCCGTGAGCATGGCGTGCGGCCAGCGCGCAAACGAGCGCAAGCCCCCGAGAGACGCGACGACGTCTGCGCCGGGCCGCAGCATCAGATGATAGGTGTTGCCGAGGACGATGCGGGCCCCGGTCGACTCGACCTCGGCGGGCGATAGCGCTTTGACGCTTCCCTGCGTGCCGACCGGCATGAACGCCGGCGTGTCGATCTCGCCGTGAGGCGTTCCGAGTATGGCGCGGCGCGCCTGGCCGTCGCGGGCGAGCACGCGAAATTCGAAGCCTGCCGTCGGTGGGATCAACGGGACCTCCAGAGCAGCATCGCGTCTCCATACGAGAAGAAACGGTAACGCTCGTGGATTGCCAACCGGTACGCCTCGAGCACGCGCGCGGTGCCAGCGAATGCGCACACGAGCGCGACGAGCGTGGATCGGGGCAGGTGGAAGTTTGTGAGAAGCCCGTCGACGATTCGCCACGGGTAGCCGGGCTGGATCAAGAGCTGCGTCTCTCGATCGGTGGCCTGGACGTACCCCGGATGCTCCATGTCGGCGGCGCTCTCGAGCGCGCGAGCGGTTGTCGTTCCCACGGCAACCACGGGAGCGCCTCTCGCGCGAGCGCGTGCGACCGCCTGCGCGGCCGACGCAGTGACCACGAATCGTTCCGTGTGCATCGGGTGCCGATCGAGGTCATCGACCTGAACGGGCAGGAAGGTACCGAGCCCGACGTGGAGAGTCACGAAGGCGACTTCGCAGCCGCGGTCGGCAAGCCGCCTGAGTAAGTCGTGCGTGAGGTGAAGGCCGGCGGTGGGTGCGGCGACGGCTCCGTCATGACGCGCGTACACGGTCTGATAGCGCGAAACGTCGTCCGGCCCGTCTTCGCGCTTGATGTAGGAGGGCAACGGGACGTGACCGCACGCGCGAAGCGCGGCCGCGACGGGCTCGCCGGACCGCGTCCAGAGCGCGATTTCGAGCAATCCGTCGCGAGCGCGCCCCAGCGAGCGGACGAGGAGCGCGCTGCCTTCCGGTCGGCTGCCCCGTGGGAGGACTTCGACGTCGGTTCCTGGCTTGAGGGAGGGCCTCCCCATGGCCTGCCAGACTTCGACCGGCCGGGGTGGTCCGCCTTCGAGGTCCACGGCGCGGTCCGGCATTCTTCGGACCAGCAAAAGCTCCACCCGGCCGCCGGTGGCGCGTTTTCGCCCCACGAGCCGCGCGGGAACGACGCGCGTATCGTTGAGCACGATGAGCGCATTGTCGGGTACGAGGCCCGGCAGCTCGGCGACGACGTGGTGATCGGGCGACCCTTCGGGCGGAAGTGCCATGAGTCGCGCCTGCCCGCGGCTTTCCGCAGGACGTTGGGCCACGAGATCGCGCGGAACATCGAAATCGAACGCGTCGATTCGCATCTCGGGGTCCCGCTCGGTGCGTGGCTGACGCACGACGGGGCAAGGAGCGCGGTAATTTACGTTAAGCTGCCGCGCCCGGCGTCGCGAAAGGGTGGTCGGGATCCACCGTCGAGAGTTTGGCGCGCAGGAAGCGCGCGAGCTCCCCCAGGTCGAACGGCTTTGGCACGAAGCCCACCGCCCCGCAATCGGCGCGTACGAGCTGCCGTTCGCTCAGGTGATAGGCGCTGGTCAGCACGACCCGCGTGCACGGGTGTCGCTCACGGACGAGACGCGCGAGCTGGATCCCGTTCGTGCCCGGCAGCATCAAATCGACCACGGCGGCGTCGAAGGGCTCGAGCGCCAGGATACTCAGGGCTTCGTCCGCGTTGTGCGTCAACCGGACGTCGAACCCCTCGACACGCAACCCGACGGCCACCACACGGGCATGGCTTGCGTCATCGTCGACGACCAACACGCGAGGCAATTGAGTGTTCACCTTACCGTCCGGCCAAGATGTAATGTGCGCGGGCACCAAGCAAGATGAGTGCCCACAAAGGCCGCACGAGATTTCGCTCATTTGTGTCGAGAACCGTCATTTGTTCGCAACGTCTACGTTTCATCATTGCATCATTGCACTTCAGAGGTGAACGAAGGAAGGCATAGGAAAGGAGATGGAACACATCCGTGCGACATCTGTTTTTTCCGCCCCGCCTCGTTTCTGCTTGAGCTCGGTTCTGTCAGTAATGATGAAAATTTACATTCAATCGCGGTTCCACGGCATGGAAGGCCATGGGGCTTTGCCGGCGCACTTCGTGCGCGAACGCCGCGGGCGGGGTCCAAGCTCGCCGGGCAGCGCCCGACGCGCCAGGTCTGGGTCACCCCCGGGCTTCGAACGTGATCCCGAGGCGCGTCATCTTGCGCCACAGCGTCGTGGGCGAGATGTTGAGAAGCTCGGCAGCTCGTTCGCGACTCCCGTCGCTCTCTCGAAGGGCGTTCTCGATCGCGGTTCGCTCCGCTGCATCGACGACGCCTGCAAGCGCCCCGCGGCCACTGGCGAGCGCGGAGCCGGGCCGCGCGCTCGGCGCCGGAGGCAGCAGGTCGTCAGCCGTGATTACCCCGTTTTGGACGAGTGCGACGGCTTGCTCGATCATGTGCTCCAGCTCTCGGATATTCCCGGGGAAATCCTGGTGCATGAGCGTCTCGAGAATGTTGTCGTGAAGCCTCGGGCGCACCCCCATTTTCCGCGCGTACTTCTCCAGGAAGAACGTCACCAGATCCGGAATGTCCTCGCGTCGCTCGCGGAGCGGGGGCAACTGAAAGCGCGCGACGTTCAGCCGGTAATAGAGGTCTTGCCGGAAGCGCTTCTCGGCGACCGCGGTGAGCAGATCTTGGTTGGTCGCCGCGATGACGCGCACGTTGATGCGGATCGGCTTGTTTTCCCCGACGCGGCGGATCTCGTTCTCCTGGATGGCGCGTAGCAGCTTGGCCTGGAAGGTGACCGGCGTCTCCGCGATTTCGTCGAAGAAGAACGTCCCTCCGTCGGCCTCCTCGAAAAGACCTTTGCGCGCGCTCACGGCTCCGGTGAAGGACCCCTTGGCGTGACCGAAAAGCTCGCTCTCGAGAAGCGTCTCGGTGATGGCCGCGCAGTTGACCGGAACGAATGGGCGCTCGCTGCGTTTGCTGTTCGCATGGATCGCTTTGGCGACGAGCTCCTTGCCCGTGCCGCTTTCGCCGGTGATGAGAACGATGGCATCGGTAGGCGCCACCCGAACGATGCGTCCGAGCACTTCGCGAATCGCGCGCGAACGCCCGATGATGTTTTCGAAGCGGTAGCGGTCTTTGAATTCGTTCGCGAGGAACGTGACCTCCCCCGCGAGGCGCCGGTTGTCCAGGGCCTTGGCGACCTTGACCAGCAGCTCCTGCTCGGTGAAAGGCTTCTGGATGTAATCGTACGCGCCAAGGCGCATGGCCTCCACCGCGCTCTCGATGGTGCCGTACGCAGTCATCACGATGACCTCGGTCAACGGATGCGAGTCCTTGGTGGATCGAAGGACGTCGATGCCGTCCTTCGTGCCCATGCGCAAATCGGTCAGGACGACGTCGTAAGCGCCCGTCGCACCCCGATCGGTCCCCTGGTCTCCGTCGCCCGCCTCGTCGACCTCGTAGCCGGCACCCCGAAGCATGATCGCCAGGGTGGTGCGCATGTTGCGCTGATCATCGACGATCAGAATCTTCGCCATTCCGCCTTCCCGCCCCTCGTGCCCCCAACTCAGAGGCTCGTCAAGCCCTCAATCCTCCAGTGCTGCCGCGCTCGAGCTCCCGTCTTCCGGCGCGGGCCGAAAACGTCCGCCCCCCCGCTCGGTCGGGCTCGAGACGGGGCCTTCGGACCAGCGCCATGACTTGGCATGATAGCGCATGCGCCGTACCGCACCTCGTGGCCCGGCGGCGTCGCACCCGATCAGAAGACGATCCCGAGGAAGAGCCGCACGATCTGAGCGGCCGACAGGCTCGTATCGATCCCGGGGAACGTTCCCAGATAATCGAGACCGGCGAACGGGAAAAATACGCCGTATTGCAGCATCGCGTAGAAGCCGCCGATCTTGGTCGGGTCATCGTTCAGCGAACCGTCCTTGGATTGATAGTAGAGCTGTGCGTCTAGCTCGAGGCCGAGGTCGCGGCTGTGCCCCGGCGTCTGGATGAATTGACTGGCGCCGCTGTAGATGACCGCGGCCCCGCCACCGAGCTTCTCGCCGTCGCTGTGACGAACGAAATCGTAGTCCACGCTCGGGCGGAAGTAATAGGCGCCTTCCACTCGCGTCAGAATGTTCCGGAAAAAGATGAGATCGACCCGGTAATCCGGGTGAAATCGGAAGGTCGAGATCGGCCCGTTGGTGAATTCGCTCTGCACGCCCGATGACGGCGGCTGCAGGGCCCCCTGCCCCTGCGGGCCTTGTCCCAAGGAAGGGTTGTTGGCCCAGGGGTCGCCGCTGGCGAAACCGAAGCCGAAGTTGAGGTCGAGCTTGTCGTCGAGCGCGCGGTACTCGGCCTGGGTCACGACGCCGAATTCGCGGATGTCGATGGGGTTGGCCGGGGTGGCTTGGAGCCCGGGGAGATAGCCGATTTCGCCCCAGATCATTGCGGCCTCCGCTTCGACCCTGAGC
This sequence comes from Polyangiaceae bacterium, assembly GCA_035622655.1. GTDB lineage: Bacteria > Myxococcota_A > Polyangia > Polyangiales > Polyangiaceae > Palsa-1150. The sequence continues at coordinate 25,582 of DASPUY010000081.1, forward strand.
TTGCGCCAGAGGAGCTGCACCCAGAGGTCCGGGGTGACCGCCCATGCTTGGCGCGGCTCGAAGTCGGCGCTCGTCGCGTTCGTGGAGGTGTTGAGCGTTTCCGGCGTGCTGTTGTTCGTGGAGTTTATGTCGATGTACTGCTTGCGAAACTTCGTATAGAGGCCACCGTTGAGCACGAGGTCACCGCGCGCCAGCGACAGCCGCTGCAGATCGGGGTTCGTGCGTCGTGCGATCCAGGCCGCCCACTCGTAGACGTTGCACAAGTTGCACGTGTCGTAAGGCTGTCCGCCGTACACGTCCCAGATGGGTCCGGTGGTGGCGCCGGGCAAAGCAGTCGGGCCCGTCGCGATGAAGTCCCACGCGCCGCCGAAGTACAGGTCCAGTGACTTGATTCCGGAGACGAACATGATGCGATCGACGGTCGTCTGGTAGTCGCTGTCGATGCCGTCGCCGGCGTTGTCGACCATGCCCAGGCCCCACTGGCTGGGCATTCGTCCGAACCGGAGCTGGCCGACGGGCGTCATGTACTCGCCCCAGACTCGGTGGACGTCAATCGAGTTGGTCGACGAGTTCACCCCGGCCGTGGGTACGCCTTGCGTCGTGCTGAAGAAGCTGACGGGGGCATACGCGTTGAAGCCGGCGGACTGGTATCCGGTGGGAGTCGTGGCGGTCGTGGTGCCGGAGGTCGACGACGAGCTCGTCGCCGGCTGGGTCGCGTACGAATCGGGCGTCGAGCCGAGGACGACGTTGTCGAGCAAGTCGACTTCGGACACGATGCGAAGGTTGTCCGAGATGTCGATCTCCGGGTCGAGGCGCAGCCGCATGTTCGCGCCGGACTCCGTCTTGTCGTAACAGTTGATGTTGGGCACCGGGGACACCGAACCGCACACCGGAACGGCCCGAACGCCTGCGGAGCCTCCGCTACCCAGGATCGTGTAGCTCTCGTCCAGGGGTTGCGGCCAGAGGTACTGCGGGTCGTTGCCCTGGAAACTGCTGTTGTGGCGCCCGAGGGAGAAATTCTGAAATAGCTCCGCTCGGGTCCGGAAAAAGCCGTGAATCTCGAAGAGGGGTCGGGCTCGCGTCCACCAATCCTCGCTGAATATTTGCGTCGACGAGCTTACGAGCTCACCCGACTCGGGTCGCTGGGCGCCCTGACCCGTCAGTTCTTGCTGGTCCCGGGCCGGATTGATCGGAGGAGTCGCAGCGGGAGGTGACGGCGTCGCCGGTGCAAGAGCGGGTGGGGGCGGGCCGAGGAGCGGCGGCCGGGAGGCCGGAGGACTCACGCCCACGGGTGCGGAGGTTGGCGGCGGAGACGGTGGCGTCGGCGCCGGGGGGGATTGGGGGGTCGGTCCGCCGGAGGCCGGGGAAGGAGCCGGTGCGCTTCCGGCCGCAGCGGGGGCGCCGGAACCGGAGACCGGCGGGGTCGCGGTGGACGGGGGAGTCGACGGCGGGGCGGAAGCGGATGCCGTGGACGGCGCGGAGGCGTCGGGCCGCGACGATGGCTGCGCATACGCGAGCGTCGCGATCGAGGACGACGTCACCAGCGCCCACGAGAGGAGCGCGTACGAGATGCGGCGCCTGTGCATGGGTCAGGGCGCGCGTTTTATCACTTCTTGGCTCGAGCGTAAGAACGATCAGCGCTCGGCGCGTGGATCGAGCTCCGCGAGAAACGCCTGAATGTCCGCGCGCATGGCCAGCAGATCGTCGCGAACGCCCGCCGCACGCACGGCGAGCCGATCGTCGCCCACGCTCGCGGCCTTTTTTTCATCGGCGTCGGCGGCTTCAGCCGCCGTCGCGCACGCTCGTGGATCCGTCCGGTCCCCCGTAGCCATCGCCTGGGCATCGAGGGCGGCCGTGGCGGCTGCGTCTGCCTCGTCGGTGCAGGGCTCGGCGCGCCCGAGCCTCTGCCTCGCCCCTGCGATGGTGAATCGCTCGCGATACAAGAGGTCGCGGACCCGCATCAGGTTTTCCACGTCTCTTCGGGAATAGACGCGCTGGCCTTTGGCGCTCTTGGTCGGCCGAATGGTACGGAACTCGCGCTCCCAGTAGCGCAGCACGTGGGGTTGCACTCCGACGAGCTCGGCAACCTCGCCGATGCGGAAATACAGTTTTGGGGGGAGCGTGACCGAGCGCGTCGCCACCACGCCTTGTCCCCCGCTCAATCCTTGGCAGCGGCGGGCTCGCGCCGGTCGCCACCAGCGCCTGTGGCGAGGACGACGCCCGCGCTGCTGCCGTTGGCCGAGCTCGTCGACGGGGCCGCCAGCCGCTGGTTGAGGACCTGTTTGAGAATTTGACTCGCCTTGAACGTCAGCACCCGGCGTTCCGTGATACTGATTGGCTTGCCCGTCTGCGGGTTCCTGCCTGGACGCTGCCGCTTGTCGCGCAGGACGAAGTTGCCGAACCCGCTCACCTTGATCTTTTCGCCGCGGCCGAGGGTTTCCTTCATCATCTCGAAGACGAGATCCACCAGCTCCGCGGATTCCTTTCGGGAAAACCCGCCGACTTTGCTGTAAAGCGCCTGGACGATCTCCGCCTTCGTCATTGATCGTCTCTCACCCCTGACCCGAAACCGAGGCCGACTGGAAGTCTAAACGCGAACGCTGCGGAAGGCTATGGTCACTCGCGGCATCGTGGCCGGCGAGCGGCAGGGACCTACACGCCCCTCTTGGCTCCGTCCTTCGAAGGTTGGATTTCACGCAGACCCCGCTTGCCGGATCATGGCAGCGTGAGCGCCGAGGCCTCACTCGAAAAACGCGCGGCAGGCCCTTTCTCGCGAGCGTGAGCTCAAAAATCGAGGTTGTAGAAGCCGGCGACACCGATCATGAAAAACGTATGCACGGGGGCGTTCGACGCGTCCGGCTCGCCCGGGGCGTCGAACGCACCGATGCCCAGGGTCGCCTTGGGAAGGAGGCGGAAGGACGGCCCGAAGGGAAGCCAGACCCCGAGGCCCAGCGTGAGCTCGCCGTTCGAGTACACGGGGGGCTCCGGCAGCGCGGCCGTGGGCTGCGTCGAGTAATGAAACCAGCGATCCGCCAACCCGAGCTCGCCATAAAAACTGGTGCGGCTCGGATTGCCGATGAATCCGATGGTCAGCCCCAGAAGCGTCGCATCGGAGCTCACCGATGTGACGCTTGGAGGGAAGTCGGCGCGGGTCCCTTGGCCGAAATTCGTATGCTCGACCACGAGCCCTACGACCCAGTGGCGCGCGAATCGAAATCCGGCGTCGAGGCCGTACGCCAGGCCCCCGGATGCAATGGAGGACGACGCAATGGATGATGACTCGAGGGATGCACCGCTGCCGTTCGGAATCTTCCCGCCGAGAAACTCCACGCCCACGTGGCCGCCGAGCAGGAAACCTAACCGGGAGGCGGGCGCGCTCGCGGGTGGCACTGCCCCTCCGCCTTGCCCAGGGGCGGCCTGCATCGGCGGAGGGTAGGGAGCTGTCGGAGGGGGAGGAGGGGGCGGGGGAGGCGGAGGAGGAAGCGCGGTCCGAGCCGTCGGCGCCGTCGGTGGCGCAGCGGGCGTGGTGGCAGCCGTCGTCGTTGCGGGCGGCGGTGGTGCCGGGGGCAGCGCAGTCAGGGAGAACTGTACGGTGCGTGTTTCGTGTTCCTTGAGGGCGACCGTCTGTTCCGCGCTGGCGTATCCGGCCGTCACCACGCTCACGCGGTGGGCGCCGGGGTCGAGCGGCATCGGCTCGCCCAGAAGCGCCGTGGGAACGCTCTGACCGTCGATCTGCAAGGCGGCCCCCCGGACGCTCGGCTGCACCTGGACCACGATCCGTGGGATCCGTGGCTCGACCTGCTCGAGCTCGGCCTTGGCCTGTTCGACGGCCGCCTGAAACGCGGCAGGGGAGCCGGCGGGCAGTGGCGTTCGGACGACGGTCCGGTACGCTTCCGCCGATTCGACGAGGCGTCCGAGCGCGGCGTTGCATTCGGCAATCCGTAGCTCGTTCGTTGGCGCGCTGAATGCTTGTTGTGCGCGCTCGAATTTGTCGAGCGCTTCGGCGAAACGTCCGGCGCGCTGCAGCTCGTCGCCCTGTTTGAATAGCTCGCGCGCCGCTGCACGCTCCGCGTCGTTGACCTGAGCGTGCGCGCGGATCACCGTCGCCAGGATCGCGGCGGCCACTCCAAGTGCGGAAGACTGACGAAGGATTCGCATGGGTAAAGACCCACCGGTCGGAGACGATTCAGTAGCCCGGGTCGGCCAGCGAAGGCTTCGGTGGGGAATTCGCCGGTTTTGCGGGGGGAGGCGAGGTGCCGATCGACTGACCGGAAGAAGGAGCGGAAGGCGCCTTCGCCGTGTTGCTCGGACTCGTGGCACGCCGCGGGACGGACGTCCCTGAAGCGCTTTCGCCGTGTGGCATCGCCGACGGCGGACCCGGACTCGCGATTGGCGGGACACTCGGCGGCAGGCCAGGGTTCGGGACGTTGCCCGGCGGGGCCATCGCCACGGAAGCGCTGGGCGGGGCCTCGCGGATCGGGCGAAAGGTTTCGACTCCGGTGCTCGTCTGCGCCCCCGGCTTGGACGACAGGAATCGTGCGACGCCGACGACGCCGAGCGTGCCCCCGAGCAGCGCCGCGGCCACGACCCCCGCCCAGACGCCGCGTGACGATCCTGCGGGCAACGCGGACGCCGTGAATGGGGCCGACGTGACCCCCGCTGCCGGCGGTGTCGCCGACGAGCTCCCGTGGCCGACGGAGGCCGCCGCCGGAGCTGCGTCGCGCAGCCGGCCGCTGTGCGCGAGCGGCTGGCTCAGACCTGCCGCCAGGACCAGCGCGTCGGACAGCTCGGTCGCGGTGGCGAAGCGTCGCTCGGGAGCACGTTCGAGAGATCGCGCAAACCACGCATCGAACGCGAGGGGAAGTCCGGGAGCCATGAGCGATGGGACCGGCACGGGTCCGGTGCAGATCTTGACGAGGAGATCCCCCACGCTCTCTCCATCGAACGGCAGCACGCCCGTAACGCATTTGTACGCGATGATTCCGAGCGACCAGAGATCGGTTCGATGGTCGATGTTGCGCAGACCACGCGCTTGCTCCGGCGACATATAGAACGGCGTGCCCAGCACGGCCCCCGTCTTGGTGCTCGACGAGAGGCCCGGATCGCCGGGAGGCCCCCGGAACTTCGCGATGCCGAAATCGAGCACCTTTGCGATCTCGTCGTCGTCATCGGGCGAGCGTACGAGAAAAATGTTCTCGGGCTTGAGGTCACGGTGAATGATTCCTGCGTCGTGCGCTCGCTGGAGCGCTCGGCAGACCTGCGCCAGGATGCGCGCAGTCTCGGTCAGGGCCACGCGGCCGACGCGTTCGATGCGTCGGTCCAGCGGCTCGCCGCTCAGCAGCTCCATCACGATGTACGGCCGGCCGTCGTCGGTCAGACCGTGGTCGTGGATCTGAATGGCGTACTTGCTTTGGATCGTGGCGGCGGCCCGCGCCTCGGTCATGAAGCGCAGACGGGCCTCCGGGCTGTCCGCGTACTCGGGGTCGACGAACTTGATGGCCACGCGAGCGCCGAGGGTTGCGTGACGGCCCTCCCAGACCGACCCCATTCCGCCGCGACCGATGAGTCGCAATAGCTCGTATTTCCCGGCGACGAGGCCGCGGACAGGAGGGTTCGGGTCGCTCATCAGGGTACGGCTGCGCTTCTACATTAGACGACTCTCCTGCAGCCCGCTAACAAGCGAGCGACGTGATGGACTCGACGCCGGATCGCGTCGCCCCGGCGGCTTCCGTGGCGGCCAAACTGCCCGAGCCGGGGGCCGTGGACGCACTCTACGTGGTCGACCTTTCGGGCTACGTATTTCGCGCGTACCACGCCCTTCCCCCGCTCTCGAGCTCGCGCGGAGAGCCGACCCACGCCGTTCTCGGGACGGTGAACATGCTGCAAAAGATAGTGGGTGAGCGGCGCCCACATCGACTCGCGGTCGCCATGGATTCGCGCGGTCGGACGTTCAGACACGACGTCGACGCTCGCTACAAGGCGACCCGTCCGGCACCCCCCCCCGATCTTTCGCAGCAGATGAGTCGCGTCGAACAGATCGTCCGTGCCTGGGACGTCGTGTGTTTTCGCGAGGACGGGCTCGAAGCCGACGATCTCATCGCGGCAGTGACGAAGCGAACCCTGGCCGAGGGCTGGCGGATCGTCATCGTCAGCGCGGACAAGGATCTCATGCAGCTCGTCCGTGATGATGACGACCGCGTCGTCCTCTGGGATTCGATGCGGGACAAGGTCTACGGCCCGGCCGAGGTGCGCGACAAGCTCGGCGTTCCGCCGAGTCGCGTGCGCGATTTTCTCGCGCTCACGGGCGACACGAGCGACAACGTTCCGGGGGTCCCGGGCGTCGGGCCCAAGACCGCAGCCGACCTGCTGGAGCAATTCGGCTCGCTCGACGCGATCTACCGCTCGCTCGACCAGGTCGCAAAGCCGAAGCTCCGCGAAAACCTGCGAACGCACGAATCGGATGCCCGGGTGTCCCAGAAGCTCGTCACTCTCGAGGTCAATGCGCCTCTGGACTGGAGTCGGGAGCGCTTGCTGTGGGGAGGAGCCGACATCGAGCAATTGCGCCGACTCTATACGGAGCTCGAATTCAGCCGTCAGCTCGACCAACTGGACGCCCTGGCTTCCGTCGGGCGTCGGGCAGAGGAGGCCAGGTCGGCGCAGGCTGTCTCGACGGCGGTATCTCTTGCTCCCACCGAGCGTACCCACGGGGTCATCCTCGACGAGCAGACGCTGGCCCGACTTGTCGCTCAGGCGCGTGCCCGGGGTCAGGTTGGCATCGGCGTCCAGACGACGGAGCCGGACGCGATCCGCGCGCAGGTCGTGGGAGTGTCGCTTGCGGTTGAGCCGCGCGTCGGCCACTACCTGCCGCTGACCCACCGGTACCTCGGGTGTCCGGCCCAGCTTTCCTGGGCGGCCGTCCACACGACCCTTGCGCCGCTCCTCGTCGATCCCGCGGTGACCAAAGTGGGCCACGATTTGAAGCGGCTCATGACCGCGTTCGCGCGGGCCGACCTGGCCGTCGGCGATCCCGCGTTCGAC
>DASPUY010000082.1:0-16427 GCA_035622655.1 Polyangiaceae bacterium
CACAGCGACGGGGCCGGCCTGGCGACGATCGCGGCGTCGTCCTCGGGCGCCTCGACGTGCTTCGACCCCGGTCCGTGACAGACCTCGCACTGCACGTTCCGAAGCCGCTCGACATGGGTGACGGTGCTTCCGCCCGGTTTCTCGTAGCCGGTCACGTGGCAGGAGACGCAATCGAGGTTGAACTCTTTGAATTGCGCCGACAACATCGCATAAGCGCGAGAATGTCCCGTGCCGTCCCACACCCTCCGCGCGGCGGCGTGACAGGATGCGCACACGTCGACCCCGACGTACGTCGCGACGCCGGGAGCGGGAGCCGGCGGGAGCCGATGGGCAAATTCCCGGCGATTGTGCTCGTCGACCATCTTGTAATAGTCGAGTAGCTCCTCGTCGATCTTCGGATCCTGACCGAGCGACTCGCGAATCTCCTGGAGGCGGTAACGGAGGAAGCTGCCGGTGACTGCCGTGGGCGTCGCCTCGAGCGCGACGCTCTCTCCTTCGAGCCGCGCGAGGTCGCGGCGCCGGGCCTCCAGATCCGCCGCGCTCACGCCGGGGTCACGCTCCCATGCAGCAATCTTCCTGTGAAGCTCGTCGATCCGCGAGACCAAATCGTGCTTCCGGCTCGCCAGCTCGGCGCCCGTTCCGTCCTCGAATCGCAGAATCCGGCCGCGCTGCGGAGATTCGCGAACGTAGAGATCGAGGACGAGCGCGCTTTGTAAATGGTTGCCAGATTGTGCGATGAGCACGTCGCCGATGCGTTCGGCTTCCGGAGCCGCGGCGTTGGCATCGCCGTCGGATTTGACCGATCCGACGACGACGGCGGTCAGCTCGGGGACTGCGTCGGCTATCCGCTTCGCCTCACCCCGCCCTACCGCTGCCAGAGCGATCAGGACGTTGGCTCCGCCGGACCTGGCCTGCTCGGCGCCCCGTCGAATGGTCGCCTCGACGTTCTCCGTCGGCTCCGATCCGGAAGGCTGACCATAACCCACGAACCCAATCCGCAACGCAGTCCCGGGCACTTCGCGCACCACACTCAGAGCCATTGGCGGATCCTTCGAGCTCGAGTCGACGATCGCGGCGGCACCCGACTCGCGAGCGAGTGACAAGAGCAGGTCGGTCCCGCCGCTCCAGTCGTTTCTTCCCGGCGCGAACGCGACGAAATCGAGCTGGGCGAGAACGCGCGCGATCGCATCGGCCTTGGCCCGGTCCTGATCGGCTTTCTGCGGATCGAGCTGCGAGTCCATGAAGAAGACCGGCCCGGCAGCTGCGACGACCCCAGGCACTCGCTCGCGCTTGACCCATGCTCCAAAGTGCCCGACGCCCCCCAACTGATCTTTCGTACATCCGCAGGGTTCGAGCGCTCCGGCGACGTCGGTGAGCAGGATCAATCGCGCCGTCGGAGAACCTACGTTGGAGCCCAGGGTCGTAGCGGTCGGCTGCCGCGAGGCCGGCGTGGAACGACACCCTTCACACGCAGCGAGGTGCAGTGCCGTCGCAAAAACGGCTGCCGCCACATGCCACATCAGGCGCACGCGCACGCGCAGTGTCATTTCACCATCCCGCTCGGCCCCGCATAGATACACTCGTCTACGGGATGTCGTTTGGCGAAAAGCCCCAGGGGCGGTCCGTGCCGAGACCGCTCGCCGGCGCTCCAGTGAAGTTCGGCCCCTTCTGGCTCGACGCGCGGCTCGCTGTCGGCGGAACCGCCGAGGTTTACCTGGCGCGCCCCATCCCTCCCTCCGCTCTTCCGGCGCGCCTGGTCGTCAAGCGCTTGCTTCCGCAGTTCGTCGAGGATCCCGAAGGACGGACGATGTTCGAGCGCGAAGCGGCTCTTCACGCTGCAGTCCATCACGAGAACGTGGTCAAGGTGCACGAGTACGGCTCGGTCGGCGACGAACCCTGGCTCGCGATGGAGCTGGTGGACGGGTGCGATCTGTTCCGGCTCCTGCGCCGCCTGTCGAGCGACGGCCGCGGGCTCACGGCGGGACTCGCGACCCACATCACGCGCGAGCTGTTGAGCGCCCTCGAAAGCGTTCATTCGGCCTCCGACGCCAATGGCCAGCCCATGGGGATCATTCATCGCGACGTCACTCCATCCAACGTGTACTTGTCGAACGACGGTCGCGTGAAGCTCGGCGATTTCGGAATCGCAAGGGCGATGAGTCGGCCGACGCTGCGGAGCGCGCAGAGCGACATGCTCAAAGGAAAGTTCGCATATCTGGCTCCAGAGCAGGTGGCCGGCGAACCCTTCGATCACCGCGCCGACCTGTTCGCGATGGCGGCCGTCACGAGCGAGATGCTGCTCGGACAGCCTCTTTTTGCGGGGAGTGGACAGCTGGCGGTCCTCCTGGCGATCCGCGACTGCCGCATCGACGCGCTCCGGACCGTGCGGGCGACACTGCCGAAGGGGCTGTTCGCCGTGCTCGAACGTGCGCTGGCACGCGACCCGGCGGCGCGATTTTTTTCGGCTCGGGAGCTCTCTCAAGCCCTTGCGCCGTTCGACGTGCCGGTCGCGGCCGCCCGTGCCGAGCTCGGAGCGCTGGTCCGCTCGGTGCAAGCGACTCCGTCGGTCGAGCAAATGCAAGCGGTTCGCGACAGTGCTCGCAAGCTGCGCGCGGCCACTCCGATGCGAAGCTTCGGGAGAGTCGCCGGTGGCGGCGAGTCCGACCGCACCACGGGGGAATATGCCGCCATTCCGTCGTACGTGGTGAAAGGGAGCGGAGACCGGCTCGGGCCCTGGCCATTTGCGCGACTCGTCGAGGCCATCGCGACGGGCGAGGTCGGACGAGGCGACATGGTCGACTACATGGGTCGCGGGCTGCAGCCCATCGAGGCCATCGACGAGGTGGCGCGCTTTCTCCCCCCGAAGACGGCCACCACCAATCGCGTTGCCGGTGTCGACTCCCCGGATTTCGTGGACGAGGTGTCCCCTGCGACGCTCGTCACGGTCCTTTTGCGCGTCGTGGAGTCCGCGGCCACCGGAGTCCTCTTCGCGGAGGGACCCAGCGAGTCGCGTCGGCTGCATCGCAAGGATACGGCGCCGGGACGGAAGGAGCTTTACTTCGTCGGAGGGAAGCTCCATCACGTCGCCTCGAACAATGCCAGCGAGCTTTTCGGCGAGTACCTGGTTCGACGGAAGATGATTTCGCGCGAAGAGCTCGACTTCGCGCTCGCGGTCTTGCCGCGTTACGGCGGTCGCATGGGCGACACGCTCATTGCGCTGGGCCTGGTCGGCTCACTCGACATTTTCCGAGCGATCAGGGATCAGGGGCGAGCTCGGCTGGTCGATCTGTTCCAGTGGAACACGGGAAAGCTGACCTTCTATACCGCACAAACTCCGCCGCACGTCGAGTTCCCACTCGACTTGGACCTGCCCCCCCTCATCCTCGCGGGCGCAGAGACCGCAAGCCCCGGCGACACACCGCTTCGGGCGTGGCGCGACCGTCTCGACGCGATCGTCGTTCGCGCATCGGCCGCGCCGACGAGACTTCTGACCGCCGCGTGGCCGCCGTCGGCGAAGCGACTCATCGACGCGGTCGAGGAGCCCACGTCAGTTCGGGCGCTTCTGACGACGACGGCGCACGATCTCCACGGCGACGCCAACGCCGTCCTTCGTGCCCTCGAGGTGCTTGTGGCAGCGCGGTTGTTGAGCGTCACGTGAGGGCCCACGTGAGGCACGCGCGGGGTCAATGGCTCGCAGCGGCGGCGGCGCCGCCCGAGAACGGAAGCAACGTCTTCAGGTCCAGGTCGTTGTACCGCAGCTGCAACCCGAGAAAATAATCGCGTTGCGCGGGAACGAAGACGTTGTCGATGCCGCCGAGCAGCCAGAGGTGCTTGATGAACTCGTACTGGATGTAGACGCGATAGCGAGGCTGCGGCTCGACGCCGAACCCGAATAGATCGTTGACGATCTCGAATCGGTCTTTCAAAAGATCGATGTCCAGACCGATGCCGCCGGTGGATTCCATGACTCCGAAACGACCCGTGAACGGTCCCAACCGTTTCGCGATCTGGAGTGAAAATAAGAACGAATTCGTCGTGGTGGTCGTGGTCGTACGGTAGTTCTGCGGCATCGTCGTATTGGTCGTGTTCACCGTGGTATCCGTGATCGTGGTCAGCCCGCGCGGATCGTCGATAAGCTGGATCAGGAAGTACTTGTCCTCGGACGGTTGCAGACGGACCTCCGCGTACGTCTTGATCGTGTTCGCCAGGAAGTTGTAGTCGGTCCGCAGGCCGACGATCGTCTGCAGGCGAGTGAGGCTCTGTACATAGTCGTTGATCCCTTCCGCAACGCCCTGGACTTCGTTGATGAGCTGCTCGTCCTTGGTGAGCTTCCCGATCGTCCCCTCACCCCGATCGATTCGTCCGGCGATGCTGTCGACGTGAGAAACAGCGCTCTCGAGATTCTGGCTTGCGCGATCGAGGCGTTCGAAAGTGTCGCGCAGCTGGCCTTTCTGCGCCTCGGGCGTCTTGCCCGCGGCGGCCAGCAGTTCGCGGACGTCCTGCGTCACGACCCGCACGTTCTCGAGAATCTGCGCGAGCTCCGGGTTTGCATTGCGCGTGATCTGATCGACGTTGCGCAGCGTGTCGTTCAGGGCCTCACGGTTCTCTCGAATCGTTCTGTTGATGGCATCGGTCGCGTCCGCGAGATTCTGCAATATCGCGCGAATATTGCGGCCACCCTGCTCGGTTCCGACGGAGGCTGCGAGCTGCTGGGCGACCGCGCGGACGCTGTCGGCGATGTCCTTCACCTCGTCCATGATCTGCCCGGCCGTCGCTTCCTCCAGGATGATGCGAATCTCATCGCCGTCATGAAGCCTCGGATGATCAGGAGTGCCCGGCGTGAGAACGACGATGGATTCTCCGAGCAGCGACGCCGCCCTTTTCCCGAGTGTCGCGTTGTCGTAGAGCGCTACGTCGCCGTGCACTTTCACGTCAAGGCGCGCTTGCCCGTTGACGAGATCGATGCCATCGAGCGTGCCTACCGGAATACCCGCGATCGTGACGCGGGAGCGGATCGCCAGTCCCGTCGCATCGTGGAGGAGGGCGTGGACCGTATAGCCTTTCCCGCCAAGGGCCTCGGGACTGACGAAGTGATAGATGCCGTACGCCGCTGCGCCCGTCAAAGCAACGAACAGCCCCACCTTGGCCGCTTGCGTGCCCTTCGCCATCTGCTCGACCTGGCTACGCTATCAGCGATCGGGACCCATGGAGCAGATTGTCGCGCCCTCGCAGCGACGCGGCGGTCAGGGCTCCTCGTAGAACGTCTCGTGATCGCCAGGTTCGACGGCCACCGATCCTGCCACGACCGGGGGCAACGGGATGCCGTCGAGCTCCGCATCCAGGTCGGTGCGACGCCGGTCGAACTCGTCACGAAGAGAATGAGGAACGACGCGAACGCCGTCCAGACGGAGCGACATTGGATCGATGAAAACTCCGTTTCGCTTGATGCCGAAATGCAGGTGCGGACCCGTGACGCGTCCCGTCTGCCCGACGTAAGCGATGAGCTGCCGCTGTTCGACGTGCTGGCCGACGTGCAGGCCCGTCGCATAGCGCGAGAGGTGGCAGTACACACTCGTGATCCCCCCGGCGTGCGAGATCTCGACGTTGTTCCCGCAGGGCCCCGCGCTGCCGACGCTGATAACGATCCCGGCAGCCGTAGCGTAAACGGGCGTGCCGACGGGGGCAGCAAGGTCGATGCCGTTGTGTGGGGCCACGACGTGCAGCACGGGGTGCATTCGGTGTGGATTGAATCGTGACGCGATTCGGGCGAGAGGAACGGGCGCTCGGAAACCGCCGTGCAGCGGCTGACGGCCCTTCGCGTCGTACCAGCTCTCGCGCCTCTTGGCGTCGTCGCCCTCCACGCCTTCTCCGAACGCATAAACGCGCACGGGTGACGCATTTGGAGCTGCCGGAACGTACTCCACGGCGTCGAGCGACACCCATCGCACGAATGCGCCGTCGACCTGTTCCTGGGTGCCGACGATGCGCAGGCGCGCGCCGGCTCGGATGTCGGAGAGCTCGGCGTGCCTTTCGAGCGCGTCGTCCAGCATCGTCACGACCTCGTCGACCGGAGTGAACCCGGCCTCCGCGAGGGAGGCGCGCAAGTCGGCCCCGACGAGGACGGCCTTGCCGATCCGAACGCGAGACGTCTGCAGCTCGAGTCGTTGAGCTTCGAGCTTCATGGTGCCGTCGGGTTGCGGCTCCTCGCGCGCCTGCCACACCTCCGAAGGGGAGCTCGCGTACTCGAACGCGACGACACGCCCCGTCGCCTTCTCCGTCGCTATCTTCAGCGTGTCTTTCGGATCGAGACGATCGCTGCTACGGGCAACCGACAGCCCCTTGACGACGCGCTGCGCCTCGCTCGGCGAAAGCCGCAAAGCCGCCAGCACGGAAAGCAGCGGCCGATGGCCGATGGTTTCCTCGATCACGCGTACCCCCGAGTCCTCGGACAATTGCGCCACACGCCACAGCGGAGCGCGGCCCGGCGCCGGCGCGCTCGAGCGCGACCCGTCGAATCCCGCGTCCACACCCGAGCTCCCGACGACGGTCTCGGACGCCGCAACTGCGGCTGCGAGGGAGACCGCGTTGACGACTTCCCCGCCGTTGTTGCGTGCGCTCGTGGACTCTTTGAGCGCGATCGGTGCCCCGAGGACAGCGCCCAACAAGGCGGCCGCCCCGCCGGCGAACGCGAGGGCCATGCGCGTACTGGACTGAAGGCCCCATTTGCGTTTCCCGCGATTTTTCTCCGATGCCGAGAGTGACGGCGCCGACGAGGCGGAATTGAGAAGCTCCGGCGCCGATCGAGCCAAAGTCGCCGCCTGCGGCGTCTCCATTTCCGGGGACGCGCCGACCGCGGGCTCCGCAGCTGTCGATGCGCGCTCTTCCCCCTCCCGCGCACCCTCGCTCGGCGTCTTGGGCTCGGAAGCCTGCACTTGAGGTAGCCCTTAGCGCGGGAACGTGCGCGGGTGCAAACGGAAAGCATACGAAAAAGGTGAGTGTGGCTAAGGCCACGTACGACCTCGATCTTCCTCGCTCGTGACGCGCCCCGTGACGCGCTCGTTGTACACTTGTGACATCGTGTACTGTGGCTCCCCGCAGTTCGGACGGGCCGTACCGACTGCCCTCATGGGTGTGAGGCGTTGAGCATGGACGAGCACACGAAGCACTGGTTGCTTCTCGGCCGAGAGCACTACCAAAAGCGCGAATTCGACCGAGCCGAGCCACTTTTGCGACAGGTGCTCGAGAAGAGCGATCGACTCGCGGACGTGCACGACATGCTGGGCGTGATCTGCCACGCACGCGGCAACTTCGCGCAGGCGGAGCATCACTTCGAACGAGCGCTAGCGATCAACCCGAGCTACACGGAAGCTGCGCTGAACCTGGCGGTCACCAACAACGACCGGGGTAAATACGAAGCGGCGCGCCAGATCTACGCGCGGATCCGGACACTGGCCTCCGACGGGGCAACCGCGCTCGATCCGTTCGCGCGGGGGAAGATCGCAAACATGCACGCCGAGGTAGCCCAGGCGTATGCGGACGCGGGCATGGTTCACGATGCGATCATCGAATACGACCGGGCGGTGCGGCTCTGTCCCCAATTCGCCGATTTGCGCACGAAGCTGGGCACCTTGCTACGCGAGACGGGAGATCTGTCGCGCGCGAGAGAGCAATACCAGGCCGCGATCGAGGCGAGGCCGACGTACGTGCCTGCGCGGGTCCAATACGGGGTGACCCTGCTGGCGCTGGGCGAGAACGACGCCGCGGCCGAGCAGTGGCAGACCGCGCTGGAGCTGGATTCGGACAACGTGCCGGCGAGGATGTACCTGCGCATTCTTCAGGCGGAGAGCTCCCATGCAGCGCCATGACGAGCGACCGTCCCCTCCGCTGCAAAGACGTGCTCGAAGTGGGACACGACGTGGAGAGCCGCACGCTCCACCGTCGGAGTAGAGCCGGCGACCTTCACGAGCGAAGTCACGCCGTACTCGGCGATGCCGCAGGGGACAATCCAGCGGAACGCGGAGAGATCCGTCGATAGGTTGAACGCGAAACCGTGCATGGTCACCCAGCGCGACAGGCGCACACCGATTGCCCCGATCTTCGCGGCACGGGTGGCCCCTCCTTCGTGCCGCGGGTCGCCCGGCCAGCGCGCCGGGCTCGCCTCGTCCACCCAGACGCCGACAAGCTTCGGGGCCCCGTCGATGAAGGCCGCGTCGACGCCGAATTCGCTCGCGAGCAGGATCATGACGCGCGCAAGGTCGCGCACGTAGCGACGGACGTCGCAACGGTCCGGCCGCAAGTCGAAGATTGGATAGGCCACCAGCTGGCCGGGACCGTGGTACGTAACGTCGCCGCCCCTGCCCGTTTCGTGGACCTCGATCCCGCGCCGGGCGAGCTCCGACCGGTCGGCGACCACGTTATCGCCGCGGGCGCCCCGACCCAGTGTTATCACGGGCTCGTGCTCCAGGAGCAGCAGCGTGTCGCCGACCTCGCCCCGGAACCGAGCATGGAGCAGGCGCTCCTGGAGAGCGTGCGCACTCGCATATGGCACTCGACCGAGCCAATGTGCTGCGAACCGGCGCATCGAGTGACGACCCCCGCGCGCTCACGAGCGAAAGTAGTTCGGGGCCTCTTCCGTGACGATGACGTCGTGCACGTGACTCTCGCGCAAACCTTGCGACGTGATGCGGACGAAGCGCGCCTTCGCCCGCAGCTCCTGGATGTTCCGGCTCCCGGTGTAGCCCATGCCGCTCCGGAGGCCGCCGACGAGTTGATAGAGGATCGACGCCAGCGAGCCGCGATGAGGAACGCGACCTTCGATCCCCTCCGGCACGAGCTTCTCGTCCGCCGTGCCTCCCTGGGCGTAACGGTCGCGGCTCCCCTTCTTCATTGCCCCGAGGCTGCCCATCCCGCGGTACACCTTGTAGCTACGACCCTGATACAAGACGAGGTCACCCGGCGACTCGTCCGTACCCGCGAACAGCGAGCCGATCATCACGGCACTCGCGCCCGCGGCGATCGCTTTGGTGATGTCCCCCGAGTGCTTCACACCCCCATCCGCGATGATGGGGATTCCGTTTCGATCCGCCACGCGTGCACAGTCGCTCACGGCACTGATCTGGGGCACTCCCACGCCGGCGACGACTCGGGTGGTACAGATGCTTCCTGGCCCTATCCCCACCTTGACCGCGTCCGCTCCCGCGTCGATGAGAGCCTCCGTCCCGTCGGGCGTCGCCACGTTTCCGGCGATGACACGCACCCCCGAGAACTCCCGCTTCGTCTCACGCACAGCGTCGACTACTCCCTTGTGATGACCATGCGCGGTATCGATTACGAGAATGTCGACGCCCGCAGCCACGAGCGCGGCCGTTCGCTCGACGCGGTCCGGCGCCGGGCCGATCGCTGCACCCACCCGTAGACGCCTCTTTTCGTCTTTCGCCGCGAGCGGGTATTTGTCCGCTTGCAGGATGTCTTTGATGGTGATGAGACCCACGAGCCTGCCGTCGGACCCGACGACGAGGAGCTTCTCGATCCGGTGTTTGTGGAGTAGTCGCTTGGCCTCCTCGACGCTCACGCCGGGCGTCACCGTCACGAGCTCTTTCGTCATGAGAGCGCTCACCGGCTGGTCGAGATTCTGTTCAAACCGGATATCGCGAGCCGTCAGGATGCCGACAGGCCTTTCGCCTTCGACCACTGGCACGCCGCTGATGTCATGCTCGCGCATCACTTCGAGCGCGCTCCGCAGGAGTTGCGACGGCAGCACGGTCACAGGACCGAGGATCATCCCGCTCTCCGCACGCTTGACTCGCTCGACCTCCCGAGCCTGGGCCTCGACGGCCATGTTCTTGTGGATGATGCCGATCCCCCCTTCGCGGGCCATCGTGATGGCGGTCTTGCTCTCCGTGACCGAATCCATGGCAGCCGACAGGAGGGGTATGTTCAGTTCGACGCCACGGCACAGACGTGTCCTCACGTCGACGTCTTTGGGCAGCACCTCGCTGTAGGCCGGAGCAAGCAGGACGTCGTCGAACGTCAGGCACTCACGGAGCTTCTCGTCGAGCATGTCTGTCTATAGCGCACGTCGCAGGGGCGCGCCCTCGAGGCAGCTCACTCGGGAATCCTTTGACCTTTCGACGCGAGCTCCTCTCGAAAAGCTTCGAGCCCGGACGTGAACGAGCGCGTCACCTCGGGGTCGAACTGCGTGCCGCTGCATCGCTCGATTTCCCCGATCGCCACCTCGTGCGGTAGAGCGCGTCGATAGGCGCGATCGCTCGTCATCGCGTCGTACGTGTCCGCCACGGCGATGATCCGGGCCATGAGCGGTACGTCATTTCCCTTGAGCCCGAGCGGATAGCCTCGGCCGTCCCAGCGCTCGTGGTGCAGATGCACGCCGGGAATGAGCGGATGCAAGAACCGGATGGGATCGAGAATATCTTTCCCGTAGGCGGGGTGACGCTTGAAAACCTCGTATTCTTCCTGCGTGAGCTTCCCCGGCTTGTTGAGATTCATCACGCATCCGATCTTCCCGATGTCGTGCATCAACGCGCTCTGCCGGACGACTTCTATTGCTTCGACCGACAGGCCCAGGCGCATACCCAGATAGGTCGCGTAGGTCGCAACGCGTTCGGAATGTCCGGCCGTGTACCGATCCATCTTGTCGATGGCGCGAGCCAGCCCTTCGATCGTCTGCTGGAACGTCGCACGGAGGTCTTCGTAGAGCCTCGCGTTCTCGATCGCTGCCGCGGCCCGCGATCCGACGATCGAGAGCAGCTTGCGATGCCCTTCGTTGAAACGCTTCTGTTTCGTGAAGCTCGCAACCGCGATCCACCCGAGCAGGCGGGCCTTCATGCGCAAAGGAACCGAGACGAGCGATACGAGCGGCTCGGTCGCCGGAGTGGCGAAGAAGCGCATTCCTTTCGATCCTTGCTCCAGGAGCGTCGAATGCGACGCGTAGTGGAGGACGAACGCGTCCGGAGTCAGCGCCCCGTGCGAGCGCCCGACCTTCGGCTCGGCCAGGTCGACCGGGGCCGGTGCCGCCACGAGCGTCGGGGAGTCCGCGGTCGAGCGCGGCTGCACGAGACGCTGCCGCTCGTAATAGCCACCCTCCCCGTTCTCCAGCCAAGTCGACACCAGATCCCCTTTGACCTCGTGTACGGCCGTATCGCCGATCGTGGCCAGGACCTCCTCGAGAGAAAGGCTCGCGGCGATCGCCTCGCTCACCTTGTAGAGCGACACAGCCTCACGGAGACGGAGGTTCTCGGCCGCGAGGCGTTGCTTCTCGAGCCCTCGCTGGACCACCCGGATGACCTCCTCGACCTTGAAGGGCTTGAGAATGTAGTCGTACGCTCCGCGCTTCATCGCGTCGATCGCCGTCTCGACCGTCCCGAAGCCCGTCATGATGACGGTCAGCGCGTTGGGGGCGGCGGTGCCGATCGCCTCGAGAAGCTCGATGCCTCCCATCCGGGGCATTTTCAAATCGCTGATGACGAGATCGTAGTGTGCACTGTGCAGCTCGGTGAGAGCGGCGGCGCCATCCTCCGCAGTACGGACGATGTATCCCTCCATACCCAGGAAGTCGGCCAGGATGTCTCGGATGAATTTCTCGTCGTCGACGATAAGTACACGCGGGCGCTCGTCGTGTGTGGTGGACATCGGGTAACGACTTGCGGCAACTGTAACAGATTCGAATCTACGGGCAGCGACGGCTCGCCCGCAAGCGCACGACTTGCGTCGTGCGACATCGCATGAAAGGTTTGCTTCGACCAATGGTCGCCAGCAGAGACGCGAAACCGCTCGGCGCGCAAGCGGAGCGCCTGGGAATGGGCGGAGGGGCGCAGCAGCGCCCCGAACCTGCACTGGTCGTCGCCGCCGCATACGCCGCGGCCGGAGGCTTGGCCGGGCTCATCTCGCTGCTCCTGGGACGCAATCCCGTCGCTTGCGACGGCTGGCTGGGCGCACGCGGGCTCTCGTCGGTCCTGCTCAGCGTGGGGCTCGGGCTGCCGCTCGGCTCGGCGACTATCGCGATCACGCGGGTGGTCGTGCAGCGCTCGCGCTGGGCGCACGCGCTTCATGCCGCGCTCCGCCCCACGGTGAGCGGCACCGGGGACGCCGCGCTCTTCGCGGTAGCTGCGGCAAGCTCGGCGGGTGAGGAGCTTCTCTTCCGCGGCCTGCTCGTTCCGATCATCGGGGTCGTCGCATCGTCTCTCGTATTCGGTGGGCTTCACCAAGTCCGCGGGCGAGCTCGATGGGGATGGATGGGGTGGGCGACCGTGATGGGGCTCCTGTTCGGAACGCTGTTCGCGGCCACGGGCAGCCTCGCGGGACCGCTGGTGGCCCACGCAGCCATCAACCATTCGAACTTGCGCTTCCTGAGGGACAACGATCCGCACGGGCGGCCCCGCGCCCTCGGCGGTTTGCTTCGACGCTGACCTCATTCTCCCGCGATCACCCGAAGGTACGCAGCGCGGATCTCTCGAGTCACCGTCACGTAGCGATCGAGCAGCGCTCGATCCGCATGGGCGCGCGGCCCGTCGCGCATTCCCATTCTCCGCGCGAGAGCGGGCAGCCCCGGAGCACCCTCCTCGATCAGGGTGGCACCCGAGCCATGAGAGATTCGGAGCCGTTGCTCGAGCTTGCGCAGGAACCGCCATCCGTCCCGCAACGTCTCGCCGGTCGTCGAATCGAGATACCCGCACGTCTCCAGGGCCGAGAGGGCCACGTCCGTCTCGGTAGTCCGCACGCGTCGGTCTTCGCCGAAACGCATCTGCAACCATTGCGTTGCGAATTCCACGTCCACGAGGCCGCCCCGTCCCACCTTCAGGTCGTAACGGGCAGGAGATCGGTCCAGGCGCTCGTGCCCCAGCTCGCGCTCCATCCGCGTGCGCAAGTGTCGCATCCGCGATGCATCGGGGGCGCCACGCTCGTACGCCGCGCGGTGGGCTATTTCCATCACACGCGCCCCGAGCGCAAGGTCGCCGGCGCAGGCCCGTGCCTTGACGAGCGCCTGGCGTTCCCAGGTCTCGGCTCGCTGCTCGTGGTATCGAGCAAAGCCCTCGAGTGAGACCACCAGCAAACCTTGATTGCCCGAGGGCCGCAGCCGCGTATCGAGCGCATATCCCGAACCCTCGTGGTGAGGGGTCTCCATGAGCCGCAGCACCCGCTGGGCGATCCGCGCGAAACGCTCCGCCGCGGCTTCGGTCGGGGCGTCGTAAACGAAGAGCAGATCCAGATCGGACCCGTAGCCCAGCTCGCGGCCACCGAACGAGCCCATCGCGACGACGGAGAGGCCCCGCGCGTCCTTTGCGGCGTCCGCCACACCCGCGGAGCCCTCCTGCGCAGCGGTCTCGCGCATCGTGAATCGCACCGCATGCGCGAGAACGGCGTCGGCGAGCTTCGTCAATGCGTGGGCGACGTCGAGCGCCGCGAGCTCACCGGCCAAGTCGGCGAGCCCGATCTCGAACGTGGCACGCCACTTGGCACGGCGAAGGGCGCCCACGAAAGCGTCCACGTCGCACGCCTCGTCGACCGACAGCGCAAAGACCTCGGCGTCGACCCAAGCAGCCGAGAATTCCTGGGTCGGCGAGCCACGCGCGAACAGCACCCGGTCGACCAGGTCGGGATGAGCCACGGCCGACTCTCCGAGGAACGTGCTGGCCCCGAACAGCGAGCACATCGCGCGTACGAGCCGCGGGTCATCCGCCAGCGCACGCACGTACGCGTCCGGCGTCACGAGGCGAGCGAAGAAGGACGACAGGAGGCGGGCTGCCTGTTCGGGATCGGCCGCATCGGCCAGTGCGTCGACGAGCCGCACCGCGAACAGCGGGTGACGGTCGCGTGTCTTCGCTCCGAGAGGGCCGTCAGGCCGGCGCGCGAGTGCGACCAGGTGCCGGGGCAAGTCCACGCCCGCCGCACGGAAGCGCGAGGCGCGCGCGACGCCGCTTTCGTCCTGCGCGTCGAGCGCCTCCCAGAGCGCCTCGAGGGACGGATCCGCAAACGCTGCCTCGACGGCACCGAGCGATGCAAATCGGGCGGAAACGCGCGAGCGCACCGCGTCGAGCTCGGCGAGAAGCGCGGACGTTTTCTCGTAGCCGAGCGAGCGGGCGATGCCATCGCGGAGCGACGCGTCGTGCGGAAGCGAATGGGTCTGCTGCGCGGTGGCGAATTGGATCCGATGCTCGAGTCGCCTCAAAAAAAAATATGCGTCCACGAGCTCGCTCTCTTCGCGCTCCGTCACGAAGCCGCGAGCGCGCAGGCGCCATAACGCTTCGATCGTATTGCGGCACTGAACGCGGGGTTCCCGTCCGCCCCAGACGAGTTGGAGCCCCTGCGCGAAGAACTCGACCTCGCGGATCCCGCCCGGACCGATCTTCAGATCGTCGCGAGAACGCGGCCCCGCTTCCGCCCGCGCCCGCGCGAGCAGCGCGGCCATCTCGTCGACGACGTGAGGATCCACGGCGCGACGCCAAACGAAAGGTCCGAGGACGTCGAGCAGGCGCGCGCCGAACTCCAGATCGCCCGCAACCGCCCGGGCTCGCACGAGCGCCGCCCGCTCCCAGGTCCGGCCCCACGTCTCGTAGTAGCGTTCGGCGGCGGCGAGAGCGTTCACGAGAGGCCCCCGCGTCCCTTCCGGCCGCAACCTCAAGTCGACTCGCCACGCCACCCCATCCTCGGTGGAATCGTCGAGCGTGGCTACGAACCGCTGTGCGACGCGCGTGAAGTGTTCGTGAATCGTGTGACTGCCTTCCGGGCGCGACACGCCGACCACGCCACCGTCGTCGGTCTCGTAGAAAAGAGCCAGATCGACGTCGCTCCAGGCATTGAGCTCCCGGCCGCCCAGCTTACCGAGACCGATGACCACGAAGCCGCAACGAGACCCGTTGGAGGCGGCCGGAGTTCCGTAGCGCGCCTCCGCCCAGAAGAGGGCCTCCGCCAGCGCGATCTCGCAGGAGGCGTCCGCAAGGTCCGAGAGCTCGCGTGCCGTAACGTCGACGTCGTGATCGGGGTACGCGAGGAGCTCTCGGACGGCGATTCGGAGCTTCTCGCGGGCCACGAAGCGCCTGAGCCCCCGCTGCACGTGGCCTCTGTCGCCGAAATCGCCGACCGCCATCGCAGCGAGCCGGCGATACGCGCGCAAGTCACGGGCTTGCCGCGTACCGCGCGCCACGGCGAGCAGGTCCTCCGGATGCTTGTCCAGGCTACGCGCGAGTGCCGGATATGCGCAGACGACGAGCGCCCCCAGTTCCACGACCTCGTCCCGAGGCCGTTCGCCGAAACGCGAAAGGAGCGCGGCGACGTGTGCAAGGGCGGCGTCGGCTTTTTCCGGAGCGATGTCCGCGGCGCGCATGGCGGGGACAGGAGCTTAACCCCAGGGGACGCGCCCCGCGCCCCACAGTGGGAACATCATGACGACAGCCCAATCGAAAAGCGCGTGCGAAAGCACGCCGGGCACGAGCCGCCCGAACGCCCGAGCCATTGCGCCCCAGAGCAGGCCGCCGCCGAGCGCCAGCAAGACCAAGAGCGGATTCGGGCCGGCTCCGCCGCCCAGGACGAACGCCGAGGGCAGATACGCGGCGGCATACAGAACCGCAGCCCACCACCAGGCGGCCCGCGACCCCACCCGTGACGCGAGAAGCTCCGTCACCATTCCACGCCACACCATCTCTTCGGCGAGAGCGGTGACGACGACAGTCGCCGTGATGGCCGCGCCGTGCTCCCGGAGGACCCGCGGGTCGCCGAGATGACCATAGAGGGACGCGAGCCAGATCTCGCGCGTGGATCCGACCGGCGCGGCCAAGCGAACGAACGCCCATGCGAGACCAAAGAGGGCGACCGCGCCGAACAGACCGCGCGTGAAGTCACCCCACCTTGGCACCAGCCATTCGCCGAGAGCACCCTCGCGCTTGGCCCAGGCCGCCGCAAACAAACCGAGCGCTACATTGGGGGCGGCGCCGAGGGACCAGAACGTCGCCATGGCCGAGGAGCCCCACGGACCAAAGGCCAAGTACGAAGCGGAGGCCGTCACGACGACGACGACCACGAGCGCTACCGCCGGGAATAATCGCATGTGGAGCCCCGTCACCTACACCGAAAGGAGCCGTTCGCCCGGTGCACGGTCCCGAGAGGCGGAGTTGACGCCTCGCCCGAGGCGGGGTAATAGCATCGCGACGCGTAGCGCGCGGCCCGCATGAGTCAGGCTGGGTCGGTGCAGGCGCGGAGGGCAGGGTGACGAGCGTCCGGAGCGGTCCTTCCGACCGCTTGGTGTTCGTCCCACACATGGGGGTCCTCGGCGACGAGGACGAATGAAAGCGCAAATGACGTTCATTGAAGCTGCTGCGGAGGTTCTCCGTCAGGCTGGCAAGCCTCTTCACTACAAAGAGATCACCGAGCTTGCCATCGCAAAAAATCTCTTGTCCCACGTCGGCAAGACGCCG
>DASPUY010000083.1:0-53893 GCA_035622655.1 Polyangiaceae bacterium
CGCACCCTCAAGGTGACGAAACCGTGCGGGCGCAGCGGAAGCCTACGTTCGTAAGGCGATTGGAGGGATTCGCAGGAGATCGATCGGTCAGGCGTACGAACCAGAAGTCGCTCAGCGACCAGCTCCCCCCTCGGATGACGCGTCGAGGGTCGTCGCACCCGGGATGGTCGTACGGACAGTAGAGGCTTGCAGTCCACTCCCACACGTTGCCCGCCATGTCGTAGAGTCCGAAAGGCCCCGGCCACGTTGCGGCAACGCGCGTCGTATAAGGCCATCGCTCGCTGGTGAGTATCGCGCCCACGCCTCCCCGTCCTCCGAGCGCCTTGTCACAGTTGCCCCCGCACGCTGCGTACTCCCACTCCTCCTCGGTGGGCAGGCGCTTGCCGGCCCAGAGGCAGTAGGCGTTGGCCATTTTCCAATCGACGCAGTTGACGGGGTGATCGTGGCGATCGCTGCGGTTGTCGTTGCACTCGGGGTCGTACAGCTGCTGATCGGCCGGCGACACGCCTGGAAACTGGACGACGATCGGCGCCGGCATGCATCCGCCCTTCTGGACGCACTCCGCGTACTGGGCGCCGGTGACCTCCGTCAGGTCCATCTCGAACGCCGCCACGTGGACGTCGTGCGGAGGACGTTCGTCCGGCTCGCCGACGTCGGAGCCCATTCGATAGGTCACACCGGGAACGAGGGCCATCCGGCCGATGGGGTTCGGCCGCGCCTCGGCGGCCGGGACGGCCGCGGAAGTCGCGGAGCGCCCGGCTCCCTGAGCTTCCGTGCTCGCCCCGTTCGCCTCCGGCGGCGTCGCGCCTCGGTTCGACGTATTTTCTGCGGCGCAGGCGGCGAGGGCGAGCATCGCGGCGACCATCGGTGGACGGGTGACGGGAGGCATCGGGATTGACCTGTAGGCCAAGCGTCAGCAGGTTGCATTCCATCCACCAAGCTTTCGACTCCGCCGGAACTCGGCGGGCACCGACGCGATCGATCGCGCCGTGCCGCCGGCGCAAAAGGCTCGCGAGCACGCACGTTTTGCCGACGCCTTGTTGGAGCCTCGCCGCCTTCGAGGAGGGGCTCAGCGAAAGGTCAGGCGGGCGCCGTCGTGCAAGGCGGCGCCGGGATGAATGACGACGATCTCGCCCGATGCCAGGCCGCTTCGGATTTCAGTTTGCAGCGGTCCGCGATGACCGGGCTCGACCGGGCGCGTGGTCGCGCGCCCGCGCCGGACGACGAAGACCGCCCAAGCCTCCCCGGTACGAAACAGCGCGCTGGTGGGCACCTGGAGCACGTCCGGCTGCGTCCAGGTGCTGATCTCGATTTCAACGGCAAAACCATCGCCGAGAGCGCGCCAGCGATCGGGCGGACCATCGAGGTCCAGCACGACGTTCACTCGCTGCTCGTCCACCCCGAGCGCGGAGGTCTTCGTGAATGCAGCGGGCTCCACGCGGCGGACCTTGGCGAATAACGGCTGGTCGCCTCCCCAGCGAACGACCCGGGCGACCATCCCGGGCTTGATGGCGACGGCGTCCTGAGAGAGCACGTCGGCGACCAGCTCGAGTGCCTGTGGATCGCCCACCTCCAGGAGAGCCGTCCCGGCGCTGACGACCCCTTCGCTCTGGCGAAAGATGTGCAGCACCTCTCCGTGGACGGGGGAAGTGATCTCGAATTGTTCCGATTTGCCCGCGCCGGGCGTGAAGTGGGCGAGCGCTGCACGCGCCTGATCGATCTCGTGCTCGGCGACTTTCGCGGCGAAGGTCGCGGAAGCGAGCTCGGCCTCGCGCATGCGCGCGTCGACGGTCGCCTGGTCGAGCTGGGTGCCTGGCAACGCTCCTTCGCTTACCAGCGACTCGATGCGGGCGAGCTCGTGGGCCGCTTGCTCGCTCGCGAACCGGGCTCGCGCGACCGTGGCCCGTGCCTGCTGTGAGGCGTCGATCGACGAGGCCAGCCGCAGCTGGGCCGTCTTGCGCAGCTCGGGGTCGAGCAGTGGCGTCGCCAGGGGGAGCAGGCGCGCGAGCACCGCGTCGGGCTCGACGACGTCGCCTTCGTGGAGATCGATACGAGCCAGAGTTCCGCCGACGGGTGCCGAGACCGTGTACCGTTCCCGAACACGGGCCCGACCGTCGTCGGTCACCTTCTGTTCCAGGGGCCCGCGGACGGCTCTCGCGACGTCGACGTCGAGCGGTGGGGGTCGAAGCGCCATGGCGATCCCCGCGAGCAGTGCCGCTCCGACGGCGACGCCGACGATGCGGAATGTCCAGCTCATGAGACGGCGGTCCCTCGTGCCCTGGGGATTGGCAACCGGAAGCGCATGGCTCAATCTCGGGCCTTGAGGACGGCTACGAGGTCGAGCCGATCCGATTCACGGCGCACGATGAGCGCGCTGGCAAGCGCGGCAATGCCGACGACGCAAGCGGCGACCGCATACGAGGCGGGCAGGATCGTGAGCGGGATGCGAAGCAGCTCGCGATCGACGCTGCCGAGCCACAGTCCTCCGAACAGACGGCCGAGCAGCAGGCCCGGGGGAACGCCGAGCACCACCTGGATGGCCTGCTCTCCGAGGAGCACGCCGCCGAGCTCGGCCCGCGAAAAGCCGAGGATGCGCATCGTCGCAAGGTCGCGAGCCCGCACCTCCAGAGCGATCCGGGCGTTGTTGTACACGACGCCCACGGCAATCGCCCCGGCGAAGAGCGACAACATCAGCGACAGGACCGTGAACACGTCGGCGACCTCGGCGCGCACGAGAGCCTCGTCGAGCGCGGGTCGGCTCACCGCGGCGACGGCGGGCAGCGCGTTCATGCGCTCGGTGACGGCATCGATGTCGAGGGGATCCGTCGCCGTCAGCACGGTGTCGACGCGCGGACTTTCGTCGAGCAGATGCGACAGCTCCGAGGCGTTCATGTACCCGGACAGGCCCAGCAGATCGTCCACGAGCGCCGCGACGGGAACGCGCATCGTGCGCCGGTCCGATTCGAGCACCTCGACCTGGACGTCGTCGCCGGCGCGGAGCTCGAGCCACTCGGCCAGCGTGCGTGACAGGCACAGGCCCGTCGAGGGGATTTCGAGTCGGTGCCTCTTGCTGTCGAGCAGCACGTGCAGATCCATCGCCGGCTGCAGCCCCAGGATCGAAGTCGTACGCGATCGATGTTCGGCCCGCAGGCGGACCGGCACGACGCGCTCGCCTTCGACGTGCGTGACGCCTGGAATGTGCCGGATCAAGTCGAGCGCTCGGGCGGGCCGCGGGCGGTCGAGTGTCAAGGTGAGCGCCTCCCTGTGCGACACCTCGAACTGAAGCCGCAGCACCTCGTGCATGGAATCTCCGAAAACCTGACCGGCCATTACGATGGACGTCGCCAGCGCAATCGATGTCGTTGACAGGACGAGTCGCGCCGGCTGTCGTTGCACGTCGCGCACGACCATTCGCGCGACAGGGGCGAGCAGACGGTAGAGCGGGTCGAGCGCCGTGGCGCGATAACTGGCAGGCGCCTCGGGCCGCATGGCCTCCGCAGGCGCGATCGCGACCACCCGCCGCAGGGCGACGAGGCTGCCCGCGACCCCGGATGCAAAGGCGACGAACGCCGCGGCGGCAATCGCGATCGCGTGGAACCGGAAGATGAACACGGGAAAGCTGAAATAGATCGCATAGACGCGCAGCATGGCACGGGCGCCCCAGATGCCGAGCACGGTCCCGAGCGCCACGCCGACCGCGCTGATGACGACGGCGAACTCGAGATAGTGGACCGCCAGCTCGCGCGATCGATACCCGAGGGCCTTGAGCGTGGCGATCTGCTCGCGCTGCGTCCCGACGATTCGGGATAGCAGGACGTTCTGCAGGAACGAGGCGATCGCGAGGAAGATCACCGGCAGCGTTCGGGCCAGCTTGCCGAGCTGTACGATCTTCTGCTCGACCAGCTTCGCCGAGGGCTGGTCCGCCCGGCCGATGGCGCCCAGGCCCCCGTAGGGCTCGAGCAGGCGATCGACGCTTCTCAGCGTCTCCGGTTCGTCGGCTCCCGCGCCGAGCCGCAACGTGACGTCGTTGACTGCTCCGACGAACCCCGTTGCCTTGGCCAGCGCGTTCTCGTCCATCCAGACGATTCCGAAGTGTCTAGGGTCCGGCAGTCCGGTCCGCGGCGCCGCTGCGAAGGCGAACTCCGGCGAGACCGCGATCCCCACGACGCGAAGCCGCGCGCGACGCTCGTCGATGACGGCCGTGAGCTCGGTGCCGGGGGCCAGGCCCCAGGCTTCGGCGAACGCCTCGCTGACCATCACCTCGTCCGAGGTCCCAGGTTCGACCTGACGGCCCGAGCGTACCGTCGTGGCGTTCAGACGCTGATCGGCGCGCCATCCGAGGGAAACGAACCTCGCGGTGATGGGCTCCGTCGTGTCGTGCAGCGCGATCCGGAAGTCTCTCACGATCCGGCCCTCGACCGCGGCGACGCCCGGCAAATCGCGCAATGGCTCGAGGACGGAGCGCGGCGCCCGCTTAAGCGCATCGAAGACGTCTCCGAATCGAGCGTGTGCGTAAAACGCGTCTCGCGATGCTTGCATCGAGGCCGACGCCGCAATGGCGGCAACGAAGCTCGCGATACCGCACCCTACGAGGGCGGCGATCGTCAGCGCTTGCGTCCGAAGTCGCCAGAGATCTCTCGCGAGCTTTTTGTCGAGCGTCCTCACCTCGAAATCGCCTCCGTCCTGCGGGGTTGCAGGTGGCGTGGCCGCGTCTCTCGCCGTGCGCTCACCACGAGATCTCCGCGGGAGTCTTTCGAGCACGGTTCGACGTATCGGTCGCCACCTTGCCGTCGGCGAGCGTGACGACGCGATCGGCCATCTGCGCAATGGGGACGTTGTGCGTCACGATCGCAACGCTGGTGCCGAGATCGCGGTTGACTCGCTCGAGCACCTCGAGCACCAACCGGCCCGTCTTCGCGTCGAGCGCGCCCGTGGGCTCGTCGCACAGCAAGATCTCGGGTTTCTTCACCACGGCGCGCGCAATGGCCACGCGCTGCTGTTCACCGCCCGACATCTGGGAGGGAAAGTGCGTTCGTCGTTCCGACAGGCCCACCAGATCCAGGGCGTCGTCCGGCTTCATCGACCGGGGAGCGATGTCGGCAACGAGCGCGACGTTCTCGGTCGCGGTGAGGCTCGGGATCAAATTGTAGAACTGAAAGACGAACCCGATGTGACGCCGTCGGTACTGGGTGAGCGCCTCTTCGCTCGGGTGCGAGAGATCGTGACCCGCGTACGACAGCTTGCCCGATGTGGGTACGTCGAGGCCGCCGAGGATGTTGAGCAACGTCGACTTGCCGCTTCCCGATGGTCCCAGCAAGACCACCAGCTCCCCGCGGCCGAGATCGAAGTCGAGGCCTCGCAGCGCCTGCACTTCGACTTCGCCCATCCGGTACGTCTTGACGAGGTCGCGCGCGGTGATGACGGCAGAATCGATCCCATCACCCACGGCGCTCTCCCGGCGGGCGGGTCTCTCAGCCGCCCGCCACGATCGCCACGCTCGTCTAACAAACTTTTCGCTCCGACGCATCCGGTCCACGCCGGGGCGGTTGCACGCGGGAGGACAGCTCGCCGGCCGGGCCTGGAATGGCCGTTGCTCTTCGCCATGGGCGTGGGGCTCGGCGTCCGCCGACGGAGGCCCCTCGTGGGAGAATGGTCATGCAACCAACGATCAAGAAAACAGACGCCCAGATCAAGCACGACGTCCTCGACGAGCTGAAGTGGGACACGCGCGTCAAGGAGACCGACGTCGGAGTCGAGGTCACCGCGGGAACGGTCACCCTTTCCGGAACGGTCGACAGCTGGACCGCGCGCTTGGCTGCCCAAGAGGCGGCCCACCGTGTCCAGGGCGTGCTGGACGTGGCGAACGACGTACAGGTCAAACTGCAGGGCTCGTTCGAACGCAACGATACGGACGTCGCCAAGGCCGTCCGCTCCGCGCTCGAATGGGACGTGCTGGTGCCGCACGAGCGGATTAGGATGACCGTATCGAACGGCGTCGTGACGCTGGAGGGAACGGTGGATCACTGGGCCCAGTACGACGACGCAGCGCGAGCGATCCGAAATCTGGCCGGCGTTCGTCAGGTCACGAACCGCATCACGGTCGAGCCGCCGCTCGTGCCGGGTGCTTCGCCGCAATCGGTGCGCGGCAACATCGAGCGCGCGCTCGAGCGCCACGCGGAGCATGCGGCAAAGCGCGTTCACATCGCCGTGAATGGAGGAAGAGTGATTCTGAGCGGCGAGGTCCCGTCCTTGGCCGAGCGCGTCGCCGTCGAAGGTGCCGCTCGTGGTACGCCCGGAGTGTGGACCGTGGACAGCCAGCTGCGCGTTAGCGGCTAGGCCGCTCTCGATGCACGACGTGCGTCCGGCGCGCAGAAGATGCATTCAGGCACGACGCTTCGAGCTGCGCCGGTGTTCACCGCGCGAGCCGCTCGACGGTTTCCGCGACCGTCGTCGCGAGCTCGGAGCTCGCGGCGTGCATCGCTACGGCGATGGCGGCGACGACCTGCTCGATGCTGCCATCGGTCGCGTCATGCTCTTTTGCCACCGTTCCGCTGGCGAGCACGAACTGGTCGTCATGAATCTCGTACCTGAGCTGCACGCGCCCGCCGCGGTGTGGGCCGCGACGCGATTCTTCGAACGCCGTCACCTCGACGTCGAGCGTGGGCGGCGATCCGCCGAGCGCCTCACGCAGGCCGCGATCATCGAAGAGCGCGCGCCTGAGCGAGCGCGCGACATACACCTCGGGGCTCTCCGTCCATCGGAGCGTCTCGTATTCGGACACTTCGAAATCCGAATCGCGATGCACGATCCGCGATCGGAGATAGGCGCTGGACGTCACGTGCCCGATGCGAAGCGCAACGGCGCTTTGCGGGATCGGGCGCGGCATGCGGGCGGGCTCGACCTCTAGCGGCGAGAAGTAGCGAACGTCGAGCGGCGCGGCCCTGGAGGTCAAGGCGCATCCGGACAGCACCGTGGCCAGGACCGTGGCCGCCGCCCCCGCCCATGTCATGGCTCTCTCACCGAAGCGCGTCCCTTGACGAGCATGTCGGGGTCGCGGTCGATGTCTTCTGCCAGCTCGCGCACGGCTCGCGCGGCCTCGCCCAGATCCCGCAGCGTGCGCTCGAGCTCCGCTGTCGACCCCGATGCGCGGCGCCCCAGCTCGCCGATCGCGTCGGTCGCCCGTCGGGTGCTCGCGACGAGCCCGGACTCTCCGTCCACCCGATCCATCACGTCGCCGAGCTTCGCGACCACGACGTTCATGCCCTCGATTGCGGTCGTGGTCTTGTCGACGATGGCGTCCCGATTCGCCGATCGCAGCAGAGTGCGCAGGTCACCGACGGCGCCGTCGGCATCGTCGATGGCCTTGCGCAGTCGCACGACGACCTGTTCGTCGCCCAGCTGGACGAGGAGCGCAGCCAAGTCGTGAAGCGCCCCGACCGTTGCGTCCATCAGCGCAGGCAAGCGGCTGGCGACCGTCGACAGGCTCTCCTCGAGCCCGCGGATCATCGAGGGAGCGGCCGGGATGTAGTGCGGCGCGGGCTGAAACGATAGCGTCGGCACCGGAGTGGACTTTGGATCGAAAAAGTCGATGTCGACCAGCATGACTCCCGTGATTCCTTGCGCCTCGAGCTGCGCAAAGAGCCCGGGGGGGCCGCCGAGCAAGCCGACGCGCCGCACGTCGGCCGCGTTCAGCGCGAGGGTCACGTCGACGAGCTTGTGATCGGGGGCGATCTGGATCCCCTGGACGCTTCCGACCGGGACGCCCCGGTACTTCACCGGCGCTCCGAGGTCCAGCCCCTGCACCGACTCGTTGAAATAGGAGTGGAAGGGAATCGTCTCGCGCTGGGTCGCGCGGATCCCGAGGCCGAACACGGTGGCGAGCGCCGCGGCCCCCGCGAGCAGCGTGAACAGCCCGAGCTTGAAATGGGTAGTGGCTGTGGACGTCAAGATGCCTCCGGCCTTCGGTTGAAGAACTCGTGTACGCGCGGTTGCGGGCTGTCGCGAAGGTCGTGCGGCACTCCCGCGGCCAGCACGCTTTTCGTCCCCAAATCGAGGAGGATGCAGCGATCGACGATGTCGAAGATGCTTCCGAGCTCGTGCGTCACGAGGACGACCGTGAGCCCGAGCCCTCTCTGGAGCGTGCGGATCAGCCGATCCAGCTCCGCCGACGTCACCGGATCGAGCCCCGACGACGGCTCGTCGAGAAAAAGCAGGGAAGGCTCGAGGGCCATCGCGCGCGCGATGGCAGCACGCTTTCTCTGACCTCCCGACAGCGTTGCGGGGAGTTGGTGCTCGGCGGCTTCGAGGCCGACCAGACGGAGCTTCGCTCGGACCATCGCCCGGATCGCGTCTTCCGGCAGGTCGGTCCACCGCTCGAGGGCGAGCGCCACGTTCTCGCCGACCGTGAGCGAGCCGAAGAGCGCGCCCTGCTGGAACATGACGCCGAAGGCGGGTCGCGCGCCGTCGAGCACGGGGGCACCGATCCCCGCGATGCTGATGCGCCCTTCGAGCGGTTGTTCGAGCCCGATGAGAACGCGCAGCAGGGTCGTCTTGCCGGATGCGCTTCGCCCGAGAATGCCGAAGATCTCCCCGTGGCCGACGTCGAAGCTCGCTCGCTCGACCAAGACCGCGTCCCGGCTCCAGCCGATCGAGACGTCGCGCACCTCTATGGCCGGCTGCGTGCTCGGGGGCTGGACCATCGTGGCCGGCTTCGCGCTCATCGGCCGGCCACCCGGAAGAGGACCGTGAACACGGTATCGATGATGACGATGGTGAACAGGCACAGGACCACCGTCGCCGTCGTGCCGCGCCCGACGCCGGACGCCGCGCCGCGTGCCGCGAATCCTTGCTGGCAGCCGATGAGTGCGATGTCGATGCCGAACGCCACGCTCTTGATGAGGCCCGTCCAGACGTCCGACGGCAGGACGTCGGCGCGGATCTCGGCGAAGTAGCCCCGCGGAGTGACGTCGAGACTCGAGGCGACTGCAACTCCGCCCAGGACTCCGAATACGTCACCGAGCATCGTGAGCACGGGGGCCACCATCGCGAGTGCAGCGATGCGGGGCAGGATCAAGTACGAAGCGGGCGAGAAGCCCAGCGTCCGCAGGGCATCGATCTCCTCGGACACGCGCATTGTGCCCAGCTCGGCGGCAAAGGCCGCTCCGGAGCGGCCGCTCATGATGATGGCGGTCATCAGCGGCGCAAGCTCCCGCGTCACGGCAATCCCCACGACGTCGGCGACGTAGACGTTCGCGCCGTAGAGCTTGAGCTCGCGCGCGGACTGAAAGCCCATCACGAAGCCGATCAGGAAATTGAGCAAGAGCACGATGGGAACGCCGTCCACTCCGGCGCGCTCCAATAGGCCGGGCAGAGCGCGCCAGTTGGCCGCTCTCGGCCGCCGCAGCAGTGCGCCCACCGCGGCGGTGATCTCGCCGAGAAACACGACGCCGTGGCGCAGTCCGTCGCCGGCGGAAGAGACCGCGTCTCCCAGGCCGGCGACCCACCCTTTTCGTATGCGAGCCGGATAGACGCGCGGAGGCTGATCCCCGCTGTACAGATGGACGAGCGGGCGAATCCGGTCCGACGCTCCGACGATGGCGCACTTGACGCCTTTCTGGGCGAGCTGGTCTCGAATCGCCACGAGCAGCGACATGACAGCGCCGTCGACCGCCACGACGCTCCCGAGGTCGATGTCGAGGACCGGGCCTGCCGCGCGAGCTACAAAGCCTTGGAGCGTGCGCCACAGGGCGGCCGCGTCTTCCATCCGGAGGTCGCCGGCCAGGTGCACGCGGTCGCCTCGCTGCTCGGCAGTCGAATGTCCGGCCACACCGACGCAAGCAGCGCGCGTGCCAGTCTTACTCGCCCCGGTGGCCGCTTCCCCAGCGGCTCGTTCACGAGAGCACCTGCGGATCGCTTCCGATGGCCACCTTTGCCGAGGTCGACCACGAACTGTCGGCCGACACCGGAGCAAACAGCGACTCCAGCGTGGTGACGAGCTCGGTGACCTTCACGGGTTTGGTGAGGTACCGGTGGAAGCCCGCTTGCACGCCGCGTTCCCTGTCGCGCTGGGAGGCCGCCGCCGTCAGCGCGATGACCGGCACGTCCCGGGTTTCGGGGACGGAGCGCAGAGTCCGAAGCGCCTCGATGCCGTTCATTCCGGGCAAATTGATATCCATGATCACGACTTGCGGGCGGCGCCGGCGGGCGACGTCGACGCCGACTTCTGCGGTGGGGGCGCTGACCAGCTCGACGTTCTCGAGCGTGCTTGCGAGGTCTTCCATGAACATCACGTTGGCCGGATTGTCCTCGACGTAGAGCACCAGCTTGCGCATTTGCAGCGTGCGACTGGCAGTGTCCAGTCGGTGCGTCGCCTCGGAGGGGGTTGCGCGCACCGTTGAGGAGTGTTTGGGCAGGTCGACCCAGAACTCCGAGCCATCGCCCGCGACGCTCCGAAAGTCGACGTCGCCTCCCATCAGAAGCGCGAGACGGCGGGCGATGACCAGCCCCATTCCGCTTCCCTGGATCGATCCCATCTCCTGTCCGGCCCTGTGGAAGGGCTGGAACATCTTCCGCTGCATCCCAACGGGGATGCCAATGCCCGTGTCGCGGACGAGAATCCGCACCACCTCCGGCCGCGGCGTCGAGACGACGAACGTGACCCTCCCCGCCGGACGGTTGTACTTGACCCCGTTCGAACCGAGATTCAGCAAAATTTGCGCGACGCGAGCACGGTCCGCGCTGACCAGGGGTGGCTGTGCGGACGGCTCGACTTCGATGGCGATGCCGCTCTTCGTGGCTGCGGGCGCGAGCTCGCTCTTCACCTGTTCGAGAACGTCGCTGATGCTGACCGGTTCGATCGAGAGCGATAGGCCTCGACCCTCGATGCGCGACAGGTCGAGAACGTCGTCGATCAGCCGCGACAGGTGCTCACCGCCGCTGAGGATGCGATCGATTCTCTCCCTGTGGCGCTCCGACAGCGGTTCGCTCTCGTCTTTGCGCAGAAGCTGGGCGAAGCCCAGGATCGCGTTGAGCGGTGTCCGCAGCTCGTGGCTCATGCACGACAGGAACGCGTTCGTGGCTGCGTTGGCCTCCTCCGCCGCGTACAGCGCGAACGCGTCCTGAACGGTCTCGACGTAGCCGACCATCCCACCGCCTGCGCCCTCGGTCACGGTTGTGGAAGCCCCGCCGAGCCCCCCGGCCTGGATGCCCGTCTCGTCACTGTCCCGGAGCCGATCCGTGCGTCGGGTCTCGAGCGGCGGTGTGGCGAGTGCGGCCGGAAGCAGCCTGGTGACGCACACCGCGGTCGTGACCGAAAGGGCCGCCGCCATGACCTCGATTGCTGCCGAAACCCAGTGCGTTGGCTTCCAGAATGACCAGACCTCCAGTGCGTGCGTTGCCGCGCACGCAACGAGGAATATCGCGAATGACAGCAATATCCCCTTGAACGGGACGTCCCTGCGTTTGCGCATGAGCTGGACGAGGACGACCGGCACCGAAGCGCAAGCGAGCGCAATGAGCAGATCCGAGACGAGCTGGACCCAGACCAGGCCAGGCTTCCACGGACGACAATGACCGAGAGTCACGAACGCATCGGATCCGAACGGTCGCGTGAGAAACTGCGGCATGCGGTCCTCCTGGCTTGGCGGGTCCGTTTCTCCGGCAGTCGCGAATCGGCGCTCGAGTGCAGTTCATCCCCCGGTAAGCCACGGTGCTACACCGGAAGCCTGGAAATAGAAAGGGACTTAGTTTGCCAAACGACTGCAAAAAAGGAGTGCCCGCTTATTAACCGGCGCTCTCCTTACGGTCTCGCAAAGTACGGTCTGGCAAGTGCGATCTGGCAAAGTTCGCGCTTTTGCGCACGGCTTGCGCATCATCGGCACGCATGCCGCTGCTTGGAATTCAGAGCGCTCAATCGGCCTCGTCCATTGAGCGTCGCCGGTCATCGAAGAACCGGCTGGCGATGATCGAAGAGGTCGGCGCGAGCGGCCTCAATCGTATTGTCATTAGCTCGATTGACTTGCCGCGAGGCGTTCCCCCGCGCTCGCACGCCCGAGCGACACGACGAAATCGCGGGTCGGCGCAAGAGTGCGCACGACGTCGCGCTGCCGGAGGACCAACGTGGCCTCGGGCTGCTTACCCAGGATTTCGGACATTTGCGAAAAGACGTGATCGGCTCCGCGACCGCCCTCGGTGGCGAAAAATGCGACCCTGGGAAAGCGCGTCTTGTGTTGCCCGAGATACGCCCTGACCGGGCCCGACACGCTTGCAGCCCAAACCGGCGTTCCGATCAGCACGAGCGCATAGTCGGAGGGGTCGTGAGTGGAAGGTCGAAGCCCTGGCGAGCGCCCCAGGAGCACTTCGAGCATCGATCGCGCAACGCCGAGGATGCCCCTGCGTTTGGTGGTTTCTCGGATCTCCTCGAGATCGGCGTCGAGCTCGCGTGCGATTGTCTCCGCGAGCGTCCGGGTCGTGCCGGATTGGGAGAAATACACCACAAGAACGGTTCTTGAGGTCATGGTGCGAACGGTTCCAAGCATCGGGAATGCCAATCGCCCGCGGACCCGGAGGGCACGGGATGAGCTCGGGCTCTTCGCTCCCGGCCGTGCACGCCTAGCGAGGCATGTCTCCGCAGCCGGCCACGAAGAGCGTTGCCTGCGCAATGTTGGCGGCATGCGTCGCGACTCGTTCGAGGCACTTGGCGACGTTCAAGTTGCCGATGGCCGACACGACGTCGTTCGGGTAGCGCGCCGTGAACGCGATCGTCTCTCGGACGATGTCCGCGTAAAGTTGCGCAATCGTGTCGCAGACGCGGCGTGCATCGACGGCGGCGTCGGTGTCGCCTTTGAAGAATGCGTCGATCGCCGAATCGAGGAGCTTCTCCGTCCGAGCCGTCATCTCTTTGAGGTGCTGGTATGCGGGCTCGCCGTCGGGCGCGCTCGAGGGCGTCCCTCGGGCCAGATCGACGGCCTCGTCGCCGATTCTCTCTAAGTCCATGACGAGCCGGAACGAGGCTGTCAGCATGCGCAGGTCGCGAGCGACGGGCTGGCGCAGGGCGAGGATGCGCAGCACGAGAGCGTCGGCCGACTTCTCATCGCGATCGATCGCTCGATCGGCCATCTCGACGTCCGCCATTTTTTCCTTCGAGCCGGTCCAGAACGCATCGAGGGCGAGGTGCAGCTGTGCGCGACACCGACCCGCCATGGCCATGAGCAGCTCGCGAAGCGCGCGCATGTCCGCTTCGAAGTCGTGGGTCAGCGAGTGCTCTTTGGGAGGGTCGACCGTCATTCGCTTGGCTCCGAGGCTCGTGGGGCCGGCGCTCGCGCGCGAAACGCCGTCCTTCGGCTGACATGTTCACCACGAAAAAGCAAGGTGGAGGCCGAGCACGCGCGCTCCGATCATCGCCGGCTTTCCCGCAGCCCCGGCTGGGGGGTGTGCGGACGCGCGCAAGGTTTGCTCGCGTCTCGACGAGGATCGAAGGCGTTCCATGGTCGCTCGATCTCGTGAGCTCGTTACGTCCAGCATGGCACTGTACGTTGGTGCTCGAAGATCCTGGACAACCGGTGTGGACAAGTTGTATTCAAACTGGCGAGTAACTAAGTCGACGATTCGTGGTGGGGCGCCCGTCGCGCCCGTTTCCGGCTGAGATCGTTCGCTGGAGTCGGCGATGGAGTATACGAGCGAATTCGATTTTCGGAGAATCTTCGAGTCGTCTCTGAACCAAGCGCTCGTCTTGGCGCCGGACCTCACGGTCGTGGGGGCGACGGACTCTTATCTGAGCGACACGATGACCTCCCGGTCTGCGATCGTGGGCCGAAGCGTCTTCGATGTGGTCGCCGAGACGGCGGATCAGCCGAACGCGAACTTCCTGGCAGACCTTCGGGCTTCGCTCGGGCGGGTGCTCGCCAGTCGATCTTCGGATTCGACGGGGATCCGCAAATGCGGCTTTCGTCCCGAGGTCGAGGGGAGTGGGTTCGAGGATCGGTATTGCCGGCACGTCAATAGGCCGACTGTCGATGCCGACGGGAACCTCGCTTGCATCCTCCATTGTGTCGAAGATGTAACGGAGATGATTCTACTCGGCGAGCGTGAGGCCTTGGCCCGCGAGCACTCGTTGCGATCCGAGGAGCTTTGCAGGCATCTGAGCGAGGCCCGGGTCGCAGCGGAGATGGCGAGCACGGCCAAGAGCGACTTTCTCTCGGCGATGAGTCACGAGCTTCGGACGCCGCTCAATGCGATCCTGGGGTTTGCGCAGCTGCTCGATCGCGATCGAAGGGAGCCGCTCTCCGAACGACACAGGGAGAGGGTGACGCGCATCCTGACGGGGGGCCGGCATCTGGTTCGCCTCATCGACGACATCCTCGATCTGTCCCGCATCGAGGCCGGGGGTCTTGCCATGTCGATCGAGCCCGTCAGCGTGCCCGAGCTATTGGCCGACATCCGCACGATTTTGGAGCCGATGGCGAGCCGACATGGGATGCAGCTCGTCATCGACCGTACGGTCGCGAACCCTCCGCCCGTCGCTGCGGACCGTACGCGCTTTTCCCAGATCCTCATGAACTTCGGAACGAACGCCATCAAGTACAACAGGCCGCTCGGGAAGGTGACCTTTGCCGTCTCGGTCCCGCGCCCGGACACTGTGCGTGTGACGGTCCAGGACACCGGCATCGGGATCCCTGCGGACAAGCAGGGTCATCTTTTTCAGCCCTTCCAGAGGGCCGGTCAGGAAGTGGGTCCGATCGAAGGCACGGGCATCGGGCTGGTCATCAGCAAGCGTCTCGCCGAGCGCATGAACGGGGACGTCGGTTTCCGAAGCGTTGCCGGCGTCGGTTCGGCGTTCTGGGTTGACGTGCCCGTGCATCGCGACGAGGCCCACGCGAGCGGGCCGCAACTGACTCCGCTCGGCGACGCCTCTCCGAACGCGGGCGAGGTCGTGTGGGCTTCATTTCCGTCGGAACGGCGACACCGCTCCGGAGTGGTCGCGCTGGGAGCCAACCAGGTGAGGAGCGACCAGCAGGACGAAGACTACGCGCCCGACGGCCGCGTCGCGGAGGGGTGACACGGCGGGCGCGCACGGGGAGGGTGGCCGACGTAGGGTCGCGCCGTCACTGCGCCGCGTTTCCCAGGAACTGCACGCGGAAGATTCTCGTTTTCCCGCGGACCGGACGGCCCCTTGCGTCGCGGGCGGGAAGATAGGCCGCGCTCATGGCGCATCGAATCGCCGCTGCGCCGCAGCCCGAGTCGGCATCGACGAGCGTGGCCTGGAGCGCCCGGCCTCTGGGATCGACCTCTACCGTCAGATGCGCGATGGCGGGCGCGTGCTCGATGTGAGCGGGACACCAGCGCCAATCATCCGACGCCACGCGAGCCGGTGAGCCGCCGGCAGGTGGTGCCCCTCCGCCGCCCCCTTCTCCGAGTCCGTCGCCGTCGCCGCGCGCCGCCACGATCGCATACAGCCAATCCAGAGACGGGCCCTGGACAAGGCTGAAGTCCGCCGGGGACGGCGGCGTCGGGTCGATGTTCGTCAACGCGCGACTGGCCGGAGCCGGCGTATGTGGATCGCTCGTGTGGCCTGCGCCGCGCGACGGTCCGCGCGGTTGAAGCTCGACCGATGCGCGGGGCGGAGGATCGGGAGCTGGCTCAGGCGGTGCCGGCTCGAGCGCCACTTCGAGTTCCGCGGACGCAGTGGCCGGCGCGAGGGGCGCTGCGGAGGGGTTGGCCATCGCGGCCCAGATCGCGACATGCGCCTGAAGGGAAGCCAGCGCGGCGACGATGACACGCCATCGGCCCTGCGCCTGGGCCGTAGATGCGAAGCGAAACTGGCTCACGAATTTCTCTGCGGTCACTTCTCCCGAGGCACCCGCCATCGGGACGACGCCCTCGCACGCCACGAGAGCGTGGTGAGGGTGGTGAAAGAAGGGCCGCCCGCTCGGAACAAGTACCCATGTGGCAGCTGCGGCAGGCTGGAGTCCCTCTGCTCGCTCCTGCTGGCCGGTCCGCGCTGGTGCGTCCGAGCGTCGTCTACGCCCCGCCCGGGCGCTCGAGACGTTCGGCCTCGTGGGTAGCGAAGCGAGCCCACGGTACCGCTCGCAGGCGCTCGAACGAAATCGGCCGCCCGCTGGCTTCGCTCAGGCCGTATGTTCCGGCATCGAGCTTACGGAGGGCGTGAAGAACTTCTCCGAGCAACGTGCGATCATGCTCTCGCATGGCGTTGCGGTAGCGGTCCTCGATGACGCCTTCGGCGACGTCCTCGAGCTCGGCGGAGTCGACGCGGGCATCGACGGCTTCTTCTTCGAGTCGAGCGAGATTGCGCTCGAGCTCCGCGCGCTTGATTTGCAAGGCCCGGCGCAGGCTCTCGCGCCGCGGTACGGTCAGTTGGTCAGGTGTCATGGCCGGTGCTCCTTCGAGGACGCTCGTGCCGCGACGCTCGAGCAAGCGGCGCGCCGAGAGACAACTGAGAAGGCGCGCCTGGTGGGCGACTCGCACGATTCACCGAACGTCCGAACGTCTTCGCTGCCGGTGCTCCTGCCCCGGCACCCGCCCCGGCACGGATGTCGCTCGGTGGCAGCGGAGGTTGCTCTGATGACTACGGCCTTCGTGCGCAGCTGGAAGTCGCTCGCGTTTCGCGGCGTCATCGCTCTTGCGTTTGCGC
The DNA here is from genome assembly GCA_035622655.1 of Polyangiaceae bacterium. Lineage (GTDB taxonomy): Bacteria > Myxococcota_A > Polyangia > Polyangiales > Polyangiaceae > Palsa-1150. The sequence goes on from DASPUY010000083.1 coordinate 16,649, forward strand.
TGACGGCGCTGCTCTGGCCCCGCATGCCGCTGACCGCTTTTGTCCTTCTGCTCGGGATCTATGCGCTCGTCGACGGGTGCATCGCGATTGCGATGGGGACCCGGCATATCGTTCGTGATTTTGGCTGGATACTCGGGCTCAAAGGTCTGGCAGGGGTCGGACTCGGACTCGCAGCGCTGCTGCTCTCCCGGACGATGATCGATCTGCTTGCCTTGCTTGTCGCCTTCTGGGCCATCCTGATCGGCGTTCTCGAGCTCGCGGCCGCCGTCGCCTTGCGTCGCGAGATCCCGGGAGAGGTCCTGCTCGGCGTCGCGGGAGTGGCGTCGCTTCTGCTCGGGTTCGCCATTCTCGTCTGGCCGAAGGCGGAAGCGGCAGCATTGGTCATGCTGCTCGGAAGCTATGCGCTCGTTTTCGGGGCGGCGACGTTGGCGCAGGCGCTACGGCTTCGCAGCCGCCTGCAGCGCTCGGGTTCGGGCGGAGACTCCGGCAACTTTTGCGCGCCGGCGCCGGGGACGTTTCCCCCAAGACCCGAGCACTGACTTCTCGAGTCGCCAGGCGATTTGTCCCCAAACTGGCCGCAGGGCACTGCCTGCATTTCTTGCGCGTGGGGGCGCGAGATTCACGCCGCGAGCGGGGCGAGATTCACGCCGCAAGCGACGAAAGCCCCCTTCGGTAGAAGTCCCGGGGCGGACTTTCATCGTCCTGGACAGACATGCCATTCGGTACGGCCGATGCACGAAGGCGCCCCCATGGACGAAGAGGAGCTCGTTTCTCGGGTCAGGGCAGAAGGCGGGCTCCGCGATCATCGGGAGGCCCGACGCTCGATCGGCGCGGTCCTGGGAGCCCTGCGTTGCGCCACCGCCCAGGAGGACGCCGACGCGATTGCGACGCAGCTACCGCCTCCATTCGCGAAGATCGTCTCGCGGCCGGCGGTCGGTCGAATAGGAAATTCGGCTGCCCTCTACGCGGAGGTGGAACGACGGGAGCGTGTCGGGCTGGGTTTCGCCCTCGAACACTGCCAGGTCGTTCTCCGCGTGCTCGCGGAGCTGCTTGATCCGGAAATTGTCCTTCGCCTGCGCAGACGCCTCCCGGGCGACATTGCGGGGCTACTTCGAGCAAGGGCGGAAACGCTCGAGCCCTCGCCTCCTCACGTGCACGAGCATCCTCCCGAGGCAGCGGGGCCGAGACGGACGCTTTCGCGCGGTCGCCCCGGCTGCGCCGACCCCATCGTCGACGCGCGGCACCTGCTCGCGCACGGGCAGTCGGTTGCCCGGTCCAGCGCGCCGCACGCCGATCGCGCAATTGGCACGGCTCACTCTACGCGGCCTGGACGCGAGGACGAAACCCTCGCGGCTGCACGGGGTCGCCAAGCGCCGAAGTGAGCCCTGGCGGGGGTCGAGGACGTCGGGTCCGCCGTCGAGTCATGCGGCGGGAAGTCCTTCACGGCGTAGCACCTGCTCTACCGCGGCCTTCTGCCGCTGAAGCAGGGCCGCCGAATGCGTGACGCGGTAGGATGCGTTTGATCCGATCTCGAGCAGCCTCGGCGGCATCGCCGCCATTTCCTCGCGGTGGCGTAGGCGAATGGTGTCCAGAGACGGCAAGGCTTCAGGTCGACCGTCGCGCATCACGGGCTCGAGCAGCGGTTCCCAGTCGCGTCCGGGAGCCGGCTCGTCGCGCGCCGCGACCAGGTCCTCGGAAAAGAGTCCGTCCGTCCCCCGTCTCCGCCAGACCTGCTTGGGGCCGATCAGCGTCGCCTTGCCCTCGCTCAATTTGAGGCAAGGGCGACCGTCGTAGGCGACGATCTTGTAAGCGAGATCGAGCACGGGGGCGTCGGCGGACATACCTAACCGAGTTCCGACTCCGTAGCCGTCGATCGGCGCTCCGGCCGCGGTCAGCTTCGCGAGCTCGGTCTCGTCCAGACCCCCGCTTGCGAAGATCTTCACTTCGGCCAGCCCAGCGTCGTCGAGCAACGTACGGGTGCGGCGGCTGAGGGCGTCGAGGTCCCCGCTGTCGAGTCTGACGGACGCCACCCGCAGCCCAAGAGCAGCCATCTCCTTTGCGACGCGTATCGCCTTGGCCACTCCGGAAATCGTGTCGTACGTGTCGACGAGAAGCGTGACCGGGCCGATTGCCGTGGCGGCACATGCACGAAACGCTTCCGTTTCGTCGGAGAACGTCTCGATGAACGAGTGCGCGACGGTCCCGCTCACGGGAATTCCGAGCTCGCGTGCCGCGAGAACGTTGCTCGTCGACGAGAACCCGGCCAGGTAGCAGCAGCGCGCGGCCTCGATCGCGGCGTCGATCCCCGGGGCGCGGCGCAGGCCGAAGTCGACCAGGACCTTTCCGGGTGCGGCCGCGATGCAGCGGGCGGCCTTGCTCGCGACGAGGGTCGGGTAGTGGATCGCGTTCAGCAATAGGGACTCGACGAGCTGCGCTTCCACGATGGGAGCGCTGACTTCGAGGAGCGGCTCGTCGGCGAACACCGTGCGCCCCTCGGGGACGGCCCAGACGTCCCCGGTGAAACGCGTGGCTGCCAGCTCTCTCGCGTGCTGCTCGCTCAGGTATCCCGTCGAGGCCAGATAGGCCGCGTCCTCGGCGTCGAATGCCAGCGACGTCAGCCGCGAGACCGCTTGCTCGATCCCGGCAACGACGAGAAAGGTGCGCGGTTTCGGCAGCTTGCGCACGAGCAGGCTGAAGGTCGCCCTACCCTCCATCCCCAGCGCCAGATAGCTGGCGCCCATCGAGAATTCGTAGAGGTCGGTCGAAAGGCCGATGCGAGATCCTCGATCGGGACGGCTCACCTCGCGGGACGTCATCGGACGCGTATACGCCGAGCGCCCGCTGCCGAGTAGAGCCGCCGAGGTGGTCACGCCGTGGCGACGCAGGACGCTCCGGCGCGAATCATCTCCTGCTCGGCGCGCAAACCGTCGCCCGGATGCGCGTTCACCGCGCGCATGCCGTCTCGAAGAAGCACGACTTCATAGCCGAGAGCCATCGCGTCACGCACGCTTTCGAGCACGCAGTAGTCCGTCGCGAGCCCACCGACCAGCACCCTCCGGACGCCCGCGGCCCGCAGCATTCGGTCGAGGTCCGTTCCCTGGAATCCCGAATACGCGTCGAGGTCCCGGTCGGCGCCCTTCGAAACGACGGTCACCGAGGCGGGCAGTCGCAGGTCGTGCGCAAACTCGGCGCCGTTCGTCCCCTGCACACAGTGTGGTGGCCAGAGACCTCCTCTCGCTAAGAAGGAGCAATGATCTTCGGGGTGCCAGTCCCGGGTCGCGAAGACGGGAACCCCCTGCGACACAGCCGCCTGGATCCAGCGGTTGAGTACCGGAACGACCTCATCCCCGTGGCTGACCTCGAGGGCGCCCCCTGGCAGAAAATCGTTCTGCACGTCGACGATGAGAAGAGCATCTCCACGGCGCAGATCGAACACGGGCACCTGCAAGGCAATGAGCGTGCGCCGCCAGCTCGGCCGTGCCTCGCACGACCGGCGATCGGGCGACGGCGACGGCCACGGGGACGGGGACGGGGACGGGGACGGGGACGAGAAGACGATCGAGCTTCACGGAGCTTGCGCTGAGCTCACGCGATGACAACTATGATTGCGCTTCGACTTTTTTCTGGAATCGATGGCGTAGGTGGCCGGTTAGGCCGGCGAACCACGGGTCGGCAAGCAAGGAGAGAAGCGTGAACACGAAATATCTGGGACGTGTGTGGCCGGGGATCGGGATGATCGGCGGCCTGTTGACGTGGGCAGGTTGCGGATCCGCCGTGACTGCGAGCAACGGCTCGATCTTCCGGCAGACCGATACGACGTCCGATGCGTTCTCGGTGGCCCTCGCGGCGAGCGCCTCGCACGATCTGCCTTGCGCCGATCGCAATCTCGAAGTCACGCACCTACAGGCGCAGCGAGAGTACCTGGTCACCGGGTGCGGCTCGCGGGTGCTTTATCGCGTGCTCACGCCGACGCTCACGAGCCGGCGCATCGAGCTCGTCTCCCGTTCCGCCCTTGCGACGCCGAAAAGCGTCGAGGCGGAGTCGAAGTCCGCCGCCGCCGAGCTTTGAGAGACCCCGACGGGCTTCCGTCGTGAAGTCCGCGACGGGCATCCGATCCGGGCGGTGGCGGAAGCGGCCGGGTGCCGCTCCGTGTGGTATGACGCGTGCAGCTGACGGCCGCGCATGTCAAGACACGCACCGTTACCTGCGGTGAACCGATTTTCGGGGAGAAGCCGTCGTTTCGCGTGGCTCGCCCTTGCGGTCGGCTCTGCGTGTTCGCCCGCCGAGGACCAGTCGCGCGTGTACGTCGGCCAGGACTGGCCGGGTGCCATGGAGCCGATGGCCGACGACCGCCTCGCCACGGACAACGGCTGGCCGCGCGCGTTCACGGCGGGCGACCATCAGGTCACCGTGTATCAGCCTCAGGTGGAGTCTTGGGACAATGACCGGATCCGCTCGCGCGCCGCCGTCGCAGTTCAAACCAAGGCGTCGGCGGTCCCGTTCTACGGGATCGTCTGGCTGTCGGCGCGAACGGACGTCGATCGCGAGAACCGGCTCGTCACGCTGAACGACATTCGGGTCGAGAGCGCGCAGTTTCCCTCGAAGCCCGATCGGGCCGAGGAGTTCGCGAGCGCGATTCGACAGCACATGCCGACCGGCGGCGTCTACCTGGCCCTCGACCGGATCGAGGCGAGCCTGGCCGTCACCCTCGCGGAATCGAAACACCCCACCGTACACGTCCGCAACGACGTTCCCCGCATCTTCTATTCGAGCGCCCCGGCGCTGCTCGTGCTCATCGATGGCCAGCCGGTTCTCCGGCCTGTGCCGGGGACCAGCCTCCTTCGCGTGATCAACACGCGAGCCTTGATGCTCTTCGACCCCCAGAGCAGCCGCTACTACCTTTCCTTGGCCGGCCACTGGATGACGTCCACCGATCCGACGGGCGCCTGGGTCGAGGCGCGCGACGTCGCTTCCCCGCTGTCTTCCGCCCTCGAGCGGGCCAAGGAGGCGTCGACCAGCGACAAGCTCGTTGATCTTCTCGACGTCGCGGGGACGCCGATCGCCGACGACCTTGGACGGGGGGTCATGCCGACCGTCTACGTGAGCAGCTTTCCCGCAGAGCTGATCCAGACGCAAGGGCCGCCACAGCTTGACCCCATTTCCGGGACTCGTCTCTTGCAAGTTGCAAATTCGACTTCCGATATTTTCGTCGATACCGCGAACAATTTCTATTACGTCCTCCTTTCGGGTCGGTGGTACCGGGGGCCGTCGCTGGAACGTGGCCCTTGGGCCTTCGTTTCGGCGAAGAGCCTTCCGGCGGACTTCGCGCAGATCCCGGAGAACCATCCCAGAGGGGTCGTTCTCGCGTCGGTCGCGGGAACCCCGGAGGCCGAGCAAGCGATCATTGCGAACGAGATTCCACAAACCGCGACGGTGAACCGTGCCACTGCAACCCTCACCGTCGCGTACGACGGAGCGCCTCAGTGGGCGCCCATCGAAGACACGCCGCTGGCTTACGCCGTCAACACGGCGACTCCCGTCATCCGCGTCACCTCATCGAGCTACTACGCCGTCGATAGCGGCATCTGGTTTTCCGGCTCGTCACCCGTGGGGCCCTGGGCCGCGGCCGCGTCGGTCCCCGACGTCGTCTATACGATTCCGCCGACCTCGCCCATCTACTACGTGACGTACGTTCGCGTCTACGACTCGACTCCAGACACCGTGTACGAGGGCTATACGCCCGGGTACCTGGGCTCATACCTGAGCGACGACGACGTCATCGTCTACGGGACAGGTTACCTGTACCCCTGCTGGGCGGAGACCTTCTGGGTAGGCTCGCCGTGGACCTTCGGCTTCGACGTCGGTTGGGCTCCGGGCTTCTACTGGGGTTTCGGATGGGGTTATGGAGTCGGGCTTGCTTTTGGCATCTGGCCGGGGCTCCTTTTCCATCCCTGGTGGGGGCCAGCAGGATGGGGGTGGGGACATCGCAATGCGATCGCTCACAACGCCCATCGCACAAATCTCTATCGAACTTCGTGGGGCCGGAATGTCGTCGGCAACCCCTGGGAACGAAATGCCGCCGGGAATCGCACCGCCATCCCGATCCGCACCGGTGGGATCGGCAATGTCTATGCAGGTCGTGACGGGCAGGTTTACCGCGCCGCACCGAACGGGGCTTGGGAGCGGAATAACGGCACGGGCTGGCAGCCGGCCGCTCCGACGGGAGACCTAGGACGCGAGAACGTTGGACGCCAGGTGGGGGGCGCGCACTGGCAAACGTTCCGCGGCGGCGGTGGGTCCGGAGGCGGCGCGTTCCACGGAGGCGGCTTCCGTTCCGGCGGGGGTCGTCATTAGAGCTCGCGAACCCCGAGCCTCCGACGGTCCGTCGTGTGGTCAGAAGATCCGCACTTCGCCGGAGACCAGTGATCGCCAGAGCGTTCCGATTTCCGCGATCCCGGCACGGACCACCTCCTGGATGTGCGGCGCAACGTCGTTCAGCTGGGTGTTTCGCTCGAGACCTACTTGCAGGTCGACGATCTCCGGCTCCGTGACGGGCCGGCCGATCCTGCTCGCGAGACGGCAATGGCATTGAGTGACGGGCCCGATGGCTTCAACGACGGCCGCAGCGATGCGATGGGCCGCCACGTTGTACAGCTTGCCGGAGTGCGCCACCGGGTTTTTGCCCGCGGCGGCCTCGAGCGTCATCGGTCGATAGGGCGCGATCAGCCCGTTCACGCGATTGCCCCGTCCGACCTGCCCGTCATCACCGGCCTCGGCGGACGTGCCCGTCACCGTGAGGTACACGTTCGAGGCGACCACGTCGTCGGCGACGTTCGCGCAGATCTCGACGCTCCGAGTGCTGAGCGTGCGCGCGTGCGTGAGCAGCTGGTCGATCAAGCTCGCGACGCAATCGACGTAATGGCGAATGCTGCGGACGTACCGATCCACGAACGCGCACGCGACGGTCAACTGGATGCGGTCGGCGCGTCGGAGGCCGAGGATCTTGGTGTCTTCGCCGATCTCCGGGGTCCCCCCGCTCGCCGACAGGCTCCTGAGTCGATCGGCGACGCCCAGGACGACGCGCTCGAGCTCGGACAGGGGCGCATAGCCCGCCCCGCACGACGAGTCGTTGGCCAGCCAGACTCCCGACTGCGCCTGGCGCACGAAAAGGTCGACCAGCTCGGTAGACCCGGGACGCACCAGGCAGTGCAGCTTCACGTGGCGGTCCACGTCCAGCGCATGCAAGTGGCCTCGTAACCATGCCTGACTCGCCTCCGTCGCCAGGGCGCGGATGGGGACCGTGGCCCCGTTCACTTCGCAGGTCGCACGTCCTGCGAGAAAGATCTCCATCGGCGCGATGACCTCGCCGCCTCCGAAACGGGGTCGCGACGTGCCGGCCCAGAGAAGCGCCTTGTCGACGTTGTGGTGAAGGACTGACCCGAACCTCTCGAGATAGAAGCGGCAGAGCGCGACGCTGAGCTGCTCCGCGAGCGCGTCGCAAATCGTGTCGGGATGCCCGATACCCTTGTGTTCGACCAGCTCCACGTCCGATTCGCTTCTCGCGAGTGTTTGCAGAGCGACTTCCATGGATCCTCCGGGCGAAGGAAAGCCGGCGAGGCCTCCCCGGTCGTGCATCGCCCGCGCCAAGTCCCCGCTCTTGCCGCGTTCGCGAAGAACTTGCGTCTCGGTGCAAATCGTGCCGGCGCGTTCGGCCGAAGCAGCCTGTCCATGCTCGGGAATCCTCGGTGGATTGCCCGTTCTTGAGGGGACGAAAGCCCGCTCCCGCTCGGTGGCGTGCAGAGTGCTTTGACGGTTGCCGACATGCCGCCGCCTTCGACGTCTCCTTGGCGCCAGATGCGCACCAGCATCGTCGCGATGGCCTTGCTCCTCGGGAGCCTTTGGTTGGTTCGCTCGATGTCCGGACCGGCACTGAGGCTCATGCCCTACACGGAGCTCTTGGCCGACGTTCAGAATGGAAAGGTGGACGAGGCCGACTTCGACGCGAAGCAGATCAGCGCGACGTTGAAGAAGGAGGGGGGAAAGGCAGGGGAGATCGTCGTCGTCGAGCGCATTCCCGGCATGGACGAGCGGCCGCTCCTGGAAGCGATGGAGCAACAGCACGTCGTGGTCAAGGGAGTCCAGGAGGCAGCCCCCTGGTGGACGCTGCTGCTGTGGCTCGCTGCGCCCCTGCTGATCCTCCCGCTGGTTCTTTTCGGAATGTCGCGCGGGGCCGCGGGAGCCGGACGCAACCGGCCCATGACGTTCGGCCGCAGCAAGGCCAAGCTGTACGACCGAAGCACCGAGCAAGGCGTGCGTTTCGATGACGTTGCCGGTGTGGACGAAGCGAAGGCGGAGCTGGCCGAGGTCGTGCGCTTCCTCAAGGAGCCGCGCAAGTACCGGGCCATCGGTGCCCACGTTCCCAAGGGCGTGCTCCTGGTCGGAGCGCCCGGCACGGGAAAGACGCTGCTGGCCCGCGCGGTGGCGGGAGAGTCGGGCGTGCCCTTCTTTTCGATGAGTGGATCGGAATTCGTGGAGATGTTCGTCGGCGTCGGCGCAAGCCGCGTGCGTGACCTTTTCGAGCAGGCCAAGGAGCGCGCTCCGTGCATCATCTTCATCGACGAGCTCGACGCGCTCGGCAAGACGCGCTCGGGCGCCGCGGGCTTCGCCGCCAACGAGGAGCGAGAGCAGACGCTCAACCAGCTGCTGGTCGAAATGGACGGCTTCGAGCCGGGGTCGGGCCTCATCATCATGGCGGCGACCAACCGTCCAGAAATCCTTGACCGTGCACTCCTTCGCGCCGGTCGATTTGATCGGCAGGTGCTCGTCGACCGGCCGGACATCCGGGGCCGCGAAGCCATCCTTCGAGTGCACGCGCGCAAGGTGCAGCTCGCTCCCGACGTGGACCTCGCAGTCGTGGCGCGGCGCACGTCGGGAATGGTCGGGTCCGATCTGGCCAACGTGGTCAACGAGGCGGCGCTTGCAAGCGTCCGGCGCGACGCGACGGCCATTCAGATGTGCGACTTCGAAGAGGCCATGGATCGGATTCAGCTCGGCCTCAAGAAGGAAGGCCGGGTCATGACCGACGAGGAGAAGCGCCGCGTGGCGTTTCACGAGGCCGGTCATGCGCTCGTGGCCCTTTCGGTGACGCATGCGGATCCCGTTCACCGCGTGACCATCATTCCGCGGTCCATAGGGGCTCTCGGCGCCACGCTGCAACTGCCCACCGAGGAGCGCTATCTGATGACGCTCGACGAGCTGCGTGACCGCATCTGCGTGCTGTTCGGCGGTCGTACTGCGGAGGAGCTCACGTGCGGGGCGCCCTCCACCGGTGCGCAGGACGACCTCGAGCGGGCGACCGAAATCGCGCGGCAGATGGTGTGCCGGTTCGGCATGAGTGAGGCCCTGGGTCCGGCGGTGTGGGATCAGTCGCCCTCGGTGCGCTTGTTGTTCGTCCCCGGCGAGCGGCCCAGGGCGGAATGCAGCGAGGAAACTTCGCGGCTCATCGACTCGGAAGTGCGCCGCATCCTCGAATCGGAACACGCCCGCGCGCGCAAGCTGCTGGAGGCCCGCGCCGAGGCTCTCGAGGCGATCGCGAAGGAGCTTATCGCCCACGAGACGCTCGAGCAGAACCAGCTCGAAGGCATCGTCCGCGATCACGTCCGACCCCTTGGCGTGCCGGCCGCACTCCCGTTGACGAATTGAGGTGCGCGGGCACGTAGTCTCCGGCTCGCCCGGCCCGCGCCCGGCGCAGCAAGCTTTGGGCCGGGCATGAGGCTAACGCGGGCCGCGTCGCGAGCCGAAGCGCTGAAGATTGCGCCGCTGCTGATCGAGCAGTCTCTTCGGGAACGCGCAAAATACGCGATGGTCCCCTGCGCGCGGACCGAACGCGATGTGGATGCGTGCGGCTTGCATGTAATCTTGTCCGAGGACGACGTCGACTCCGCCGACCCCCGCGCGTCGCACGAGCGCGTCGCTGACGCCGACGACGATGGGAAACGGTGGGCACGAACGGTGTTGGAGCTCGATGGTCAAGAGCCTCGCCGGGACCGACCTCCCCTCGAGCGGGACCGTCATGTGCGTATCCACCGAGCTCACGCTGTCGATGAGGTGCTCCGTGACGATCGTGCGATCGGATCCCGTGTCCAGGTATGCGAGGAACCGGTGCTCGTAGGCGAGGATCTCCGGATCGTCCGTTGTCCCGACCGTGTCGTGCACCCGCACCCTGCGCAGGACATTGCCCATCGATCGGCGCGATGATAGCAGCGTCCCCCGCGACCAACGCACCATGCTGCATCGCCTCTATTTTTCGCCCGGGATGTTCGGCTTCGGCCGGCTGGCGTCGTACGACTACTTCGGGCATCTCGAGCGCGCTCTGTGCGAGCGGCTTCGCGCCGGCGGAGAGCAGGTCGACGCCCACGTTCTTCAGGTTTCACCAACGGCGTCCATCCGTCGTCGCGCGGCAAGGCTTGCCGAGCTCGTTGCAAGCACGTGTGACGCCGACGGCGTCGAGAGCGGTCCAGTCCATCTCATCGGACATTCCACCGGAGGGCTCGACGCCCGGCTCGTCGCTTCACCTCGCGCCTCGCTCGGGGTGGCGCCGGCGGTTCTCTCCTGGCGCCGTCGTCTGGCGAGCATCACGACGATCAACACCCCACACTTCGGGACGCCGCTCGCAAGCTTCTTCACCACGGTGAGCGGTGCGAGGGCGCTGCGCGCGCTGAGCGCGCTGACGGTCACGGCGCTCACCGTCGGCTCGCTGCCTCTCGGGACGCTCAGCGCACTGCTGGCCGCCTTTTCACGCGTCGATCGAGCGTTCGGACTGGATCTCGCGATGCTCGATCGCGCGACCGACCGGTTCCTCCAGATGCTCGACGGGGCACGCAGCAGTGAAGTTCGCGAATACGTCGACGCCATCGAGAACGACCAGGGCGCCATGGTTCAGCTCATGCCCGAGGCCATGGACCTGTTCGCCGCGGGCATCGAAGATTGCCCGGGCATCCTCTGTCAATCGACTGCCTCGATGGCTCCTCCTCCGCACCCTCGCATGTTGTTGCCGGCTCTCGCCCGCCCGTGGGAGGTTCGACCCTGGAACCTGCTGAACGCGGCGATCTTCTCGATCCTTCATCGGATCACGGCGCGCTGCGACCCGCATTATCCGTGCTGCGGTTCTCCCGTATCCGAGGATTGCGAGCGCATGTTGCGCGTGCTCGGTCGCAATCCCAGGCCGGGTGACAACGACGGCGTGGTTCCCTTGCGATCTCAACTCTGGGGCAAGCTCATCTGGGTGGGATACGGCGATCACCTCGACGTGCTCGGGCATTTCCCCGACCGCACATCCCGCCTGTGGAGGTTCCGGGAGCACGAGGCGAGCAGCCGGTCTCCGCCTCACGTCGACTGGCTGTACAGTGGGAGTGGGTTCGATCAGTCTCGATTCGCTTCGCTCGTCGACGCCGTGGCGGCCGGGCTCGTGTCGAGCTCGCGGTCGATCACGGTTGCGGCCTGAACGGCACGCGGCTGCCCCGGCGAAATGTCGCCGGGGCTCCGAAGCGTCGGGCCGGCGGGCGCGCGCGGCGATGGAGCCGCCGAGCTTCGAGCCGGGGTCACGGGAGGTGCATTGGGCGCCTGAGCGATGCAACCCACCGCGGGTCCGGCGATCGGGCCACGATCGACCGGGATGCGATCGACAGTAGCGCGATCGATCGTGGTGGGGTCACGGTTCCCGCTTTGCTTGAACCCGGGGTCGACGATCCCTCGGCGCGAAATGGGTCGCTTGACCATGTGGCGGTACGCTTCCGCGACCGCGGTCTGCATCGCTCGCGCGCTGGGCCACCGGTCCTCTTTTTCGGACCTGAGGGCGCGATCGATGATCCGTGCGAGCGGGAACCCCACGTCGGGAGCCACGCTGGACAGGGGCGGCGCCGAACTCGAGGCACAAAGGAGCATCGTCTCCACGGCCGTATGTCCATCGTGAACGTGGCGCCCCGACAGCAGCGTGAACGCCATTGCACCGACCGCCCACAGGTCGGAACGCGCATCGATGTCGTGGACGCTCCCGAGCGCTTGCTCCGGCGGCATGAACGCGGGCGTGCCCAGCGGCATCTGGCTCGGCGCGCGATGTCGCGCTCCTGCGACGAAGGCGATTCCGAAGTCGAGTAATTTGAGCCGGCCGTCGCTCGTCAACAACACGTTTGCGGGTTTGATGTCGCAATGAATGACACCCTGCGCGTGGGCGGCGGCGAGCCCGTCGAGCAGCTCGTGCAGCACGCAGGCGACCTCGCTCTCGCCGAGGCGCCCGCCCCTTCGCCTCCACCTCGCATCGAGGGTCTCGCCGTGCAGGAGATCCATCACCAAGAATGCGGTCCCGTCGTCGTCTCGGTCGTCGTCGATCACGCGTACGATTGCGGGATGGCCGACACGGTTTGCCGCGGCGCCCTCGTTGGCAAAACGCGCGAGAACCTCCGCGTGGGCCGCGGCCTCCCGGTGCAGAATCTTGATCGCGACCGGGCAGCCGGTTCGAACGTGCGTCGCGGCGAAGACCGAGGACATCCCCCCCTCCGCAAGTCGGCGCTGCAGTCGATACCGCCCGGCCAGAACGCGGCCCGTCCAGTCGCCTTCGGGCGCGTACGACCTCGAGGTGTCCACCTCGGCCGCGGGGCCCGGCGCGAGGACCTCGATCTCGTGCGAAAAGGCCGGCGTCGACTCTCCGCTCGGCTCGGCAAGCGGTCCGTGCAGGACACGGAGTCGACGGGCGAGCCGGGGCCGGCGAAGGCCCGGGCCGCATCGTCGTCGCGCGATGGCCGGCGAAGAATGCATGAGTTGCCCCGCTCTGAGCAAACCGCGAACCAGCGAGCCGCCGCAGGCGCGGGCGATCGATCGATCGTCTCGAACGGCCCGTATGTCCGCGACAAGACGGCGCCGGACGGCTTGCCAGTGCGCGCTCGGGGGGCAGCGAGCTATGACGCCGGAGTCTTTCTTCGCGTCATCGCCCGGCTCGCGGTGAGGCGGACCCGCCGCATGGGCGCGCGATCTGCGGCCGAAGCGCTGACGGATGCGACCCGGGTCACCGGCTCCGGCAGGTCGCGTGGCACACTTCGGCTCACTGCCTACATCGGCGAGACGGCCATGCGAAATTCCACTCCGGAGGCGCGGCGCTTGTTTTCGCGTCCGATCGCCATCACTACGGCGATCCACCCGAGCGAAACGACGACGGCGCTGGCGGCGAACCCGGTCGTGTGCATTCCCGACCGCACGCCGATCCACACGACGATGGCGGACAGCAAGTCGCCCGAGCGCGCTCCGACGCTGTCGACCAGCGTTTTGCCCACGTATTTCTCGGTCCGCGACGCGACGAGGAACAAGGCATGCCTCGCCGTGCTCGTCAGCGAGTAATCGAGCGCTCGGTTCGCGATGACGACGGCTCGAATGAGCGAGAGCGTCGGGAGGATGGCATAGGCGCCGTATCCGAAGACCGCTGCGACGGGAAGGACAAGCAGGGCGGTCCGTACCCCGAACCGCACCAGGATGCGCGAAACCGCAAAGAGCTGCAGGAGCAGCGCCAGGACGTTGTACCAGCCGAAAAAACTCGACTTGAACGTCCCGATGAACGCGCTCGCCTCCGCATGCGGAAAGCCCGCTGACGAAACGTGCGCAAGTAGAGCGCGATCGAGGACGTAGTCACCCAGTCCGCTCACGCAGTTGAGCGCGAGGGTCAACGCGCCGATGAGGACGAGGTAGTTGTCGTGGATGAGGAGCTGCAGCGGACTCTCGACTGCGACCGGCTGTTGACGCATCTTGGCGCGCTCGGCGCTGCTCGAGTCGGTGCGCAGCTCGACCCAGCCGAGCAGCACGACGCAAACGACCACGAACACTGCGGCCCCGACCATGAGAATGTCGGGTCCGCGCTTGACCAGCGAGTGTGCGAGCGCCGATCCCGCCACCGACCCCACGGAGCTGCCGGTGCCCATGAAGGCGAAGAGCCGCTTGCCTTGCTCCTCCGTGAAGATGTCCGCCGCGAACGCCCAGAACTGTGCGACCGAGGTGTAGCTGAACACGCCGACCCAGAGGAAAAACGCGAGGCCGATGTGAAGGTTCGTCCTCGCAAGCGCGGCGAAGACGACCATGTTGGACGCGAAGAAAAGGTACACGCTCGCGAGCAGCTTCATCCGCCCCACGCGGCGCGCAATCGCGCCGTAGACGCGCACGACTGCGAGCAGGATGAGCGCCTGGCACGCCTCGGCATAGAGCTTGGCTTCCGCGCCCCACTGGAGAAGAATCAGCGGCTCGCGCGCCGTCTTGAGCAGGTAATACCCGGTCATCAAGATGAACGTGATGAGCGTCATCAAGATCGTGGTGATGGCCTCCTCGGGCTGGATTTTCACGAACGGTCGCAGCGACCAGGCCAGCGCGCGCTCGGTTCGCGACGGGCTCACGGGCCCACCGATGCCGAAGTGCCCGGTCCCTGACGCGGATTCGGGACCTTCGACGATCGATGGCGGGGGGGCGAAGAAGAGCGCGCTCCTGGACGTTGGGGGAGTAGATCCGCCAGATCCGCTAGGAGCTCGCGCAGCTTCAGCCTCGCCCGATGTGCGCGCTGACGCACCGCTTCCGGAGATACCCCGAGAATGTCCGCCGCCTGCTCCGCCGTCAGCTCCTCGAGGTCGCGCAGGACGAGCGTCGCCCGATGCGCCTCATCGAGCTGCTGCAGGGCTTGCCGCACGCGTCTGGCGAGTGTCTTTCCGTCGACGAGATCGTCGATGCCGCTTTCGGCGCACGCCACCGTGCCGGTGTCGGCGAACCTCGGAAGCACATCCTCGAGTGAATCCACGGGGCGGCGCCTCGCGGCGCGGCGACGCATCAGCGCCTCGTTCATCGCGATTCGATAGAGCCACGTCCCAAAGCGCGACTCGCCCCTGAAGAACCTCATGCAGCGATGCGCTCGCAGGAAGGTCTCCTGCGTGATTTCCTGCGCATCACTGTCGTTGCGTGACAGCCGCATCGCCAGGCGGTAGATGCGACACTCGTAGCGCGCGACGAGCTCGATGAACGCGGCGCGATCGCCCCTTTTGGCACGTCCTGCGAGCGCTTCGTCGGAGCTCGGGCAGTCGTCCGGCGCCTCGTCGGCAGTCTCGCTGCGCGCCGGCGCTTTGTCGGCGTTCTCGTATTTCGTCGGCTGCTTCGGGGCTGGCGGGGACTCTTGGGCTTGCGACGAACGGATGCCGGCTCCGGAGTCGATCCCGAGAGGTCGCTGGTTGGCGGCGGCGGCCATGGGAGCGACTCGACCGTGCAACCGCGAGGCCACTTCTTGCACACGCGCGATCGGGCGCCGGAGCTGCGTGCCTCCCGATTCCCGACGCCGCCCCCCTGGTTCGCGAGCAAGGTGCACAGACTGCGTCCCCGCGCAAACTTGGCACGTTGAGTCGCCTTGCCTCGGTCAGAACGAGCCGTTCAGAACCGCCGATGCGCCATGAGGGATGGGCGCGAAACCCACCCAGACCGCAGGGGGCTCTTGCTTGTGACGATGAAGATGCGGGACCAGGATGCCGATTCCGGCTCCTGCCAGCGAGCCGGCGATGACGTCCGTGGGGAAGTGCTCTCCCGAGCGCACGCGCTCGTAGCTGACGAAGGTGGTGAGCACGACGGACGCGGCGAGCGTGACCCAGGGCCGCCACGTGTCCGGCGATCGGACGAAAGCCAGATACGTGGCGGTCGCCCCGATCGAGGAGACGATCGCGGCATGTCCGGAGAAGAAGGACAGCCCGAGGTCGGTGGAAGCGCAACCCGGGGAGGAAGTGGTTTTCGGGGGCGCGCAGTTGAGATAGTCAATCGGCCGCGGCCTGCGCACGGCGATCTTCGTGATGTCCGTCAGCGCGAGGGAAAGGGAGATCGACTCGGCATACATGAACCCGTCGACGATGGCCGCGTCCCACCCGTCTCGAAAGCCGGAGAGGACAGTGTCGGCCACCGCCCACCCGAGGGCGCCGTAAAGGACGATGTAGGAATACGTTCCCGCGTTGGGATCGATCTTCTGGGTAACCGCGATCCGGTCGATGGCAAGAAGCCCACTGGCGCTGATCGCCGGCGACGGAGGCGTGATCTCTCCGGTCGAGAGGACGAGGCCGAGCAAGCCGGACAAACCCAGACCGATCGCCGTGAGCGTGCCGTCGGCCACGGGGTCGAGCACGAAGTGCTGGCCCAGCTCGAGGGATGGGCCGGAGGGCAGGGGAGCCGAATCGGACCGCGATCGGGAGCCCGTCGGCCCCTGGGCCTGGTTGCCCGCGGGCGCCTGGACCTCGTTGACCGTCGGCCCCTGGGCCTGGTTGCCGGTCGGCGCGAGAGTGGGATCGCTGGAAGTGCCCGAGGCGGACGGTGCGGGCGCCACATCCGCCAGCGACTCGTTGCGGGAGCGGGGCTGCGTTGCGTCTGCTTCTGCGTTGGAGCCGCGGAACACTGCCACGGCCACCACGCCGGCGAACAAGGCTCGGGATGCTCTCATGGTCGGCGCGACCTCGCCGCCATCGGATGCCGCAGCCCGTCGCTCGTGACAGTGCTCGGTGAGCCTTCAGAACGATCGGCGCATGGGGAGGGACGCCTCGAATGCTTTCTCTCGCTGGAATCCCAGCGCGGCGAGCGTGGCTCGGAGCATGTCGGAATGCTCCTCCATGAGGTCGAACCAGTCCTCGACCCGGAACGAAAGGAGTCGAGCTGTCGTGAGAGCGTGCGCCTCCCATTTGAGTGCGGGCTGGCCGAAGGCCGCCGCTCCGCACACGAGCCGCCCCGGGGTGAAACGGCGCGTGACGATTGGGTCCGTGTGGCGGGCTTCGACCACGCCCTCCACGACGACGTACATCCGTTCGCGCGGGATGCGACGCTCGAAGATCGGGCTGCCGGCATCGTAAGCGGACTCTTCGGCCAGCACGGACAGATCGCTGATGGTCTGGACGCCCGCGCCCCGAAGCAGAGGTTCGTCGAGCAGCGCCTCGATGCGCTCGAGCACGTTGAGCGGCCGGCCGCGGCGACGAACCTCCGGCTCTGCCGGGGGCTCGGCGCGTTCGCTTGGACCGAATCTCACCTCCAGCTCGGCCAGATCTCGCGCCATCGCCGTCAGTGCGACGCTCGCGAGCTCGAAGCTGTCATCGAGAAGCTCGAACCAGGTTTCGCCGCGTACCCTCATCGCCGACACGTCGGTGAGCGCCACGGCGGTGCCTTGCCGTGGCCGCTCGAGAAGGACATCGATCACGCCGAACGCCGTTGGACCCGAAAGGGTGCTCGTATGGGTCGGCACCCGGACCTCGACCCGGCCGTCCCGCACCCAGTAAAGAAACTCTGCGGGCTCGCCTGTGCGGTAGAACGCGTCGCCGGCACGCACCTCTTCCGGTTCGAGCGCGGACGCGAGCCGGTCCATGACCCACGACTCGACGCCTGGAAAGGCGCCGAATTCCGCCGCAAGCAGCTCCCGTGCGACGCGCGAGCGGCTCGGTTCAGGCATGGGCGGTCGATCGTCCCGCCCACAGAGCGCGCAGTGGGCCGGTCGACTCCCCGTCGACCTCCGGCCGCTGGCGTCGAATCGACGCGACGGCCGCCCGGAGCGCTTCACTTCCGACCTCGAGGGCCCGGACGCCCGCCAGCGTGGCGACCATCACGTCGGGGTCGCGAATCAGGTCCGCGAGCGCCTCGTCCGCCGTCTCCGGGACGCTCGCCCGCACGACAGGACTGGACCGGGCCACCTGCTCCTTTGCGGACAGATCGTCCACGACGATTTGAAGAAGCTGGCGCAAGCCCTGCTCGTCGCGCCGCCGCAGCTTGGTATCGAGAAATTCGGCGCCGTTCGCCTTCGTGTACGCGTCGCTCGACAGACACGCCACCTGGACGCGATGGATGTCCTCTCGAGGATGCGCGATCTTGAGCAAGCGAAAGCAACGATCGAGCGACTGGCGTCCCTTGTCGTCGAGTAGCCCCACGAGCAGCCTCCCCGCGACCGTTGGCCTGGCCGCCTCGCCCGTCGCCGCCTCGAGCGCGACTCTTCGGCCGAGAACCTTGAAGTATTCGAGCAGATTCGCCTCTGCAAGGCGCTCGACCCGAACCCGATCGACGATGACACGGTGCTCGCCGATGAGCGCTCCGAGCGCGCAGATCGACTTGTATCGCACGAGACCGTCGCCGTCGGTCTCGATGCTCTCGAGCAGTCGCTCGGCGGCCGCCTTGTTTCCGAAGCGGGCCAGAGTCTTGGGCATGTGAATTCGCAGGTTGCGCGGCTGCGTCCCGTCGCGCAGCACGTCGCAGACCGCGGCAAGAGCGGGATCGCCGAATTGCACGAGCGCTGCGCGGACCGATTCTCGGCCCTCCCGGGCGGACAGCAGCCCAATGAGAGGCCGGATCAGGCGTGCATCGTGCTGTCGGGCCGCCGCGCGAGCCAGCAGCTCGGTCGCCTCGGTCACCTTCGAGGGCAGCTCGCCGAGCATGAGGAGCAAAAGCGAGAGGCGCGGGCTGGGGGCCGCGTCGGCGATCGCCGCCAGTAGGCCAATCCGCGCCTCGGTGCCCGAGGCTCCGTCCCTCACGAGCACTGCGGTGACGTGAGGATCGGCACGAACGTCCTCGTGCGGGCCTTGAAGAGCCAGCTGGACGGCGGCGTAGCCGCGAACGCGAAGGCTGGGGTCTCGCTCGATCAGTCGCGGGTCGAGCTCGCTCTTCGCCGCAAGCGCCCGGGCAGCCGCGAGTCGAACCTCCTCGCGCGGATCCTCGAGCAACCGCTTCGCGAGCGGAAACCAGTCGACTCGCGAAGACGCGCTGAAGATGTCGAGCGCTCGCTTGAGCACCGCCGGGTCGCGGTGAAGCAAGATGAGCGCCGAAATGAGCCCGCCGCGCCGGCGCCTCTCGAGGACCGTCATGGCGCTCGTGACTTCCATCGGGTCCCTGCTGGCCACACGCTGGACGAGAAACTCGGCGCTCTCGAGGTCGAGCGGCTCGGGGCTCTCCTGCGCGTCGAGCTCTCCGTGCGAGATGACTCGATGCAGCAGCGTCAAGTAGGGACGGCGTATCGTCGCCGCGCCGATCAGCCATCCGCCCGCGAGCAGCGTCACCAGACCGGCGAGCGGACGCGGTGACAACGCGGCCGTTCCGCCGAGGGCAAGGAGCACGGCGCCCGTCACCGTCTGCGCGGTTCGGGCCAGCGCCCCGTCGATCAGAGGCTTGGCGCGCTGACGAACCCGAGCGGCGACCGGCAGATAGATGAGCTCTCCGGTGATCCGGTGGATGGAATAGCGCAGGGCGCCGTCGATCGCCTTCGCCGCGAGGACGACGGGCGCCGCTCCACCCGCGAGAAACGAGGCTGCGGCTCCGACGAAGAGCAGCAGCGGCGTGAGCACGATCGCGGCCGTCGTCCCGAGCCGCTGGACGAGCGCGCTTCCGGCGAACAGCTGAACGCCGAGCGACAGGACGTTGAGCACGAAGTAGAAGCGCGCGACGAATGGCGCGACGTTCTGGCTCGGCATCATCCGGGCGACGGTCGATTTGAAGAGGTAGTCGAACGTCAGCAGGGTCGCCGTCGACACGAACACGATGGCCGCAACGTGGATGACGAACGGAGCCTCCGTCAGCGCGCGGATGGATGCGGTGAACGCTGCGCGAGGCTGCGGTCGGCGCGCCTGGAGCTGCTCGATCGACTTGAAGCGGTACAGGGCCCCTGCTGCGACGAGGAAGACCGCGCCCGAGAGGACCGGCAGCGCGCGTACCGGAAGGAAGAAGAGCGCCGCCGACGCGGCGCCAGACCCGAGGACGCCCCCGACGACCCCTGCCGCGGCGATGATCCCGAAGAGGCGACGGCCCTGGGCCGTGGTCAGGATCATCCCGACCAGTGTCCAGAACTGGGGAACGAGCACCGACGCGATGACTCCACTCGCGACGTAGAGGCTGATCGCCGAAACGGGGCTGGGTGCGAGGGTCGCCAGCGACGTGGCGAGGGCCGCCGACGTCAAGAGGGCTCCCATGAGCGCGCGTCGCGGGCCGAGGTGACGTCCGGCTGCCGCCGAAAGTGCGGACGCCGGAAACGTGCACGCCGCGATGGCGATGTACACGAGGCCGAGGGCTCGAGGCCCGGGACCGGTCAGCAGCAGAGCGTCGCGCGCCGTCTCCAGAGCGGTGTGGCCGGCGATGATGAGCAGCAGCAAGCCGGCGAACCCGAAGATGGCGACGCGAGCTTCACCCGACCGAATGTCGACCAGACGGTAAAGCGACGAGCCAGCGGCCCATCTCCGTGCTTCGCCCGCAGTCTTCGCCATCGGTCCGCGTCCGTCAGTTCGGGTTTCGCTCGACTCCCACCAGACGATAGCCACGGACGGGGCCCAGGTCATACAGGTGCACGCGCAGCGGCCCCGCGGCGACCCCGTCGCGGATGGTGACGACGACGTAACGGGCCGGCGAATCGTCCGCGAGGTTGCCGTCGCGAGCGAAGTGCGGCAGGCGCATGCAGATGTTGCCGCCGCCCTCCCTTTCCACCGGCATCGATCCCGAGCCTGAAGATTCGGCGACGTATTGGAACTGCTCGACCGTACGAAGTTGTCGCCACTCCGCCAGGTCGAAGCCGCAGAGCCGATCCGCGTCCTTCATGCGAACGTCGGCGATGGGCGACAGGCGCGTCAGGTAGCGCTCGAGAATTCGCTCGAGCCGACCTTCCAGCACCTTGGCCAGGTACTTGGTATTCACAGGGTTGGTGAAACGACCTATCTCGGCGAGGCCATGCACCATGTCCGGCGTGAACCGCGCGAGGATGCGCGCCATCCATGCCCCGTCACGTTCGGTCATCCTGCTGAACGCCGTGTTCGCGTATTCCATGACCCACTCGTCGGGGACGAAGTCCCTGACGTTGAAATAGAAAAATAGCTCGTACCCCGGCGTTTTCTCCACGTAATCCCACGGATGGGTTGGGATGCCGAATGCCCCGAAATCGGAGGCGAACACGCCCCAGTCGAACACGTACCCATAGCCCGCGCGGCGCGTGACCTGCTCGTACGTCTTCCATATCGGACCGAGCGATTCGCCGGTGTCGAGCATGTAATGCACGATGTGGCCCGGGGACGAGTCCGCAGAGTCCTTGCGATCGGCCATCCAGCTGTCCAGCGAATTTCCCTCCCGGGCGTCGGTGTGATCGATCCAGGCCGCGATGAGCCGCGAGCCCCGAAGCTCGCGTCGATCCTGATGCTCGATCACGTCGTTGGGGTCGTCTCGTCGCGTGCCCCCGTACCGGAACGGTCCGACGTTGTCGCCGGAGATCCACGCCGAGGCTTCCATTCGTATGAGGTCGCCGCGCTTCGAGCATTTCGCGAGGATCGCGTCGAGGGCCTTGCGGTCGAAGTCCTTCTCGACCTCCATGTTGCCGCCCTTGTAGCGAAGCCCCGGAAGCAGCTTCAAGAGCGACGGCTTGAAATAGACGACCTGCTCGCATGGCGTGTTGAATCCCGCGGCGTGATAGATCGCGAGGCCGATCACCTGGGCGGCGCTACCGAGCTCCGGCTGGCTGGGGTCGTCGATCTTCAGCAAGTACTTGCGTCCGCCGACGTTGATCCGGAATCCGGGCGTGGTGCCCTCGGTCTTGCCCCGGTCGATCACCCATGTTCCGTCGGCCGCGGCTTCCGGGTGGAGGATGAGCGAAGGATCGCAGGCCCCTTGCATGACGTCGGCGACGGTCATCGGAGTCGTTCCGATGCGATTGTTGAACCAGGAAGAATCCGGCACCTCGTCCATGCTGTTGACGTTCACGGCTTCGGGCCCGGGCAGATAAAGCCCGACCGCTTCGGAAGCGGGCCGGAAGATGACGTTGTCCGCTCCATCCCACATGAGCGAAGACCAGTAGGGCTTCGGCGCGCAGCGGACGTGCGCGGGGTCTTTCGCCGTCCGTTCACGATGACACGCGACGGAAACGGACTGCAGATCCGTGTCGTGCCACATCGGATCTTTGAGGGGGAACCGGCGGGGCTCGGTCGAAGCGCAGGCGACGAGGAGCACGGCCGCGGCCGCGAGCTGCCAGAGACGCTGCCGCTGCGATGCTCGAGCGGGCGGACGACCAGACGAGAGCACGGGACGACCTCCGTTCAAAAGCGGTTCACTCCGACGCTGGCTCGGACGAGGTTGAGCTGAGCCTTGTTGTCGAACGTCTCGGTTCCGGCGCCGATGAGCAGCTCCACGGGCGGACCGCGCATGGCGCTCAAGAGAAACCCGAACGTGCCGGACAGGCGGATGAGGCCCGCCCGAAACTCGTCCAGGTGGACCCCGAAGACGTTGCCGGCCGACAGCGAGACGTCGGCGTCCACCCAGGGACCGACGGGCCACGTGTATCGAATCGTCGCGAGCGCGGCGCTCCGGTCGACGAGCCGGCCGGGAAAGAAACCGCGCAGGAAACCGTCGCCGCCCGGCGTCCACAGCTGATTGAACGGATTCTCCCCGAGCGTCACGAGCTCGGTGAACGGAATTTGCTGCGACCCGATGGGATCGGCGAAGAACGCCGCCACCGTGAGACTGAGGACGCGCCGATATCCATTGACGTCCCAGAAACCGCCCGCCATCGCCCCGTAGCGGATCCATTCCGATCCCGGCGAGGGGTTCCACGCGCTGTCCTGCTCGACCTGGCCTTCGAGGCGAACCCCGGACCCTGGAAACGGGTAGGGGCGGCGGTTGTCGAACGCGGCTACCAGCCGGCTGTAGGCCAGCGTGTACTGCTCTTCGAACCCGTAAGGGATGGGATAGTCGCCGATCGAAGCGGCCCTTTGCAGGTTGTAGTCCTGGTAGTAGTGGCCGTTGTACGTCCGGACATCCCGGACGCCGATGGCGGCATCGATCCGGCTCGCTCGCCAGAACACTTTGCTGAAGGTGGCGGAGGCATCGACCGTGTCGGCGCCGTAGCGGCTCCGGTGGTTCTGGATCGACGAAGGGCCGATCCCGAAGAACATGTGATCGGGGCGCTGGATGCCGGTGACTTTGAGGGTCAGGCTGCGGCCACCCGAACCGCGAAATCGCTCGCTGAACATTCCGGCGATCCAGTCCGTCGGCCAGAATTCGGCGTGCAGGACCAGGTCGTGTCCAGAGAACAGCGCGTCGTCCCAGAACGCGTAGAGCCCGACGCTGGGGTTGAAGTTGAAGTCGATGAAGCCGACGGGCACGATGCCCGCCTTGTGATCGACCCCGAAGATGAAAAAGTCGTAGACCTTCCTCGGGATCTGCGCCTTTTCGATCGGGGGGACGATTGCCGAAAGCGGCCGCCGCAAGACGAATTCGTTCACGAAGTACAGGGGAGAGAGGATGACCCTCGGGACCCAGAGCGCGATCTCGCCGGCGGTCGAGCGTGGCTCCGGACCTCGACCGCTGTAGTCGGGCAGTGCGCGCTTGGGGCTCGCCGGGTGATTCGCGGCCGGCTCTGGCGCGGGCGCCGAGCCGGGCGCGGGGCTTCCCCCGGAAGCCGCCGCCGGGGCGGGACTTCCCGCGTCGACCTCGGGCGTCGACGAGAGCGCAGCGGCCGGGTCGCGGGCGTCGCCGATCCCATGCGGGGTATCCTGAGGCGCTGCCCACGCGGACCCGCATCGGAGAACTGCAGCCACCACACCACAGACCGCCCGCCAGCTCTTCACGGCGCGTACGATGCCGAGACGCAGATCCGTGTGAC
The DNA here is from genome assembly GCA_035622655.1 of Polyangiaceae bacterium. Taxonomy (GTDB): domain Bacteria; phylum Myxococcota_A; class Polyangia; order Polyangiales; family Polyangiaceae; genus Palsa-1150. The sequence continues at coordinate 40,296 of DASPUY010000083.1, forward strand.
CGGCCGGGGCTGTCACGATATCGACCCTCAAGGCATCCACTCTGGCGAGCAATGGCCCGGCTGACGTGCGAGCAGTGTGTGGAGAGATTCGGGGACTTCGCGGAGGCCCGAATGCCGCCGCGCGACCAGCGGGCCACGCGGCGTCACGTAGCGAGGTGCAGGCGGTGCGGCGCTCTTTTTCATGCCTACATCGCGATTCCGCGGGTGTGCAGGAAGGCCACGGATTTCCCCATGCCGGCCCAGCTGCGCGCGATCCTGCGGCGCTTGCTGCGCGCGGACGGGGGGCCCCTGGATCGATGACCCGGTCCGCGCTTGCGTGCGCTGGAGGATGGCGTTGATCGCAACCGCTTCTCGAATCGTCGGCCTCGCCCTCTGGCTGGTGCTGAGCGCTCCGCGAGCGGCGTTCGCGCAGCCGCGCGAGCTACGCTACAATATCGGGGTCGATTCCGCGATCACGGTTTCCGCGGCCGGTCTCTGGATCGCAAGCGAGCTTCTGAGACCGAAGATAGCCCCGAGGGCGTGTCGCTGGTGCGAGTCCAACGGCGTCGACGGGACGGTGAGATCGGTGACCCGCTGGAATGCGCCGGACGCCGCCGACAAGGCGAGCAACGTCACCGCGTTCATCGCCACTCCGTTGACTGCGCTTGGGGCCGATACCCTCGCGGCGGCGCATCAGGGGGCCGTTGCCCGAGCGCCCCTCGATGCGCTGTTCGTCGCCGAGGCAACCGTGCTCGCCCTGGACGTCTGCACGGCAATCAAGCTGATCGTGGCCCGCGAGCGCCCCTTCGTGCACGCGCTCGCCCCCGACCGGAAGAGTACGACCCCCGACCCTTCCGACAACAACCTGTCGTTCGTGTCTGGCCACACGACGGAAACTTTCGCGGTCGCGGCCGCGGCCGGGACGGTCGCGAGTCTGCGCCGTTACGAGTGGGCGCCTCTCGTGTGGGTTGCCGGGCTGGGCGGTGCGACGACGACCGGTTACCTCCGCATTGCCGCCGACAAGCACTGGCTGACCGACGTCCTCGGCGGCACGGTGCTCGGCATCGGAGTCGGCGCTGGAGCCGTCGCTCTCTTGCACCACCCGTCGGCCACTTCCGCGGCCAGCTCCTCCAGCGCGTCGACGGTCGCGACCCCCCTGACGATCGCGTTCGCGTGGTAGCTCGCTCCTCTGGAGCGCGCGCGTTCGGTCGCGTCGCATGTCACGGCCGCGCAGCGATCTAGAAGCTCCCCCCGACGACGACGCCCGGCCCGCGGCCGGGCATGGGCCTGACGGTCCAGCGCGCGAGGAAGGAGTTCTTCGGAGCGGCGTAGTGAAGCAGGGTGGGCATGCCGTAACCGAACGCAAAGCCGATGGCGCCCCCGGTGAGGACGTCGGTCGTCCAGTGGCGGTCGCCGACGACGCGCAGAACCCCGTCGCTCGTCGCCAGGATGAGATCGCGCGCGCACGCCATCGCGTCCCAGAGCTTGCTGCCGTAAATCGGGAGGAATTGGTGGTTTGCGCACGACAGCCCGGCGGCTGTGAATGCCTCGTTGGTGTGTCCGCTCGGAAAGGACGCCGTCGGGCTCGTTTGGCAGCCGACGAACGACGGATCCTTGAGGCAATCTTCGTAGGAGGGGCGGGCGCGCCCGACCGAGTCGTAGAGACCGATCGCAAGGACGGAGCTGAATGCGTACGCCTCCGCATCCATGAGGCCGAGCTGGAAGGCCACGTCGGGGCTGCCCCGCAGCGTCGGCACCGCGAGCGAGTCGACTCCGAACACCAGCACGACGAGCGCGACGTCCACCGCGTCGCTGAAGGCCCATACCGTCTGAAGGGCGGCGGGAGTGCGCACGCGCAGCGCGTTGCGGATCGCGTCGTCGAAGAGAATGCCTCCGATGAATTGAGGTTCCGACCGCGGCGGCAACACGTAGTACATGGCGATCGCCGCGCTCCCGACCACCGCGGTCGCCACGTATTCGATGATCCGGAACTTCGGTCGCCCCTCGGGCCAGTGGAGCTTGCAATCCCGCGGCGTACCCTTGGTCGTCGCGGTCGGCTGCGGAGGGGGCGTGGAAGCGGGGGTCGTCTGCGTCGACGCCGGGTGCGACTGGGGCGCGGCGGCCGGCTGCGATGCGGCGGCCGGCTGCGATGCAGCGGACGACTGCGATGCAGCGGACGACTGCGATGCAGCGGACGATTGCGCTCTGGCTTCCGTGGCGAGCATCACGACCAGGCTCGCGACGAAAATCGAAACGGCTCGCATCGAACGCCGTTCGATGTCGCGGCGCTATCCATGTGACCATCGACCCGATCGTCGAGCTCGGTGTCGGTTGCGCCCGGGGCCTCTCTCGCACTTCCCGGAGGGGCGATGCCCGGTTTCGGCGCAGAATGTGCGTGCACGCGCAGAAAATGAGCACTCGCCGGGTCACGCGAAGCAAGCGTCGGCATCCACGTCCATGGTGGACCGCAGACTCTCGCCGGGGCTGCTTGCATGCCTGAGTCTCGTTGCGTGCGCTGCCGGCGACCCCAGGTTTCCTCTTCAGGGCCCCGTGTGGGTCGATACGGATTTGCGACCCGTCTACGCGCGCTGCCGCAAGGCTCCGACGCCCGCAGACCCACGCCACGTCGCATGCGCGCCGGAGCCTTATGACGCACCCATCCTCTGGGATGGCGCCGACAACATGTTTTTCCGACCTCTCTCGGAGATCCTGGGGGTCGTGACGCCCGGCGAGTCGGTCAACGTCAACAGCGTCGACGAACTGCCGAACTCTTCCTGGTTCACGAACCGCCTCGGAGTTCGCCCGGTGACCTTGGACGAGCTGCGCATGAACTCGTGCAGCAAGGAGCAGCTGCTCGATCCCGATCACGCGCCCGATCACTCCTGGCTCATCGACAAGGGAAAGGACAGCGGATCGACGCCGGGGTTTCGCATGACCGTGCCCGGCAAAGGCAAGTACATGGTCAAAGTCGAGGCGATCGGGCTGCCGGAGCGGCAGGTCGCGGCATCCGTCATCGGCGAGGCGCTGTATTACGTCGTCGGGTACAACTCGACGTGCGAGCAGGCCCTCTTCGTACGGCCGTCGATCTTCGAGCTCAAGCCGGGTCTGGTCGCCCGGCAGGGCAATTTCGGCGACCTCTATTCGTTCGACCAGAAAGCCCTCGATGCCCTGTTCGCGAAGTCGAGCCATCACGGCTCGCTGCTCCGGATCAGCGCGTCGGCCTGGGTTCCGGGTTACGTCCTCGAGCAGTTCCGTTACGAGGGGACGCGCAGCGACGACCCGAACGACATCGTTCCGCACGAGGACCGCAGGGAGCTGCGCGCCGCCCGCGTCCTCGCATCGCTCATCGACCATTTCGACTCCCGTGAGGGAAATTCCCTCGACTCCTGGCTCCCGGACGTGCCCGGTGCGCCCGCCGACTCGTCTCCCGGCCACGTCGTGCACTTTCAGATGGGCACGAGCGCTGCGCTCGGCTCGGTCTGGGACTGGGAGCCGTTGTCGCGTCGCCTCGGCTACTCGTACGTCGTCGACTGGGCCGACATGGGAGCCGATTTCGCGACCCTGGGCGCGAACAAGCGCGTCTGGGAGCGAGTCGAGAAAATCCCGGGCCGCGAGACCTTCGGATACTTCGACGTGGAGCACTTCGATCCCGAGCGCTGGAAGAACGAGTACCCGAACCCGGCGTTCGGCCGGATGACCGAGCGCGACGCGGCGTGGATGGCGCGGATTCTCGCGCGCCTCACGCCGGAGATGATCCGGACGCTCGTCGAGATGGCGCGCTTCGCCGATCCCGCGAACACCGAGTACCTCGAGCACGTCCTTTCGGGACGTCTCGCCAAGATCCTCGAGCGTTACCTCACGCGAGTCTCGCCGATCGGCAACGTTCGTGTCGAAGGCCGCGAGCGCGTCTGCGGGGTGAATCTGGCCGAATGGCGGCGCCTGCGCGAGCCGGCGCAGTTCCGGTATGCGGCTCGGATGGTGGGCGGCTCGTGGCTCGCGGTCGAACGGCGACCCGGCGCCGAGGTCTGCGTGGCCTTGCCTCACGTCGCGTCCGATGGCGGGCGGCCGGATGCCGCTGCCGAGCGCTATGTGCGGGTCCGCATCGAAGACGGCGTGGCGCGCGGCCCGCTCGTCGTGCACCTCTATGATCTCGGGCCCACCCGGGGCTACTTTCTGGTGGGGCTCGAGCGACCGGCCCGGTGAGCTTCGCAATCCCGTCCAGCCCGGTCGGCCGCTTCGGACGGGGGAGCCTCCCACGGCCGCGAGTAGCGACCTCGAACGGGCCCGGGCTCGGCCCGTTTGATGCACAGTCACCGGTGCGCTGCGCGACCGAGAGGTATCCGATGCCCCGCACCGTTCAAGAAATAATGAACCGCGAGCTCCTGACCATCACCCCCGAGCTGCCGGCGCACGAGGCTCGTGACCTTCTCCGCTCCTTCCGTATCGGCGCGGCGCCCGTGATCGACGAAGGGAGGCGACCGCTGGGCGTCGTTTCGCTGCGTGATCCGCTCGAACGGGGAGGGGAGACCCGCGAGCACATGCGCCGACCCGCGCCCTGCGTTCCCGTATCGATGCCGATCGAGGATGCGGCGCGGCAGCTTGCGCGCCTGGACGCCCATCACTTGGTGGTCGTCGACAGTGCCGGGGTCGTCGTCGGCATGCTTTCGTCGCTCGATGCGCTGCGCGCGATGCTGGGTCTGCCCGCGCGGCACCCGCCGACGTTTCCGCATTGGGATCATGCGACGGGCGTGTCGTGGACCGACGACTGGCCGCTCGAAGAGGAAACGGCCGCGAATGCGCCGGCCGGGGCCGGGGTGCTCGCGCTGACCATCGGTCACCTGGGGGATCCGGACTCCATCGTATGGGTGGAATCATGTGCGAACGTCCGCGAGCGCGTGCAGCGTCTCGCGGGCCCGCCGACCCCGGGCGAGCCGGTGCTGGCCCGCATTCTCGCGCTCCGCGGTCTGCGCTTCCGCGCCGCCGCGGTGAATGACGGGAGCGCGCAGGCGCGGATCGTCGCGCTTCTCCGCGATCGAATCGCGAATGCCCCACCTTCAGGCGGGACCTAGCCGACAACCGACGAAAGGAGGGCCACCATGGCGACCAAAGCCGAGCAATTTCGAAGTGAGGAGATGCGACAAGGCGAGCGTACGAAGAGGCGCCAGCCGCAGAAAAAGCCGAAGAAATCGGAGTGGAGCCGGAAGAGCAAGCACGCCGGCGCGAAGGCGACCCGCGCCCTCGAGAAGACCGAGCCGGGCCATCGACCCTCGCGCGAGTCGACACGCTCGAGTGCCAACCGGGCCAAAGGCGACACCGCGCTCAACTTGACCGAAGAGAAGAGAAAGGGCTCGCCGGAAAGCCGCGCGCGGCGCTCGGTCGCAAAGCGCGCCAGGGTCCGCGGAGGCGCCTCGAGCCGGTGAGCGTAAGCCCGATGGAGCACCCGCGACGCAGTCCGGTCGAAGCCGACCGAGTCCCGAGGCACGAAATGAAAAAGCAAGACGCCGCTGCAGAGCTCGAGTGTGATCACCGGCGAATGACGGAAAGCCTTTCGAGGCTCGTGGACTTCGCAGAGGCCCAGGACGCGACCCTCTTGCGCGAAGAATGGGATGCGCTCGAGGCGAGGGTGCTCGCACACCTGGACGCCGAGGAGATGTATTTGTTGCCAGGGTTTCAGCGCGATCGGCCCGTCGAAGCGACGAGCATCCGAGACGCCCATGCCCTGATTCGCAAGCTTCTCGGAGAGATCGGCATTGCCATCGATTTGCACATGCTCCGCCCCGAGAAGGTGACGGAGTTTCGAGAGTTGCTCCAGTCGCACGTCGACGAGGAAAGACGTTCACTGTATGCGTGGGCCAGCGCCAGCGTCGATGCACATTCCCTTCGGGCGCTTCTCCTCCGCATCCAAGCGACGTCGACCGGCACGGACCCGCCTGCGGTTGCGCTCTCGCGCCTCTTCGAGGCATGCGAAGACGGCGAGAAGGGTTACCGTGCGGCGGCCGCGGGCGTGAGCCACGACGGCTACCGGCTCGTCTTCGGCCACTATGCGGCCGAGCGCCGCGGATTCGTGACGGCGCTGGGCGAAGCCTGCAGCAGCCTGCCCGCGGCCGCGGGCGGAACGACGCTCCTCGCACCTCGCGAGGGCTCGGCACTCGGGGCTCTACACCGAAGCTGGATCGATGTGAAGGCGGCTCTGGCGAGCGGCAACCCCAAGGCTGTCCTCGTCGAATGCAGGCGCGGCGAGGACGCCGCGATCAAGGCATACCGCGAAGCTCTCCGGACCGACTTGCCGCCAGACATTCGAGAGCTCGTTCAGGAGCAGTACGAAGCGATCAAGAAAGCCCGCGCCGAGATCGCCGCCCTCGTCGAAGCCGCGGCCTCGTGACGCGGGCACGGGCCGACGCAACGGCTCGGCCGCGCACCCCTTGCGCTCTCGCGCAGCAACTACGCCCGGTTCTGCCCACCCGGCTTGGCCTTCGGGCGCAAGCGCCAGGCGGGCACAGCCCGTGCTCGCCGCCGTGTCGCATGAGCGCCACCGTTCGCGATTTCATGAATCCCAAGATCGTCTATCTCCGCGAAGGAACTCGCCCCGAGGTCGCGCGGAGATTCATCGTCCGCTTCGGCATCACGGCCGTACCGGTCATCGGTCCCGACGAGAGGCCGGTCGGGGTTGTCTCGTTGCGCGATCTCGTCGATTGCGCGGCCACGGAAACGCGGATGAGCGAGCCCGCGCGGACGGTCGGCGTCGACGAGCCGATTGACAAGGCGGCGAGGGCCCTCGCCGAAGCGGACCTCCACCACCTCGTCGTCGTCGACCGGGCGGGGCGCGCGGTCGGGATGCTCTCGGCACTCGACGTCATCCGCGGCCTTGTCGGCCTCGAGCCCAAGCACCCGCCCGCTATCGGCCCATTCGACGTCCGCTCCGCGACGGCTGAATGACCGCTCACCCTTCAGGCTCGCGCACGATTTGCGCCGTAGCGTGCCAGTTTTTCGGCCGAACCGGCGGGCACGGTCGCTGCTTGGAGCGCGCTTCGTCACTTCGGGAGACGGCGAGGCGATGCACGCTCGCGGCGCACCAACGTCTCTCGACAGCAAGGGAGAAGGGAGAACGATCATGGCCAACATTGCGATTCACCGACAGACCGAAGACAAACCGGCGACAGCGTCTGATGTGACCTGGGATCCGTGGCGCACGATGCGTGCGCTCCTCTCGTGGGATCCGTTTAGGGAGATGGCGGCGTTTCCGGCGCTCGCGGAGCGCGGTGCTTTCCCCACGGCGGCATTCGACGTCAAGGAGACGAGGGACGCCTACGAGTTCAAGGCGGATGTGCCCGGCATCCAGGAGAAGGACCTCGACGTCACGATCACGGGTAACCGCCTGACCGTGTCGGGCAAGCGTGAAGCCGAGAAGGAAGACAAATCGGACCGCTACTACACCTATGAGCGAAGCTACGGGTCCTTCACCCGGAGCTTCACGCTGCCCGACGGCGCCGACACCGAGAAGCTGCGTGCCTTGCTGGACAAGGGCGTCCTCACGGTCACTGTTCCGAAGAAGCCCGAAGTGCAGCCCAAGAAGATCGCCGTGAAGAGCGAGGGACCGAACAAGACCTGAGCTAGGTCGGCATCCGTCGCGAACGAGCCCCTCGGCGCGCAGCCGAGGGGCTTTCGTCTATTGGATCGAGGCGAGCTCGGTCTGGCACGTGCGGCGGACCTCGCGGCCGGCGAGAGCCACGTACGACCGCTGTTTCGGCGAGTCGGTCTCCGAGACGAACGTGTAGCGCATCGTGAACGTGGTCATGTCCGCGTCGAACTCGAACGGTTCGAGCGAAACCGCGTTGGGACCCATGTGCAGGGGGCTGTTGCCCTTGGACGGCGCTCCGAACAGGCCGCACAGCGAACCGTCGCACACGATGACGCCATCCGAGCGCATCGCAGCAGGCGGCCCCTGCCAGCGCAGCGTATGGCCGGTGAGCACGCCCCCGGCCGGGGCCGTCAGGCGGGTGTCGCTATCCGAGGTCACCGTGGTGGTCCAGAAGAGCGCCGTGGAGATCACAACGACGTGTTGCTTCATCGTGTACACGCGAAGCTGCACCCGTCGCCCGCCTGTCGCCCCCGCGGCCCCGAACCGCAGGACGATCGTGCCGGGTCCGATGGGGAAGACACCGTCGCCGGCGCCGAAAAGCGTGTCTTTGACCCGCAGGCGCCCGACGGCCGCATATTCGACCTCCGTCACTTCGCACGGCGAAGCCGCCGCTGGTCGTCCGAGCGCCGTCCCGGCGCCTGGAGCCGACGGGGCGGGGGCGAGCGCCGTCCCGAGCCCGAAGGTCCACGCCATGCAGGCACGACCGAAACGGTCGCGCACGGGTCGTTGGATACCGCGTGACGGCTCCAGCGAGGCGCAGGTCGCAAGATGCATCTTCATGGGGTCCTGACCTCTTCGGCCGACGCCCGTCGTCGGGCCTATTTCTGTCCTCCGCCGTCATCCGCGAGCGGAATCGCGACGAGCTCGGCGATCTCCGGCTGCAGCGTGATCTCCGTTCTGCGGTTGCGCGCCCGTCCCGCGGCGTCGTCGTTCGATGCGACAGGATCGAACTCGCCGTAGCCGGCGGCAGACAGCGAGGTTGGCGTCATGCCCTTTGCCACGAGAAAGTGCACGACCTCCAGGGCGCGACCGGCCGACAGCTCCCAATTCGAAGGAAAGCGGGCGTTGTCGATGGGGACGTTGTCCGTATGGCCTGCGACCTGGAAGTGCCGCTTTTGCACCGTGCTCAGAACCGAAGCAATCTGACGAAGGGCCGTCTGGCCTGGGGGTTTGATCTCCGTGCGGCCGGTATCGAACAGCACGTCGTTCGACAGCTGGAGCACCATGCGCCCGTCGCGCAATCCGACGCTCAGCTCGCCCGCATCGATCATTTTGTGAAATTTCAGCGCGAGCTCACGGAACAAGGCGACGCGCGCCTCCGCGGCGGCCTGCGCCTTGTGCAGCTCCGCGAGCCGTGCCCTTGCGTCGGAGAGGGTCGTCGACAGGGCGCCCTTCTCCGCCAAGAGCGCATCGGCGTTCTTGCCCAGACGTTGGAGCTCGTCCCGGAGACGTGCGTTCTGGGCGGTCGCCTCGTCCAGGCCGGCTTGCAGCTGTTGGCCATTCGCCAGCGAATCCGACATGCGCCGGTCGCAGTCCTGGCGGCTCGCTTGCGCTTCCGTCAGCCGTGCGTCGAGCTGCTGGACTTGCGCGTCGTCTGCGTCTCGACGACGCTGCTCGTCCCGAGCTTGTGCCTGAAAGTGCAGCGCGTCCTGCGCGAGCTTGTCGTATTGACTTTGAGGGACGCAGCCCGCAACGGCCGCGAGCACCAGAAAAGAGCGATGGGGTCTCACGGGTCCAGGCGGACTTCACGAACGATGCCAGGATGCGGTACATCCGCCATCGTGGCTTCCTCCGGCGACGACACGCCATCGAGCGACGGCTCGCGGTGGGGCAAGACGACGCGGAACGCGTCCGAAGAGAGATTTCTGTCGGGCCCACGACCTCGCGGTACGGAGCTCGGTCATGCGCTGCGCATCTTCTGGCAGTTCTTGCGCGGATTTCGCGCCTTGCACTTCGTCGGCCCCTGCGTGACCGTCTTCGGGTCCGCGCGCTTCGAGGAAGATCACCCGTACTACACGCTGACGCGGCAGGTCGGCCGCCGTCTGGCCGAGGCAGGATTCACCGTGATGACCGGCGGTGGCCCGGGGCTGATGGAGGCAGCCAACCGCGGCGCCAAGGACGCGGGCGGCCGATCGGTCGGCGCCAACATCCAGCTCGCGCACGAGCAGAAGCCGAATCCGTACCTCGATCGATGGGTGGAATTCCCGGATTTTTTCGTGCGTAAGGTCATGCTGGTGAAGTACTCGTACGCGTTCGTTGCCATGCCGGGTGGGTTCGGAACGCTCGACGAGATCTTCGAGACTGCCGTGCTGATCCAGACGGCGAAGATCCAGGAGTTTCCGCTGGTGCTGCTCGGAGAGTTCTACTGGGGCCCGCTCCTTCGGTTCATTCGCGAACGGCTCGTCGTGGAGGCGACGATCGATCCCGCTGACCTCGACCGCTGGATGGTCACGGATTCGCCCGAGGATGCCGTCGAACGGATTCGTGCGTCCGCGTTGGATCGCTTCGGTCTGACCTACGGCCCCAGACTGAAGCCTCGCTGGTACCTCGCGGAGCGGTAGGCAGTGGCTCGCGGGCTCGGAGTCGGGGGCGCGGAAATCCCAACATGGGCCGCGGCGGCTAGGCGCGGCGTCGCTGGCTGCTGCGGCGCGGCGCGCGGTCGTCGAGGCCCGCAATGAGGGCGCGCATTCCGAGCTCGAACACGCCATCGAAGCTCCAGCCTTCGAACTTCGGGGAGACGGCGGCAATGCGCGGATAGGTCCTGGGCGGTGTCTTCGCGAGCATCTCTTTCACGAGCTCGAGTCGTCGCTTCGGAATCGGCGGCTTTCCACCGAGAAGCCGCTGCACGAGGACCGACCCGAGGGCATGCGAAATCAGCGAAGATAGCGCCAGCATGGCGGCCTCCGCGCGGAAGCCGTCCTTCCACATGAGCGCGAGGAGGCGGTCGTAGACCTCCAGTGCGGAAGGCGGAACATTCACTCGCGTCAAGAGCGCGACCCAGTGCGGGTGCTCGAGCAGGATTCGTCGAATCTGACGGCACGTGGCCTCGAATTGACTTTGCCACGTGGGATGATGCCCCCCTGCGAAAAGGCGATGAAGCAATCGCTCGTACGCAAGGTCGAGCAACTCACGCTTCGAGCCGAAATGCACGTAGAGCGTCATCGGAGGCCGTGCGAGGTCGCGGGCGAGGCCCCGGATGGTGAGCTTGTCGATCCCGACGCGGTCGATGAGCGCGAGCGCTGCATCGAGCACGGTCGGGCGGGTCAGGGAGCCCTTTGGCGAGCGAGTGCGCGTCATGCCTCGCCGCAATGCGTGAATTGCGCCAGTTCCAAAGGAGGGTGGACGTCGAGTCTCCGCCTTCGCCCGAATTCAGCCAAACGCGCAGTTCGGCGCGGCGCTCGCTCCGCAGGCGCCGCGCCGAGCCGCACGCACTTCTCGCCGTCGGACGCAGAAACTGCGGAGAACGGTCGAGCCGTACGGTGGAGCCGCATCGTACGGTTCGGCCGGGCAGCGTGGACACCATGCGTCACTGGATGGTACGGACACGTCGAAAGCGATGACGGAGCGCGCGTTTCGGGAGCCGAAGGCTTTTTCGCCCACCGTGCTGCGTGTGCTCGTCGTCGAAGATCGTGAGGACGACGCGCTCCTCTCGATGCGCCATCTCGAGCGCAACGGCTATAGCCTCCAGTGGGAGAGAGTCGAGGAAGCCGGCTCTCTGCGCGCCGCCCTGGAGCGACGCTCCTGGGACGTGATTCTGTCGGATTGGTCGCTGCCACGATTCAGCGCGCCGGAAGCGCTCCGCATCGTCAAGGACAGTGGGCTGGACATCCCATTCGTCATCGTCTCCGGGACGGTTCGAGAGAACACGGCCGTCGAGGCGATGCATGCCGGAGCGCACGACTACATCATGAAGGACAATCTGGCGCGACTGGCGGCCGCGGTTGGTCGCGAGCTTCGCGAATTCGAGGAACGCAAGGCGCGTCGCCGGGCGGAAGAAACGCTCGCCCGCACGGAGAAGCTTCGAGCCCTCGGCCAGATGGCCGCGGGCGTCGCCCACGACCTCAAGAACATCTACAGCCCGCTCTTTCTCTATCTCGAGGTCGTGGCTCGGGCGCTCGACCGCCGGGAGTACGACCAGGCAAAAGGCAGCTTGGCGGAGATGAAGCAAGTGCTCTCTCGAGGGCTGGAAGCCATCGAACGGCTGCGCCAATACGGCAGGCAATCGCCCGAGGCGCTGGAAGACGACGTCGATCTGGATCGTCTCGTCCGCGAGTCGATCGCCATCGCGAGCGCCAGGCTGACCTGCGGCGCCGTCCACAGCCCCCGGATCCGCGCGGAGCTCTCCGGCCCGCGTCCGTTCCGGGGCAATGCCGGCGATATCGTGAGCGCTCTCGTCAACCTGATCGTCAACTCGATCGACGCCCTGACCGCGACCGAGGGGGGCACCATCACGCTTCGGACCGGGGAAAGGGAGCAAAGTGAACGGTGGGTAGAGGTCGCGGACGACGGTCCCGGGATGCCCCCGGAGGTGGCGCAGCGAGCGCTGGAGCCGTTCTTCACGACCAAGGGCGAGCGGGGGACGGGGCTGGGGCTCGCCATGGTCCAGGCATGCATGCAGCGCCATCGTGGGTCCGTGGAGCTCGACACAACGCCCGGCAGAGGGACGACCGTGACCCTGCGGTTTCCCGATCCCCACATGCGTCGGTCTCCGTAGCCGCCGGCGCGCAAACCCTGCACGCGGCTGCAAGCGGCGTGCTCCCTCGCGTGCCTGCGTTGCGGCTCGCGAGCGGTTTTGGTCGGGGGGCATGCGGATTGCGAGCGTCGCGCTCGATGGCCCGATTCCTGGTGGTGGACGACGACCCCGCTGCCGTACGCGCACTGAAGAGGCTACTGGACCTCGACGGGCATGACGTGTCGGCGTTCACATCGGGGGCTGAAGCCATCGGCGAGCTGTCGCGTGCATCGTTCGATGTAGTGGTCACGGATCTGGAAATGCCCGACACGGATGGCCGTGCGGTGATGCGGATCGTTCGCGGTTGCGTGCCCCGCATATGCTTGGTGGTCGCGACGGCTCGCGCCGTGGACAAGTACGACGAGCTTGCCGAGGCGGGGGCCTGCATCGTCGCCGACAAGCCCCTCGACTACGACGAGGTCACCCGAATGGTCGCTGAATGTCGGCGGAGGGCGAGCCCGGACGGAGAGTGCCCGATCCGCGGAGCGCGATGTCCCCTGGTGCAGCTGCGTGTGTGAACGCTCCTCGAGAGCGTCGCAGCGTTCGCGGAGCCGCATCGCGATGGCGGCCCGGCCCGGGTCAGCGGAACAGCATTCCGATGGCCCAGCCTGCAAGCGCGCTGGCCATTCCGATGCCCATCATCTCCCCTCCCGATTTCCACGGTCGCCCGGTCGTGGCCCGCCCCTTGTAAGCGCCCACGGCGAACAGCGTGGCTCCGGCGACACCGATCGTGGCCCACGACCCGGCACGCATTCCGAGGAGCACGAACGGGACGACGGGCAGCACCGATCCCACGATCGATGCAAGGCCGACGACGGCCGCCGATCGGAGCGCGCGCGCGCGCCCGATGGGCACGAGGCCGTGCTCTTCGGCCATCATCACCGCGACCCACACGTCCGGGTCCGCCGTGATCCGCGCGACGATGCGGTCCAGCAGGTCGCCCTCGAACCCCTTGCGGGCGTAGAGGTCGCGAACTTCTTCGCGCTCGAGCGCGGGCACGGTGCGCACGTGTCTGTACTCGCGCGCCCGCTCGCTGCGGTACACGTCGTCTTGAGCGACGTTCGTCGAGTACGCGACCGCGGCCATCGAGATCGATTCGGCAAACGCAGCCGCGAATCCGGCCGCCAGCACCATGCGGCGGCTGTTGCTCGCCGCGGCGACCCCGAGCAGCACACCGAGAATGTTCACGATCGCGTCTTGCCCGCCGAGAATGACGTCGGAGAGCGTGGAGCCTCGTCGGTGCGGATC
>DASPUY010000084.1:0-7920 GCA_035622655.1 Polyangiaceae bacterium
AGGCGAAGGGGCTCGAAGCGCCGCTGGTGTTCGTCGCCGGCGGCTTTGCGCGCGGCGGAATGGACGACGTTCGCATCTACCACGAGAGCGGCCACCGCGTCGCCTGGGCGGGCGACCCCTCGCCCGAGGTCAAACCTTTGATCAAAGCCGAGGAAGCCGAGGAGGAGGAGCGCCTCATGTATGTCGCGCTGACCCGGGCGATGGGCAGGCTCGTTCTTCCCTGCGTGCTCGACGATGGGTCTCGGGCGAAGAAGCTGCCCGGACCGTACGATCGCGTGAACCGTCGCCTCGTCGACCTCCTCTCGGCGCGGGCCCCGAGCTTCGCCGTGAGCGACGTGTCCACCCCTCGGACGGCTGCGGCGGGCGCGGACGCCCGCCCGCGCGAATGCCGTGAGTGGCAGCCCCCGGCGACCCTGTTCAGGGACTCGACACCGAGCCCGGCATACGAGTCGCTGCGCGCGGACCATTCGGGCGTCGTCGTGACGTCGTACACACGAATGACGGCCGGCCGACCGGTTCCACTCGCGCAAGAGCGCGGCGCGACCGGCGCTTTCGACGCGACCGCGGACGGCGTCGATGGGGCCTTACCGGGCGGGCGCACGTCCGGAGTCTTCCTCCACGAGCTGCTGGAGCTCGTTCCGTTGCGCTCGTTTCACGACGGGCGGACCTTCGACGTCTGGCGACAACGTCGAGACGTGCGCGACGTATTCGACGCAGCAACGACGGCGCATCGCATCGAAGGCCAGCAGCGCGAGCACGCGGAGCGCCTGGTCTGGACGGCATACACGACGCCCATCGTTCTGCCGGGCGGCGAGCGAATCGCGTCCCTCGCAACGGGCGAATTCGTCTCGCGAGAGATGAAATTCGTCTACTCGACCGGCTCCCCCGGCGAACGAGTTCGCACGTTCGTGCGCGGCGCCATCGACCTCGCGTTCGCGCACGGCCGCTCCACATATATCCTCGACTGGAAGAGCGATACGTTGCGTTGCTACGACGCGGAGACGCTCTCACGACACGTTCTCTCGCATTACTTCGATCAGATGAAGCTCTACGCTCTGGCGGTCACCAAGCTTCTCGCCATCCGCGACCGACCCGATTACGACGCGCGCTTCGGCGGCCTGATCCATTGCTTCGTGCGGGGCTTGGACCCGGACGGGGGCGGAATCTGGTGCGTTCGCCCCGAGTGGAACGAGCTGATGGCCTGGAACGCCGAAGTGAACGGTCCGGCTGGGCGATGAACCCGCGAGGCGCCGCGGCTCAACGCTTTCTCCGTACGTCGCTTGGTCCGGAGATCGCCGGAGGCGACCCCGCCCACGATGAGTGCGCGTCGCTCGACTTCGAATCGGACGACTTCGACAGCGTGTACTTCGGGTGGGAGCTCGCCCGCTGCGCGCCGGGCTTGGAGTCGGACGAGCGCGGCGCCCTCGCGGCGATCGCCGCCTGCTGTCTCGCCTCGATTCGCGCGGGCAGCACGCGATTGCCGATCTCCGGGCCGTCGTTCGTGGCGGCGCTCGGCGCCGTGGGAGCGTCTCACGCGCAAGATGCCGCACGAGCACTGATCGACCGGGCACGAGGCTCCGCACATCCGATCTCGGCCGTCATCGGCCGCCCGGGCGAGCGCAGGCCCCTCATTCTCGAAGGCGACTGGCTGTACGCGGAACGCATGTATGTCCTGGAGAATCGGTTCTGTGCCCGTATCCAGGCACGACTTTCCCCCGCCCCGAGCGACCCGCGAGCGTCCCCGCTCGATCGAGAGCCGCGAGTCGGGCGTGAGGCATGGAATGATGCCCGAGGCCTCGCTCGCGCCCTCCAGGCCGTGGCGTCCAGCGGCCATCTGACCGACGAGCAGACGTCCGCGGTGCGCCAAGCGCTGCGCTCGCGTCTCGCGCTCATCCGGGGCGGTCCGGGAACGGGTAAGACGACCGCCGTCGTCGCACTGATACGAGCGATCGCTTGGCTTGGGATACCCATCGAGGGAGTCGCGGTCGCCGCTCCGACGGGGAAGGCCGCGGCTCGGATCTCCGAGGCGATCGCGTATGGCCTCTCGTCGACCGAGCACGATCTCTCGAACGTGGCGATGCGCGCGTTCGTGCCTTCGCCGCTCACGCTGCATCGCCTGCTCGGCTGGTCTCCGCGAAGCGGACACTTCGCGCACCACGAGAACGACCCACTCCCCCATCGGCTCGTGATCGTCGACGAGGCGTCGATGATCGACCTCGCGATGATGGATCGCCTCCTGCGGGCGCTCAGGCCAGACGCCCGCCTCGTCTTGCTCGGGGACGCGGATCAACTGCCCTCCGTCGAAGCCGGCGCGGTGTTCCGCGATCTCTGTACCGCTCTGGGCGGATCCCGATTGACGACCAACTTGCGTGTCGCGTCCGATGCGAGCGCCCGGACGATCGTCACGGCCGCCGAGGCGGTCAATTCCGGCAACCTCGACGCTCTGGCCGCCGGGTCGGTCGAGCGACGGCACCGGCCTGCCGACGTGGCGTTCGGAGGAGTCGAGCATCTCGCGGCGGCCTGGTCGATGGTCGAACCGGATGTGCTCGAGCGCTGGTGGGCGCGAATCGCGGACGAGCGCTTCACGAAATTGATCGCGTGCCGATACCGAACGACCGACGGCCGTATCGCGCCGTCGGACACCGCGGATCTGCGAGCGCTGTTCGCGCATCATGCGCGGGGGCGGATTCTTTGCGCGACCCGCCTGGCGCGGTTCGCAACGAGCGCCGACGCGATCAACGCCTGGCTCGTCGATCGGTTGCGCCAGCCGCAGCGCCAAGGTGAAACGCTGCCGGTCGGAACCCCCTTTGTCCTTCAGCGCAACGACTACGCGCGCGGTCTGTACAACGGCGATCAAGGAGTCGTCGTTCTGGCCGAGACGGCAAATGGGCTCCGGCCGATGGCGGCCCTGGCACGCGGCGATCGATTCGAGGCTCTGCCTTTGGAGTCGCTGCCCGATCTCGCTCCTGCGTTCGCGATGACCGTACACAAGGCTCAGGGCTCCGAATTCGAGGACGTCCTGCTCGTCTTGCCTGAAAGGGACATGACGCTGCTCACGCGGGAGCTCGTCTATACTGCCTTGAGCCGGGCGCGACGCTCCGTCCTCATCGTCGGCGAAGCGGCGCTCCTCGCGCGCGCAATCGAGCGCACGACAGTGCGCTACAGCGGGATCGCCGAGCGCCTTGGGGCGGCCCGGAAGCGAAACGCCCACTGAGCCGTCGCGCCGACCTCGACGCTACTTGATGACCGGTCGGAGAAAGGTCTTGCCGTCCTTGACCGTGACTTCGAAATCGACGGCTTTGCCGTGTTTCTCGCGCAATCGTGCGCCCGATTCGCGCAAGCTCTTCGCGACTGCGTCGAAGGAAACGTCCGCGGTCGACTCTTTCTGGCGGCGGCGGGCCTCGACGTACTGCGAGTAAAGCTGCCTGAGGCGGTCCTCCGGCAGTTCGTCCCCCGCACCGCGCGCGCGGCCAGCCGGAGCGTGCGCCTGAACCGTCGCGGACCGCGTAGGGCTGAGGGGCCGTCCGCCCGCCCCCGCAGTCCCAGGGCGCGGCGGAACCATGGATGGCTCGCCGCCGCCTCCGGGCTTGGCCCCGCCGGGTGCCGCGGGGGCGGCCGGTTGCGCCGGTTGCGCCGGTTGCGTGGGCGCGGCGGGTTGCGCGGGGGCGGCCGGTTGCGCGGGCGCGGCGCGCGGTTGTGCGGGCGCAGCTGCTTGCGCGGGGCCGGCCGGTTGCGCCGGTTGCGCAGGCGCGGCACGCGGGGGCGCGGGCACGGCGCGCGGTTGTGCGGGCGCAGCGGGCCGCGGTTGCGCAGGCACGCGAGGCGCGGCACGCGGGGGCGCGGGTGCCCCGGGCGCGAACTCCTTGTCCAGCTCCGCGAGCTCCGCCGCCAGATCGCGTGGCGGTTGCACGGCCACCGTCGCAGCCGATCGCGCGGCGGGCGCGTGGCGCGAGGCCGGCGACCCGGGCGAGGCCGGCGACTGGACCGCCGCCGGCGCGAACTCCTTGTCCAGCTCTGCGAGCTCCGCCGCCAGGTCTGCGGGCAACCGGGCGCCGGGTTGTGGGCGCGCGACAGGGGACGGCGGGACCAAGATCGGCGCCGCTGCGGCGGAGGGAGCCGCGGACGGCATGGCCGCGGGAAGGGAGCTGGCGGACTTGACCGGTGGCGAGCTCGATGTCGCGCGGCGCAGCGCTTCCAATCGCGGCGACTCGGAGGCGAACCGGCGCTGCGCCCTCGACAGGTGGCGCTTGTACGTTCCGTTCTCGATCTCGCGCAGGACCCGCTGCCAGTGCGACTGGTAGGTGCTGTAGCGCTGGAGGATCATCTGAAAGCGGAAGCGCAGCGCGGTATTCCGAATTTGCTCTTTTCGAAGTGCGTGGATCTTCCGGTCCACGTCTTTGCGAGGAACCGTGGGCTCGAGTTTCTCGAACCCCATGAAGTACTGCTCGTATAGCGACCGCAGCCGGTCCACCCCCACCTCGAGCTCCCCGATCAGCCTGTCGACTTCAGTTGCCTCCACGCCGCCGGTCTCCTTACGGCAACGGAACGACCCGCACGTTGTCGAAACAGACTTTTGCGTCCCAGTCGTTGAAGCCGAAGTGATCGTGCCCGAGGCCGACGAGCGGCGCCGGATCGGCGTAGGTCAGCATCTCGTTGCCATCCACCCACCAGCGTACGGCCTTGCCGTCGGTCCGCTCGACTTTGAAATGGTAAGTCTGACCCGGAACAATCGCCTTTTCGCGCGGATCGTCGGAGTTGGGGTCGACGGTCACTTCCTTGCGGTCGGCGCCGTGCTCGTTTATCCGGGCAAGGACGTGAAATTTGTTGTGCCAACCCCCGAGGATGGTGAGATAGCTCGTGGCATTCGTGTACGACAGTCCCGTCGCAGCCGACCGGCCGTCGCCCCAGTATTCGGCTTTGATGTCTCCGTCTGGAGATTGACTCACCGCATCGAATTCGATGCGCGCGTTGACCGGCAGGGCGCGCTTCAGCCAGATGCCATGGTTGTGAGCATGCTCGCCGCAGAGTCGGCCCGACTCGATGTGCCAGATGCCGGGCGCCGTGGCCGCCCAATCGTTCGACGGCTCGAGCCTTCCCGAGCTGGCCACGTTGGAGGATGCATCCCCGTTCGACCCGCCGCCCCCCTCGGCGAGGCTTGCGGACGTCGCCGCCGCGCCGTGATCGCTCGGGGCCACACCGTGCTCGAAGTCGTCTTCGAACGGGGCCTTGAGAAGCAGGGCGGCCGGGGTCGGCAGACTGGTCGGGGTCGGCTGTCGCGAGGATGCCTGCGCCGGCGACATCCCGGCGTCCTGCGAACCGGAGCTTCCGGGAGGAACGCATGCGACGGCGAAAGGCAGAAGTATCCACGCGCTCGAACGAAGCGGTATCACCTCATCGGATCTACCATAACTGCCGAGCGTCCTTCTCGAACGCTTCGACCTGCTTCGCGCCTGGTCGAGGTGCGCCGGCCGAGGGGCCGCTCCATCGTTTCTTGCTAACGTGAGAGGCGCCGATGCACCCCATCCTCTTTCGCATTCCGCTGCCCCAAACCCCGATGAAACTCTGGTGGGCGCTGGCGGCCGTCGTGGCCATCGCCCTTGGATATGCCGTCGCCGCGACGTTGCGACGCGACCGGAGCACTCTCGTCTCGGCGCTCGTCATTGCAGCGGGGGCGTGCCTCGCGGCGTGGAAGTGGCATGCCGTGTCCTACGAGGCCGCGAACCTTCCCATCTATGCATACGGCGTGATGCTCGGCCTCTCGCTGATCATCGGCTGGTACCTGTCCCTGTCTCTGGCGGACAGGGACGGCTTGCCCAAGGAGACGATGGCCAACTGCTACGTCGTCACTGCGCTGGCGGCTCTTGCAGGGTCGCGCGTGCTCTACGTCGTGACCAATCTCGATGATTTTCATTCCCCGTGGGATTTCCTCGCTCTACGCAACGGCGGCCTCGTTGCGTACGGTGGATTTCTCGGTGGGCTGCTCGGCAGCTGGGCCTTCCTCGCCCGCAAAGGAATTCGCCTCCTGGCGTGGGCCGACGATGCGGTGCCGAGCCTCGCCTCGGGCCTGCTCGTCACTCGGGTCGGCTGCTACCTCTTTGGCTGCGATTTCGGCAAGCGGTTGTCCGACGGCGCGCCGGGATGGCTGAAGACCATCGGCACATTTCCACATTGGCCGCCGGGCACTCTGGCGAACGGCGATGGGAGCCCGGCGTACATACGCCACCTGGAAACCTATCGCGGTACACCGCTCGAGTCGGAGCTCATTCGCATGAACACGAGCTTCCCCGTGCACCCCACCCAGCTTTACGAATCGCTCGTCGGCCTGGGCCTGCTCGGTCTCCTTCTCTGGCAGCGCAAGCACCTTCGCTTTCGCGGACAGGTGTTCCTGCTTTTCGTGTTCGCGTATGGCTTCGCTCGCTTCTTGCTCGAGCTCTGGCGCGATGATGTCGAGCGCGGCAGCTACGGCCCGACCGTCGACTTGCACATTTACGTTCCCCTTTGCCTGGCTTTGATGGCCGGGGGGTTCGCATACGGGATTTCGCGTGTCATCGCCGACTCGCGCATTCGCGTGGCCGCGTGCGCGGCAGTCTTCGCTCCGGCCGTCGTCGCCTACTTCGCGCTGAGACCCGCGCCGTTCGCGCCCACAGAGCCATACCAGCTGTCGACCAGCCAGATCATCGGGCTGCTCAGCGCCTTGGCGGCCTCGTATTACTACGCGCGCTTCTGGGAAGCCGCGGGCCACAACCGCGCACTCGCGCTCAGCCTCGGCGATGGGGCAGCGTTCCGGGTCGAGAGCCGGGGGTCCGCCGACTCCTCGAGTCAGGAAAAGCCGGCCGGCGGGGGCGCAGAGGCCGGCGCTCCCGAGATCGATCCATCGCGGTCGGACGAGGAGCCTCAACCCGAGGCCGATGCCACGTGAGCGACTCGGCCGGCCACTCGGGTGCCGGCGTTGGCGTCGACTCAGGACGGCGACTTTATCGCCTTCCGACGCGCAGACACTCCGTGGAGCTGGGGGCGAAGATCGGGCGGGTGCTCGCGCCGGGCGATCTCGTCATCCTCAGCGGCGACCTGGGAGCTGGAAAGACCTTTCTGGCTCGAGCGATCGCCCGAGCCCTCGGCGTTGCGGATCGGGTCCCCAGCCCGACGTTCACGTTGGTCAATGAATATCCCTGTGCGATCGGGACATTGCTCCACGTCGACCTCTATCGTGTGCGCGGCGAGAACCTCGCGCTCGAGCTTTCCCGCCTCGGTCTGTACCAGCGCAGGCTCGAGGGATCCCTTCTGGTCGTCGAATGGGGTGAGGGAGCAGAGAGTGGGCTCGGCGGCCGCCCGGCTCTGACCGTCGCTCTGGCAATCGCCGGAGAGCACGAACGGATCGCATGCATCGGGGGGCAGCGCGCAAGTGATATCCTCTGAGCGTCGATGCCGGCCCAGCGGTCCATCGGAGAGCGGCTCGCGATGGGCGTCATTGCCGGGCTGGTGGCGTTCGGACTGGCGTATGCGATCGGGCCGCACCGACCGGGAACGCCGAGAGCGCGAGCAGTTCCCGTCCTGGAGACGGCCAACGCGACGTTCGAGCTGCGCCCGGGGGCTTCGCAGCTGACGCTGCGCAGCCACGACGCCTCGGTCAGCCGCGACATCGATCTTGCGGTACTGGTGGACGGAGTCCGGCGCCCGCTCGTCCTGTCGCGCGAGGACCTTCATTCCGGAACGGATTCTCTCGCCGCCACCATTGCGCTGTCGTTCGGGGATGCGACGGTCGACGCCAAGCTCGCTTTGCGCTCGGACCGCGGTCGCGACGCCGTGGCCCTCGAGCTCCGAGTGCCTTCGGATGCCAATACCAACGGCCACAGCGTCGCCCTTTCCGCCGAGCTGACGAGCGAGGGGGAGGTCGTCTTCGTCGCGGGGGTCGGACAGATT